>JBAZSY010000006.1:105996-158154 GCA_041662185.1 Bacteroidales bacterium
TTATTGTCGGTTGCTCCTCCATTATTACAACGATTGTTTTTAGCTTTAAAGATTTTTTCTCTTAATGCTCTATTTTCTGAATATTGTAGGAAAGGAAATACTGATGGATTATCTAATGTAAATATCCATTTACCTTCTTTTTTTTGTTCTTTTGCTGTTGTTGCTGCTTGTTCAACCAACCAATCTGGCAATCCTTTTAAATCTTCTTTTTTATCAACAACAAGAGTGTAAGTTTTTGTTTCCTTTAATAGGTTTGACGTAAATTTAGATTCTAATGTTGTTAGTTCTCCATTTACTGCTTTAAGTTTTTCTTGGTTTTCTTTGTTAAGCAAAGCTCCTGAACGTACAAATTTCTTATAGGTTTTATCCAAAAGCATTTGTTGTTCCTTGTTTAGTTTTTCTTTGTCTTTATTGTCCCAAACGTTCTTTACTCTTGCAAATAACTTAGTATTCATAGTGATTTCATCACCATGTTTAGCCATCATTGGACCAATCTTTTCTTCTAACTTTTGTAACTCTTCATTTGTGTTACATGAAGTCATATTAAAGAATACGCCTGAAACCTTTGCTAATAACTCACCACTTAAATCATAAGCTACAATTGTATTTTCAAAGTTAGCAGCTTCTTTGTTGTTAATAATTGCATCAATCTCTTCATTATGAACCCTCATTCCTTCTTCAAATGCAGGAAGATAGTCTTTTAATTGAATTTTATCGAAAGGAGGAGTTCCAAAAGGAGTATTCCATTCTTTTAATAATGGGTTGTTGGCAAGATCTTTATTATTCTTCCCACAACCGCCTAATAATAAGGCTGCTGATAGCATAAATAAAATCGTTTTTTTCATTTTTTTTGTTTTTTGATTACTATTTAATCGTCAATTGTTTTCTTGAATTTAAACTTCGGCTCTTCATTTTTTATTAATCTTCTAATATTCTTGCGATGCGTGTATGGAATAAATAATCCAACTAAGCAAGTAAATACTATTAAAGGCACATATACTTCATAGTTTAACCAATGCCCACAAGTTACATATAATATTGGAAAAGCTAAAGAAGCTAATATTGAAGCTAAAGAAATGTATTGTGAAAATACAAAGGTTACAATAAATATTCCTATGATTAACGGTAATAATGGGTCAAAAAGACCTATTATTACTCCAAGCATTGTTGCAACACCTTTTCCTCCTTTAAAACCAACATAAACTGGTATAGCATGTCCGACAACAGCTATTACGCCTAAAACAAGTTTGAAATAGGTTAAATACTCAGCACCTGTTACCATTCCCCATATTTCTGTATAGAAACGTCCAAAGAAGTTCCCAATATAAACAGCCATCCAACCTTTAAAAGCATCTATTCCTAAAACAAATAAACCAGGAAGTAATCCCAATACTCTTATTGTGTTTGTAGCACCAGCATTCTTACTCCCTTTTTCTCTTACATCAATTCCATAAAATGATCTTCCTATCCAAACAGATGAAGGGACTGAACCTAATAAATAGGCGACTATACCTCCAAAACCTAACATTATATAATTAAATATTGTCATCTCTTACTTTGTTTTATTCTTCTGTATTAATTCCTTTATCATCTATCTTTTCAAGCTTTCTTATAAAATCTCGTTTCTCGTTTGGTGTTGCAAGACGATAGGTGTAAACCTTTCCATTTTCTTGTTTAAATTCTCTTTCTTTATTTGGAGCAAGTTTTATATAGTCATTAAATATTTCAGAAGAAGACATTGCACTCATTGATGCTCCATTATATGTAAAGAAATACCAATGATCTGGATTTGCTTCTATATATATTCTTATTTCATTAGAAATAGAAGTTTTTAAGAGTTGTATCTTTACTCTTATTTTTTTATTTAATTGATATTTTCCCACTATACTTAATTCAGCATCACCATAAGAAACATAAGAATTTAAAATTTCATCCCATTGCATTTTTACGTTAGAAAAGTAAAGAGTGAAATCCATTTGTTTAGGTATTTCTTTCCATTCACCTGTTGTTAGAAGATCTTCATAAAGTTTTTCTCCTTCTTCTCCATACATTGCAACAAGTTGGTCTTTGTATTTTGATGTTTCAAACTCTATTGGAATAAGATTCATATCTTCATAAAGCTCTACTCCCATATAATCTAATGCTTGTTGATTAAATGGAAATTTAAGACCAAGACTCATATTAATTTCAGCAGTAGTCTTATTGTTATTTATCTTTACTTCTCCATAGTTATTCATTTTAACCGCTCCACCTTTATTGAAACCAATATCAATCATTCCTTGTCCTCTTGCATCACATGTCGATTTGTTTAAAACAAGGTAATCCCCTAATGCCCCTTGCATATCATCTAACTTCTCTCTTGAAGCTATACGATATTCATTAGCATTTTTATCGAAAGTTAAGAATCCTTTTGCTCTCATAAAAGTATTATCTCCTTCTTTATCTGTTGTAAGGAATGCAGACTTTGGCTCTAAGTTCTTTGTAGTAAATTGTAAAGAGGCTGTTATTCTTTGTCCATCAATTGAAGTTGGAGCTTCTGGTATAGGGATATATATTTCTTTTGCGTCTACTCTTGAATTAAACTTTAACCAAGCAATATTATCATTACAATTATGAGTTAGCTGGAGTCCTCCATCAAATAAATAGTTTGTATCTTTTGCATCTACTTGAACTGTTCCATAAAAATTAAATGCAGAGTTTAGAGCTATTGCACTTTCTTTATCTACATTTCCTATTGCTCTTGTGAAAGTTGGGTCAGGATTAATCTTTGTCATAAAGATAGGAATCTTCTTACTGTTTTCATCTATATAGTCTATATATCCATTTGCAGAATAAAGCTGTGAAGAGAATATTGCTATCTTGGCATCATAGAAATTATGTAATTTTGTTTCTGTATCTACAAGTATTTTTGCATCATCAATAGTATCCATTTGAGCACCTGGACGTATTGTTATTGATGCATCACCTGGACGTATTGCTGCATCAGCACTACGAACAATAAATACTTCATCAGCTGAGAGTTTATTATTCTTTAAACTAAGAGTTGCATGAACAGAATTAAATGTTAATCCTTTTTGAAGCGGATTAGTTGATGTAAATTTAGCTCCTGGTTGTTCTAATTCAACTAAACTTTGTAGGTCTTTATTTGGGAAATCACCAGCCTCAACACTTTTTGAATTAAGTAAAGCAAGTTCTTTTGTATCTAAGCCCCAATCAAATTTATCTACTTCACAAGAATATTGAAGATAAGTTAAGTCACAAGGTTTAATTCCTTCAATTGAAGTAAATTCTCCTTTTCTTGTTTGAAAATCAACATAAGATTTTACTTCTTTTGCTTTGAAAGCTGTATCATTTCCATTTAATGACATTAAAGTAAAATTAGCTGTATCTGCACGATAAGTTATATTTTTAAACTTAAAATAATCACCCTCTACTATCATTTCTCCTGCCTTATTGCTTCCTTTTCCTGTTAATCCACTTGGAGCTACAGTGAGAGAGCCTGAATGTAAAGCTTCACCACCATACATAAAAAATGGCTCTGCTTTTTGTTCTACAAGCATGTAATCATTATAAGGCAACCAATGTTCTGCTGTTTTTGTAACACTTACTTCTGGAAATTCAACTCCTGCTTTATTTGCTGAACAAATAAATTTATCAGTTGTACAAGACATTGAATCAGGGAGGAATACAAACATTCTCGAATCGGAACGAGATGCAACATATTCTAAATAACCAGCTCCTAATAATCCTTGTAAACTAAGGTCTAATCTATTATAATATTTTCCTTTACCTCCATAGGCTGGATAACCTCCTTGCGGAGTTTCTATTATAAAGCCAAGAGAGTAATCTTTCATTACTATCAAAGGCTCTTTTATATCTTGAAATATTCCTGCGGACTTTAAAACACCCGTAAAACGAACGCTATCGGTCTTAAAGGTCATAAGATCTTTTAATTTGAATGGGTCTAATTTATAATAGAATTTATCTCTTAAATAACCCCCATTCTGTATTCTTGTTTGGTCATAATAAACATAGGAATCTTGAAGTGAAGATAGCATTGGATAGCCAGGAATTCTTTTTATACTACTCTTATTATTAGGAGCATCTATTAATAACTCACAAACTAAATTTTGAAGAGGAGTTTGTATTTTTACTATTTTATTAGTGTCTTCATATAATGGGACAAAAAATGCCATAGAGTCTATCTTTGGAAGACTAAGTGAGAAATTTTCATAATTGAAAAGACATCTTTCTCCTCCCATATTAAATCGTCCTGCTGTTATTCTTCCATCAAATTCAAAGCTTCTATTCTTCTTCATTACTATTTCTCCTTTCACTGGAGATATATTAACAAAATGTGTATCTGATAAGGAAAAATTTTCAATTCCATACATCCTTAAATCCATATCCAAGATATTTAATATAGCATTTGCTCCTTTCTTCATTGATGAAACAAAACGCAAATTATCATAATCCTGTTTCTTTGTATTGGCTTTAATATAATCGTAGATTTTTTGTTTTACAATAGCTGTTTTACGATAAGATTCATAATTAATAAAGCCACTCATAGCAAGACGCATAAGCATTACTTCTGCTTGTGTTTCATCAAGTCCAATATATTTTGCAAACTCTTTTACTGGTATATCATTCTTTTTATATTTATCTGCAAAACCTTTTACCCTATATATTGGATTAATATCATCTATTCCTTGTAACTTATCCCATTTTGCTTGTGTATAATAATTATTAGACTCAAACGATGCAAATGAAATCGTATTTTCTGGTCCTTTTATGGATGTAAATTCTAATGTATGACCATCTAATTTTGCATAAACTGCTTCAGTGTAAATATCTATTGCTTGATAAGAATCAACCCAAGGACTTGCAGATATTCCTTCTTTATTATTAATACAAGCTATCTCTCTTTGCCCCTTATTATATCTCATAAGAAGACCTGGATGATAAATTGAATCATTATTTACATAAAATGTTACTTGACAATCAGGTGAAGCTATACCCTCTTGACTAAAAGGGTGGACAATTGCTTTTGCCTTACAGAATAATTTTCCTTCTTTTTTAAAAACTAATTCTGCTGGTTCCTTTGCATCTCCTGTTCCTAAGAATTTACCTCCTTGTTGAGTAAAACCTCCTACATAATCGACTTCAGGAAATATATTCTTTATTATTTCTTCTCTTTTATAAGAATAAAAACGAGGATAAGTTGCATCACCCACTTTATCGGAACACTTATCTTCAAGACTTCCTTTTAATTTATGTTGAAAATATTCTTTGTTGGTAAACTGAACTGAATCTGCAAATATAGCTGCTCTCTTTAATGAAACAGTAAATGAATCTAACTCTGCATAAACTTGATCTTTTGAAAGCCCTGCTCTTGTCCAATCAATCTTTCCTCCAAAACCTTCAAAAACCTGATCTACAATATAGAATTTCCCTATTGTTGAATAAATTGTATTAAAATCTTTTTGCGAAGAATAAGTAAGATCTAAAGGAGATTTAAAATCAACATAAGGTCCTCTTGTTGTATCTATTCTAATTGAATATCCATTATGTTTTACTGTCCAATTAACTGTATTAGTTGAATATAAAGAATTATATTTTACTAAATTCAAGGAAGAATTAACTGCATTATTAAACCCTCCTAATGTTGAAGATTTAATTGTCCATTGAAGTCCCTTAAACCATTGATTATAACTTTCTCTTGATTGGTTTGCTTTTTGAAATTCTATTTGGGTTTCTATAAAATCATAAAAGCCAGGATTAGGTCTTACTCTCTTCTTTAGCATTTCATTGGAAAGATCCATTACATCTTTCTTTTGCTGTGAAGATATTACATTCCATACTTCTGAGTATTTTAAGATAAGCTCTGCATATTCTTTTTGCTTATCTTTTTTCATATTCACATCTGACTGATAGAATTGAGTAAGCTCTTCTATATATGTATCTGGATTACCACTAAATTCCTTAAATCTTTGTGCAAATAAAGTAGCACTAAAGCATAACATCAAAATAATCAATACCAATCTTTTTGTTTTCATTCTCCTTTATTTGTTTTTCGTTAATCGCAATGCTGCCCAATTCTCTTTTGAGATTTGTTTATCTAATGAAAATCCATACTTCCCCGCTTCAGATACTAACATCTCAACATCTGTTATGTAAAATCCACTCAAGAACAAAACACCATCTTTTCTTATATGAGATGAGTATTGTTTTAAATCCTGTAAAAGAATATTTCTATTAATGTTTGCGATAAAAACATCATAACTTCTATCTAACGAATCAGCATTACCTAATCTTACAATAACATCAACATTATTTTTCCCAACATTCTCTTTTGCATTCTCATAAGCCCACTCATCGTTATCTATAGCCTCAACATAAGAAGCTCCTTTCATTTTAGAAAGTATTGCTAAAACACCTGTTCCTGAACCCATATCCATAACATCTTTTCCTTTTACATCTTCTGTTTTTAAAAGCTCTATTATTTGAAAAGTTGTTGGGTGATGGGCTGTACCAAAAGACATCTTTGGAGATATTTCAATATTATAAGGTATATCTTTTAGAGGTTCATGGAAAAAAGCATAAACATAACAAAAGTCATCAATTAAAACAGCAGGATAAGACTTCTCCCATTCTTCATTCCAGTTTTGTTGTTCTATTTCTTTTATTTTTGTTGAAATATTAACATCAGGATTATTTTCAATAAATCTTCCTATCAAGGACATCATTTCAGTTTCACTAAATGTTCCTTCTGGACAATAAGCTAAAAACCCTTGATTTGTATCCTGAAAACTTTCAAATCCAATATCGCATAAATCGGATTGCAAAATTTCAGAATACAAATCAAGAGTATTTAAGCAAAACTCTACTTCTATATATTTCATTAATTATTGATTATGTTTCTTCGTTAAAAAAATTAGAATGATTTTATAATTGAAATGAAGTCATCTGCCTTTAAAGAAGCACCACCTATTAGTCCTCCATCAACATCATTATTAGCAAATAATTCTTTTGCATTCTTTGCATTACAACTACCGCCATAAAGTATTGATATATTTTCTGCAACATCTTTACCATATTTAGAAATTAATAAAAAACGAATGTATGCATGCATTTCTTGAGCTTGTTCGCTTGTTGCTGTTTTTCCTGTTCCAATTGCCCATACTGGTTCATAAGCAATAACAACATTTAATATTTCTTCTTCTGTTAAATGAAATAAACTTTCTTCAATCTGTTTTTTTACAACATCAAAATGAATATTTTTTTCTCTTTCTTCTAATACTTCACCACAACAGAAAATTGGTCTAATAGCATTAGCTAAAAGTTTTTCAACTTTAATCTTTATATCAGCATTTGATTCATTAAAATATTTTCTTCTTTCACTATGTCCAACAATGCAGTAATCCATATTCATAGAACCTAACATTTTTGCAGAAATTTCTCCTGTGTATGCACCATCATCCCAAGACGAAACATTTTGAGCCCCTGCAAAAAAGTTTGATTCTTCCGCAAGGTCAGATGTTAATTCAAGATAAAGAAAAGGAGGACAAATTATTACATCTGGCACAATATCCAATTCTTCTAATTTTTCTGATAATTCATTTACCAAATCATCTGCTTGTTCAAAGTCAAGGTTCATTTTCCAGTTTCCTGCTACTATATTTTTTCTCATAATATTTTTATTATTTATATGTTAATACGTAATTGCAAAGATACTATTTTTATTTAGCTATTCTTACTCTTGGATCCAAAACACCATAAAGAATATCTACTATTATATTTACGAAAACTAACAAGACACATATTACTAATAAAGCTCCCATTACAACAGGGAAATCATACTTTTCTAATCCATCAACAATTACAACCCCAACACCTTTCCAGTCAAAAATATATTCAACAAATACAGCTCCAGCCAAAAGAGAAGCAAACCAACCTGAAACTGCTGTTACAACAGGGTTAAGTGAATTCTTTAAAGCATGATGAAAAAGAACCTTTATATTAGATAAACCTTTTGCTCTTGCTGTTCTGATATAATCTTGAGACAAGACATCTAACATTGTACTCTTTGTTAATTCCGAAATAACAGCCAAGGGTCTAATGCCTAAGGTAAAAGCAGGTAAGATAATATTCTTTAAGTCTAAGTACTCCCCTCTTCCAAAGTCATCAACCGAATAAAGGCTTCCAAACATTGACAATCCAGTATAATCTGCCAACACATAAGCAAAAAGCCAAGCAAAGACAATTGCTGCAAAAAAAGAAGGCAATGACATGCCCAGAACAATTACCGAAAGATTTATCTTATCAAACCAAGAATCTTTCCATATTGCAGAAAGACTCCCTAATATCACTCCCACTATTAATGCAAAAGTCATACTAACTAATGCCAAAATAATTGTATTTGGAAAAGCCTCTGAAAGAATATCTGTTACTTGTCGTTTCGATTGATAAGAACGTCGAAGATAAGGCTTCTTTATTACCACAACATTCTCTTTGCCAGAATATATCTTAACATAAGAATACTTACTGTTGTCTAAATATCTTGAACTATTAGGGTCTGTCTTATGAAAAGATAAAGGAGAAAGGTCATTTAAATAATAACCAAATTGAGTCCAAAGAGGTTTATCAAGCCCAAGATCTTTTTTTATTATAGCAACACTTTCTTCATCTGCTCTTTGACCTAACATCATACGAGCAGGATCCCCTGGCAATACATTAAACAAAAAGAATACAAGCGTTACAACACCAAGCAACACCAAAAATCCATAGCCTATTCTTTTTAATATAAAGTTCAACATAAATTTATTTCATTCTCCACAAAACATTTTAATCCCAAATCAATTCTGTTTATTAGGTCTATTTTGTTCATTAAATGAATACTATTCTGTTCTTTTTTGTTTTTCTATTCCTAATTCACTGAAATCAGGCAGACAACGCCAAGACCATTTCTTAACAACAACACCATTTCGCATCATCACAACTCCTGGATTAGAACGCATCATTGTTTCTATTGCCTTATCGTCTGTAGAATACATCAAAACATCTTTCCAATTATTTCTTTCCGTAAAATCTGCCCATTTTTTTATTTGTGTAGCTGTTACAAGTGCAGTTTGACAACCAAAAGCAGAAGCTTCTTTCTCAAACTTAGCCACTTTTTCAATAGCTTTTTTAGATGGAGAATCCAAGTCCACAAGAGTAAATATAAAAGTAACTCCTTCATAGGAAAGGATATCAAAGGTCTTATCTTTATCATCAAATACTCCTATCATTGAAAATCCATTAGCAGCAACTGTATTTGTATTAATTACTCTACTATTAATAAAAGTCCAATGAGATGCAAATGCTGTATCTATTTGATATTCCTTCATTAATTCATCCATTCCAAACTCTCTCTCCTTACCAGTTAAATTATTCTTATAAGTAGCATAACTTACAGGTGGCTTTTGATCTTCTTTCTTTGCTACAATTCTATTTCCTTCTTTCCAAGGACGAAAATCAATCAAAGGTTCATAAAGAGCATTATAAATAGTAAAACAAAGAACCAAAACAATTACAATAGAGCCAAATAATCTTCCATAGAAAAGATTTTTCTTTGATGCGAGTTTTAATTTATCAAATACTATTGCAACAACAAGCAATATATCAATAATAATATTCTTAAAGAAAGTTTCCCAATTAGTTAGTTTCACTGCATCACCAAAACAACCACAATCTGCAACCTTATTTGTTAAAGCATCAATAAAAGTAAGAACAGTGAAAAATAACATCATTAAACACACTATCCAATTAACATACTTTTTAAAGAAACCCGAAACCAATAAGATCCCAATAATAAATTCTAAACTACATAATATTATTGATACAAAAATAGGTAGCCAAGGCATAGCTTGAATTAAACCATTAAAACCAAAGACTCCCATATACTCTGTTATCTTATAAGCCGAACCATAAGGATCAACAGATTTTACAAAGCCAGAAAATATAAATACTAATCCGACTATTATTCTGAATATTCTTGCTAAATACTTCATCGTCTATAATTTTTAATTGATTATCTTATTTTAATGCTTGCAAAAACGCCATAATTTATAATATCATAATAGTTTGCATCAACTCCTTCCGAAACAGATACCTTGCCTTCATTATCTTCAATTTGCTTTAATCTCATTATCTTCATTAAGATTAAATCCACAATAGAGCTAACCCTCATACTACGCCAAGCCTCACCATAATCATGATTTTTATCTTCCATTAAGTTTTTTGCTCCTTGAGAATACTTATCATAAAGTTCCAAAGCAAAAGGAATATCTAAATTTTCTTTATCATTACTAACTCCCAATTCCAATTGAATAAGTGCAATAATAGAATAGTTAATTATGCCTATAAACTCAGACATTATTCCTTCATCAACCTTCATAACTCCTGATTCTTGTATTTGACGAATACGATTTGCTTTAATAAATATTTGATCTGTAAGAGAAGGAAGACGTAAAATACGCCATGAAGAACCATAATCATTTAATTTAGCAGAAAATAAATTCCTGCACTCTTTTATTATATCATCATATTCTTTTGATGTGTTCATATTATTTTTCTTAGATATCAATAATTAATCACTAATAAATGTGTAATTTTGCTCATTATTGCAGACAAAAAACACCATGAATTCAATCGATAAAATTACAAATTTATCTTATAACAGGACTATAAATGTTCAAGGAAAATTAATTTCTTTACAAAAACCTCTCATAATGGGTATCTTAAACCTTACCAACGACTCATTCTTTGACGGAGGAAAATACATAAACAATATAGAAAAAGCACTATTACATTGCAAAGAAATGATTGATGACGGGGCAGATATAATTGATATAGGAGCTTGTTCAACACGTCCCAATGCACAATTAGTTCCAAAAGAAGAAGAGATAAAACAACTAATTCCAATCCTAAAAGAAATAAGAAAACAATTCCCAGAAATAATTATTTCAATTGATACCGTTTGGGCTGAAGTAGCAGAAAAAACAATTAAAGAAGGAGCAAATATAATAAATGATATATCAGGAGGACAATTTGACAAAGATTTATTCAAAACAGTTACTCAATTAAAAGCACCTTATATACTGATGCATACCCCTACAACTCCCAATAAAATGCAGCAACATACAACATACAATAATCTATTTTTAGATATATGTAATTACTTTTCTGAAAGAATACAAACCCTAAAAGACTTAGGAGTAAATGATATAATTCTTGACCTTGGATTTGGATTTGGAAAAACAGTAGAGCAAAACTATTATCTCTTAAACCATATAGAAGACTTCAAAGTATTTGATTTACCAATTCTAACTGGCGTATCAAGAAAAACAATGATATATAAACCACTAAACCTAACTCCACAAGAAGCACTTAATGGAACAACATTTCTACACGCCTTTGCAATTTTAAATAAAAGCAACATTTTAAGAGTTCATGACGTTAAAGAAGCTAAGCAATGTATTGAACTATTTGAATTAATTGAGAACAATAAATAAAAAAAAGATAAATGATAGAATTAATAATACAACAATTACCTTTCCGTATCATTGACCTCATTGATATATTTTTATCCTGCCTCCTAATTTACTTTATATACAAAATGCTTAAAGGAACAAATGCCTTAAGCATACTTGTAGCATTTTTAATAATCTATATTCTTTGGAAAGTCGTTCTCTTCTTTGACATGAAAATACTTTCAGAGATAATGGGAAGGTTTATAAGCGTTGGAGTAATAGGGTTAATAATTATTTTCCAACCAGAAATAAGAAGATTCTTTGCAATGTTAGGCTCTAAAAGCTTAGAAAGAGGGAAAAAGAAAAAATTCCTATTCTGGAAAATAGAAGGGAATCAAGAAGATAACTTAAACGCCACAATTCTTGTACAAGCCTACCAACACCTTTCTCAATCAAAGACAGGAGCATTAATAATATTATCAAAACATAATGAATTAGATACAATAATTCATTCAGGAGAAGTTCTTAACTGCGAAATAAATGCTCAGCTTATAGAAACAATTTTCTATAAAAACACACCTCTACATGACGGAGCAATGATAATTAAAGATAATACCATAAAAGCAGCTCGTTGTATCCTACCAGTTAGCTCCAATTACAATATCCCACCATACTTAGGACTTAGACACCGTTCAGCAGTAGGAATAACAGAACAAACCGATGCAATAGCAATAGTAGTAAGTGAACAAACAGGCAATATATCAATTTCCAAAGCAGGAGAATTAGAAGAAAACGTAACCCCAACCCGTTTACAAGAATTCCTTGACCAAGAATTTAATGGTTAAATAACAAAAAAATATTTGAATATGCACTTTTTGAAATGTAATAAATGTGGACACTTAAATGAAGTTAAATCTGAGTATTTAGTGTTTTGCGATAATTGCCACACTAAACTCGAAAATAACTATAATAAATGGAAAGAAGTAAATCCAAATAAATCATTCGAAGAATACAAACAAATTGTGTGCACATCAGAAGAAGTAAAAATTGAAAAAGAAAAAATAAAGAAGAATACAAGCCCCAAACGTAAATTCAAATCATTAAAATATGGAATAGGATTTATTATTGTTTTTGCCATATTCTATGCTATTGGACATTTCTCAGGAGAATCAATAATTAAAATCTTCAACAAACCTGCTTTTAATAAAGAAATGATGCAAATGGCAAGTGAAATGAATAAAAATTGTCCAATAATGCTTGACGCCCAAACACGTCTTGACAACACAATTGCTCTTCCAGATAATGTTTTTCAATACAATTACACACTCATAAATTCTGAAAAAGCATCATTGGATATTGAAGGATTAAAAAAATACCTTGAACCAATTATATATAATGGAGCAAAGACAAATCCAGAAATGAAATTATTCCGAGACAATAAAACAACCCTTAATTATTATTATAAAGATAAATCTGGAGTACATCTTTTTACAATCTCAGTTACACCAGATAAATATTGATAATAATTTAATTCACCCCCAACATTAATTTTATTGATTTTATTTTATCCAATTAACCATTAATAATTAGATTTATTTTCCAATAATAATCTTACTTTTATACTAATTTTGTATTTTTGAGGATAGAAAAATAGTTATAATACAAACCAAAATAAAAGGCTATGAAAGCAATATTAGCAAGAGAAGAGATAAAACTTAATGTAGTTCCCTTGTTTTTCTTTACTCTATCCAATTTTTTCAAAACAAATAAAATAACAATTCTAAAATGGATGCAAGATGCCAATCTTGATAGAATTGAAGAAGGCAAGATAGAAACAATTCATTGCATTGATGAACTATTTGATGTATCAGAAAAAGAAATACATAATTTCAAACAACCTCAAACTTTTGAAGAATATGCGTTTAAGGAAAAGGAAATAAAAATTAAAGTCAATACTATATTCTTCTTTATACTAATAAATGTATTATATCTTTATAGAAACACCATAATTAAGAATATTGATATAGAAAAAAAGGAAGGTAACTATAATGAAGAACTAAATCTTTGCTTGGATAAAATAAGAATAGCATCAGCAAAAGCAGCTCAAAACACAATAATTGAATATGATAACCAACTGAATTAATAATCCCCTACTTTCTAAATTAGGTTGGGAATAATAATTGTGAAATATAATTAAGCATAACCAGAAAACATCATATCCTAAAAGCTGAAAACTATACAATATATACAATAGTCCAATGGAAACGTTTTGTAATATTGTAACTTGATTCTACGGATTTATAACTTGATTCTAATTTATTGAAATCAAATTCTATTTTCTTGTAATTTGATTCTATTTTAGGGGTGCAATCACATGTTGGGGTGCAATCAAATATTGAACATTTTTGATGGGTTTTGAGGTTTTTGGATTTATGAAAGTTGATATTTTATATATTTTAGGGGGTGCAATCAGGGCATGGGGTGCAATCAAATTATTTTTGAATTTTTGATTATATCATTGTAAATAAACATTATATAAAATAGGGTGCAATCAAGATATCAATTTTTAAAAGTTATATACGCACAAAATAGTAAAAAGTTTTTCCTATATAATAATGCGTATATAAAGATTTCTTTTTTTTGATTTTTGATTGCACCCTATTTTATATAATGTTTATCAACAACTCATTTCTCCTTTGTTTTCCTTTGCTGAAAGTAAATTGTATGCTCCTTTAATAACAACCTTAGCTTTTTTAATATCAAAGCCTTCAGGTAATGTTATTTCTGTATATCCAGAATCTGAAACACCTTTATGTACTTGTATCATTTTATATTCAGTAAATGGCTTTCCATTTTCTTTTTTATTTTTTTCGAAGATAAAGATATAGTCTTTGTCATTGAAACTGACAATAGCTTCTGTTGGCAATGCTGTTACTTGATTACTTGAAGCTTCTATATGTGCATTAACATACATACCTGGCAATAGGTTTTTACAATAACTTGAAACATTAGCATAAACCTTATATGTTTTATCAGCAGTTATTGACTTTCCTATTTGATATATAGATGCATTATGTTCTTCAGTTTCATTATTAATTAAGAAATGAATTTTTTGTCCATTTGAAACTTTATCTGCATCTTTTTCATATAAATTAAGCTCAAGGAAAAGTTTTTCAGTATTTATTATCTCAAATAAAACATCCGATGGAGAAACACTTTTTCCTATACTTATATTAGCTGTTTTTACATAACCAGAAATAGGTGAAACCAAAGCTACTGACCTGCTTATATTATCTTCATTCAATTTTGAAGAATTAACACCTATAAGTGATAGCTTTTGTTCCAATGCATTAACCTGAACTTTTAAGCTTTTGTAGTCAGAGGTAACTTGTTGCATATTCTTTTGAGAGGATATACCATTTTTATAAAGTTCTTCTTGACGATCATATTCAGCTTTAGCAAATTTCAATTTACTTTTTGCTTCAAGATAGTTCTGTTGAATATCTACAAATTCAGGATTTTCTAAGATAGCAAGTATTTGTCCTTTTTTTACATTATTGCCTGGCATAAGCTTTGTACTTTTTACAAAACCACCCATAGGCATACAAACTGTTGCAAGGTTTTGAGGAGCAACACCTATTAAGCCACTTACTTTAAGTGTACCACTTATTGAACGTAATTCAATTGCCCCCATTTGAATGTCGGCAAGTTTTATCTGATCATCTCGCATTTCAACAATATTTTCAGGGAGTACTTCAACCTCTTTAGCATCTTTGTCTACTTTTTTGCCACCACTACAAGAGACTAATGATATAAATAGAGCGAATATAATTGATGATGATATAAATTTATTTTTTGTCATAATACATTTGTTTAAAATATTTTACCTTGGATGAAATCAATAGAAATAATTGTTTGATTATAATTATTAAGTGCATCGAGATGATTAAGCTTAATGCTCAAAGCACGACTAAGACTTTGGATATAATCAAAATAATCTAATGATCCTGTTTGATAACTTTTTGTTGCTTGATCAATAATTAAATCTGCTTCAGGAATAGCTTGTTTTTCGTAATAATCAAGACTGTTACTATATTTGAAATATTCTTCCATTAAGGAATTATAGTTTCCCATAAGTGATTTTGAATAATTTTCAACATTAATCTGAGCAACTTGTTGTTTAATTTTTGCTGCTTTAATTTTTGAAGTATAAGGAGGGAACCAAAGTGGGATTGATATATTAGCTTGAACACCATTAAAACGATCCCCAAGGCCAAAACTGCGTTGAAGTCCATTTATTTCTTGAGTTCCTTGTATAGTTTGACTAAAATATCCAATTCCCCAATCAGGTAACATTTTACTTTTTTCTACCTTGGTTTCTAATCCTGATACTTCAAGTTGCTGCTGTGCAAGTCCTAATGAAGGATTATCAGATATTAATAAATTATCTGCCGACGGAGAAAAACCAAAACGACATAATACAGTATCGGTTGGATATATAGTTGATGTTGTATTTAAAAGTAAATTCAATTTCTGATTTAATATATTTATATCAGCATTTACTTGTTTTAATTGATTTCTAACTTCCATGCTTTGCGAACGAGCTGTAATCATTTCCAAACGATTTGTTTCTCCTGTTTTTAATCTTAACTCAGCTGCATATTGGAATCTTGAGTAAAGACTATCTTGAAGTACAAACAATTTCTGTTTTGAGTAATAATAAGCAAGTTGCCAGTAAATTTGTTTCACTTGTGTTGCAATTTCAAGTTGAGAAGTTTTTAATTCTAATTGACTGCTTTTTACATTTGCATTTGCTAATTTATTCTGATTTACATAAACAGTAGGAAATGAAAATGATTGTGAAATAGTAAAAGTATTATCCTTAGAATATGAATTAAATTGACCATATTGTCCTTCAATAGAAGTTTTTGGAATATCAATCGCTGCTCCTTTCAAAGCTTTCTGAATATCTACAGAATAAGCAGACGAACGTACAGATAAATTACTATCCAATGCAATTTGAATAGCTTGTTTTAAATTTATTCTTTTTATTTCTTGAGCATTTGTATTATTATAAAAAGATGATCCTATAAATAATAATATTAATAATGACAAGGCTTTTGCAGATTTGCGTTTAAATATTGATTTAAACCTTTTACGTGAAAATACAATATAAAAAATTGGTAGTATAACAAGAGTTAATATCGTTGCTGTGATTAATCCTCCAATAACAACTGTTGCCAATGGTTTTTGGACTTCTGCTCCTGCTGAGGTCGACAATGCCATAGGCAAGAAACCAAGTGAAGCTGCTGTAGCTGTCATAATAACAGGACGAAGACGTGTGTGTAATCCTTTTAATACCCTTTCTGTTATATCTGTTATACCTTTTTTCTCAAGACGGTTAAATTCAGCAATAAGCACAATCCCATTAAGTACTGCTATACCAAACAAAGCAATAAATCCAACTCCAGCTGAAATAGAAAAATTCATACCTCTAATCCATAGTGCAAAAATTCCGCCAATTATAGACATAGGTACAGCTGAAAATATTAATAAGGCTTGTTTTGCAGAATGGAATGTAAAATACAAAAGTACAAAAATTAGCAATAAAGCAACTGGGACGGCAATAGATAAACGAGTTTTAGCAGCCTCAAGATTTTGAAATTGACCTCCATAATTGACATAATAACCAGTTGGTAATTGTACTTTCTTATCAATCTTTTTAGTTACTTCTTTTATTACACTTTCAACATCACGGTTACGAACATTAAATCCAATTGTAATTCTTCTTTGAGTATTTTCTCGGGTAACTTGTGCAGGACCTGATTTAATTTCAACATCTGCAATTTGTTCAAAAGGTATTTGTCCACCATTTGGAAGAGATACTAATAGGTTTTTAATATTATCTATATCTTGACGGTAATCTTTATCTAAACGAACTACAAGCCCAAAACGTTTTTCTTCATCAAAAACAACTCCTGCTTGACTTCCTGCAAAAGCTGAACGCAGGATACGATTCCCATCTTCAATTGAAATACCATATTGAGCTAAACGATCTCTATTATATTCAACTTGTATCTGTGCTAATCCAGTAACTTTTTCAACATTAATATCTTCAACACCTTCTATTTTTTGAATTATTTTTTCAACTTCTGATGCTTTTTCTGACAATGTATTAAGGTCATCACCAAATATTTTTATTGCAATATCTTGCTTTGAACCCGAAAGTAATTCATTTGAACGCATTTGAATAGGTTGTTGAAACTCAAATTGAACACCAGCTAATACTGATAATTTTTCTTCCATCTTCTCAACTAATTCTTCTCGAGTTTTAGCACTTGTCCATTCACTTTTGTCTTTAAGTGTTATGATATAATCACCTGTTTCCATTGGTGTAGGATCAGTTGGTATTTCACCAGCTCCAATTTTACAAACTGTATGTTTAATCTCAGGGAAATTAGCAAGCAATATTTTATTTGCTTTTTCAACAGATTCAATTGTATTAGAGAGAGAACCTCCCTGTAAAGTAATTACACCTGCTGCAAGATCTCCTTCTTCAAGTTGAGGTATAAATTCTCCGCCTAAATTATTAAATACAAATAAACTAATTATAAAAAGCATTATCGCAGAAGCTGCCACAAGCAATTTTCGTTTTAAAGCAAAGTGAATAATTGGATTAAATCCTTTGTAAAACCAGGACATAAGTTTATCGGAGAAATTAAGTTTATGTTCGGTATTCTTACTTAAAAACAAAGCTGAAACCATAGGTACATAAGTTAATGAAAGAATTGCCGCACCAATAAGTGCAAATGTTACAACTTGTGCCATTGGACGGAACATCTTCCCTTCAATTCCAACTAAAGCCATGATAGGAACATATACAATTAAAATAATAACTTGTCCAAATGTTGCAGAACTCATCATACGTTTAGCTGATTCAAAAACAGTCTCATCCATTTGTTTTTGAGATAGCTTTTTAATATCTGGATAACGTTCTTTATTCTTGGAAATTCGGTGTACCACGCTTTCTACTATAATAACGGCTCCATCTACAATCAGTCCAAAGTCGATAGCTCCTAAACTCATTAAGTTTCCTGAAACACCAAAAAGGTTCATTAATGATATTGCAAAAAGCATAGAAAGCGGAATAACAGATGCCACAATAAGTCCTGCTCTCATATTCCCTAAAAACAATACCAAAATAAAGATAACAATTAAAGCTCCTTCAACTAAGTTTCTTGAAACTGTTCCTATTGCGCGATCTACAAGGTCGGAACGGTTTAGGTATGGTTCTATTTTAACACCTTTAGGTAAAGACTTCTGAATAGATTCTATTCTTGTTTCAACATTTTTTATAACGTCATTTGCATTTGCTCCTTTTAGCATCATTACAACTCCACCAACAGCTTCTGTAGTATCTACAACAAAAGCACCATAGCGGATTGCACTACCATATTGAACTGTTGCTATATCTCTAATTAAAATAGGCATTCCAGAGTTATTGTTTTTAACAACAATTTTTTCAATATCCTCCAAGTTTTTAATTAAACCTATACCACGGATAAAATAAGCAGTAGGCTTTTTATCAATATAAGCACTTCCTGTGTTTTCGTTATTTTTTTCTAAGGCTTCAAAAATATCATTTATAGTAATATTCATACTATTCAGCCTTTCTGGATTTATTGCAATTTCATATTGCTTAACAAACCCACCATAGCTATTAATATCAGCAACACCTGGAGTTCCTAACATCTCACGACGAACTACCCAATCTTGAATAGTACGCAACTCCATAGGAGTATATTTATTCTCATATCCTTTATCAACAGCAAGATGATATTGATAAATTTCTCCTAATCCTGTTGAAATTGGAGCTAATTCTATTTTTGCGAGTCCAGAAGGAATAGATTCCTCTGCTTCCTTTAAACGCTCACTTAATTGTTGCCTTGCCCAATAAACATCTACATCATCTTTAAACACAACTGTAATTACAGATAAGCCTAATCGAGAAATGGAGCGTAATTCAATAATATTTGGGATGTTAGCAACAGCTACTTCAATAGGTGAAGTAATTGAGCTTTCAACCTCTTGAACAGCTAAAGATGGGGCGAGTGCAATAACCTGCACCTGGTTATTGGTTATGTCTGGTGTTGCATCAATAGGTAATTGGGTTACTGAATATATTCCCCAACCAATTAATGCAACCACAAATAATCCAATAATAAATTTATTCTTTATTGAAAAATGAATGATTCGTTCTATCATATCTAAATATCTAATAAGTTAATATAGCAAATAATAATTCTACTACTCCTTTAAATCATAAAGAAATAAAGGGATAGAGAAAATAAAAAATCAATATTAACAATATTTAGGGGGATTCCAGATATAACTCTTATTGTAAGAAGTATATGTATTATAATATATTGGGAAATGAACTTTAGAAGAAAAAGAACATTCTAAATTAATATTAAAGTCCATAGAATATATAGGTGAAGCACAACGATGGCATAAACAAGAGCCTGGACAGTGGTGTGTTGTATGTTGATGATGAGGGCAGTCTGTATCTTGATATATTTCCATCATTCCCATAGTATTATCGGGATGAATATCTGAACCATGAAATGATGCAAATGTTGCGAAAAAGAATAATAATATATATCCAAATACTTTCATTTTTTTATTTAACCACCAATTAATTATTTCTTCCCTTTTTTACCACAACATTTAGAATCTTTCTTACAAGTAGGGCGACAAACGAATATCTGTCTATAAATATCATCCATTGATGCAATTTGATCTTTATGTAATATACTTTTAAGTTGATAATACTGTTCAACAGACTGATGTAGAAGTTGTTTTTGAAAATAAGCTACTTTATTTTCAAGATTATTAATTTCTATAGTATCATAAGGTTTCTTTTCAATATAATTCATCAACCTTTCTTGAGAAGCATGTAAACTATCTGCTATTTTAATGGCAATTTTTTGATGTCCTTTCTTTATAATAGCATATTTTTTTTCTTGCGCTTTGTCAAGAGAAAGATTTTCGGAAACATAAGAATTAACTTTTGGCTTTTCAATCTTCTTTTCCTCTTTAGAAGGATGGTAGCAACTATTATTGAAAAAGAAAAAGATATTTACTCCTAATAATAATACTAATGCTATTATAATTCCTATAAAATATGGCTTTTTCATTATTCCGTTTTTTCTATATTAAGTAATTCTGAAGGATAGTAATTTACTAAAATATCGAAATAATTATCTTCTACAAATTTATCATAATTACTTTGTGCCATTTCTTTAGAAGCATTATCGGCTTTAGTAAAATAAGATATATTAAGAGTCATAAGTAATAATAAAATAGCGAAACTAAAGTTCATACTTTTATAAGCCCAATTAGGTAACACAAATAAATTCTTTTTTGCTATCCTCATTTGAATCTTCTGAAACAAATATGGATTAGTTTCTTTTACTCTATCTTTTATTAATAAATCTTCCATTTTATATTCTGCAATCCTCAAAACAATCAATTTACATATTAAGACGCAAAATGATACAGAAAATTACATCGAAATAAAGGAAAAACTAATTAATATACACAACCTTATGCTAATACCCTTTGTAATAGACTGTTTTTAGCACCTTTACAATTAAACAAAATAAATGCTGCTCTTAGAAAATTTATTTCTTAACTCAATCTCATCATTGATCACTATCATATTTTCTACCTATATATAATGATGATAATAATTCAAATTTAGGGTTCTATAATGTTTTGGGTAGGTAAAAATATTTAATAAAAACAGAAAATGAATATACCACACCAGAAGGCTATGCAAGATGTTGTTATATTCTCCATAAAAATATTATTTTTTTGTATATATAACAATAATAATTATAAGGAGAGAAAAAAATGGATATTGTAGGTTACTTCTTGAAAATAGATTAAATCTTTTTGAATTTATATTTAATCTTTCTGGATTTATATTTAATCTATTTGGAAAAAGATTAAATCTTTCTGGACTATTAATTGGGCAAAGTTAAGAATTCTTGATTACCCACTCTATTCGTTATAGAACCTTTATTTTATTATTTATCAAGTATAGTTATATGGAAAATAGTATCTCTAACTTTAACAATATATTCACCTATTGGAATATTAGTAATTAAATAATTCATATCTCTTGGGCATAAACAATTAGCTTCTATACCAGAAGAATAATATGGGATTTCATATATAAATAAAGTATCATGAATTATATTTGAATTAATAATTATGGAATCTGCCAAACAATTATAGTCTTGATTTTCTTTTTCAATAAAAAGGTCGTTCCCATTTACATGATAATTGAATGAATATTCAAAACCAGGAGTCTTTTCTTGATGATTCTTACACTCACTATAGTAGTAATAAGATTTATTATTAGTCTCTATTCTTTCTTCATCACTCTTACATCCTATAAATGTTAGAGATAAAACTGTCATAAATAATATAATTATTTTTTTCATATTTCATCCATTAATTAACTTGAATACAGAATGTTGTATCTAAACACTTTTGTGTTGAATCATAATAAGGATAGTACCAATGATATAATATAGAAATACAAGTAACATAATTACCTCTTGGAATGTTAGAAACATTATATTCAACATCTCTTGGACATGCACAATTCGTTATTCCAATCCAATTTTCAATAATAAATAAAGTATCATTTGCTATATTTGTAGTTATAGATAAGCTATCTGCACCACAGCAATAATATTCATTATATTTATTTATAAATAAGGTATTTCCATTAATCCTATATGTTAATGAATCTCCCCAAAATTCTTTTGTATCTGAATTTTTACATTTACTATCATAAGTAACATTACTACTTAATTTTTGTTCTTCTTTATTATCATCTTTGCAACAGAAGAGAGTTGCAGTAACCAATGTCATATAAATAATTAATATGTATGGACTTCTAATTAAATTTAGCTTTTTCATTGCTTAACATTTTCAATTTGTGATATTATTTCTCAATATAATGTTGAATTAAATTATTTCACAAAGTAAATACTAATTTTTGATATAAACTAATAAATGATTTCTTTTCATTTGTAATATAATGATCTTTGAAGAGCAAAAATAATGGTTTATATTTAATCAATATCAAGTTATAAACAAAAAAGGGACAGAGTAAAAATCTGTCCCTTTGATACAATATAAAAGAATGAGTCTTATTTGATTATGTTCATTTCTTTTATTAGATTTGTAGCTCCAGCGTATTTATCTATTATAAATAAGACGTAACGGATATCTACATTTATACATCTTTGTAGTTCTGGGTTGAAGGCTATGTTGCCACTCATTGCTTCCCAGTTACCATCAAATGCTATTCCTACTAATTCTCCTTTTCCATTGATTACTGGAGAGCCAGAGTTTCCTCCTGTTATATCATTATTTGATATAAATGCTGTTGGTACTGTTCCATTTACTCCATATTGACCATAGTCTTTAGTTTTATATAGTTCTTTTAGTTTTGCTGGAACAACGAATTCCCAATTTGTTGAATCTTCTTTTGCCATTACTCCATCAAGGGTTGTATAATAGTCATAAATTATCCCATCTTGTGGACGATAGTTCTTTACTTGACCATAAGTATAACGAATTGTTGAATTCGCATCTGGTGCAAATGCTTTATTATTATCCATTTCCATTATTCCTTTCACAAATAATCTATTTGCTTTATTTAGTGCAGCATAAGCTGTTTGTGCAGTTGCAAGTCTTGAGTTTATATTATCTACAAATTGCTTGTAAAGAATAAACATTGGGTCATTTGCTATTAGATATGCTGTTGGATTTGCTAATAATTTATTTGATTTTTCTGGGTCTAAAAGATTTGACTTTTCAAATATATCCTCTGATATTTTATTGAAGTCATATTTGTTTTTGAATGCAAATTCTAAGAAGTCTTGATTTTGGTGTTTGTAAGGAACATTACGATAGAATACATCAAGTCCTGTTGCAAGTAGTTTTTGTTCTGTTACTAAGTTAAAATCTTTGAATATTGTTTCTAATGCGTCTTTGGTTGTTTGTGCAATTTGTTTTGCTTTTTCGCTATTGCCATTCTCTCTTAATTCTTTTTCTAAGCTTACAAAATTACGTGCAATTGCTACACCTGAGTTTCCTCTTAGAAATGCTTCATTGGTGAATATTTTTAGATAATCATATTCATTAGTTATTGCAAAATTATTAGCAAGGTCTTTTATCACTGTTCCATATTCTGCCACACGTTCTGGTTTTTCTGATACCCATTTTGCAAAGCGGTCTTCAAGGTCTTTCTTTGTCTTATTTACATTTAGGTCTTTCAAACATTTTGTTTGTCCAATATAGAACTTCCAATAGTTAGATAGTTGTGCAAACTTAGCTGCATATTGTATTCTTACTTTTGGGTCTGCTTTCATATCTTCATCCATTACGTTTCTTAGAGCAGTTCTTGCTATAACTACTGATGGATTATAAACATCTATTGCTTGTTCTACACCATAAGATGTTAAAAAACGATCTGTTGAACCGGGAAATCCCATAACCATTGTAAAATCATTATTTTTTACCCCTTTAAGAGAAACAGGTAATGAATGTTTTGGTTTTAATGGAATATTGTTTTTTGAAAATTCTGCTGGTTTACCGTCTTTATCTGAATAAACTCTAAACATTGAGAAATCACAAGTATGACGAGGCCACATCCAGTTGTCTGTATCTGAACCAAATTTACCAATTGATGATGGTGGTGCTCCAACTAAACGTACATCTGTAAAAATTTCATATACAAATAATATATATTGATTTCCATCAAACATTGTTGCCACTTGTGCTGTGTAACCATTTCCTTTTGTTGCATCTTCTTGTATCTTCTTGATATTATCTCTTATAATACTTGCTCTGTTTTCTTCTGAGGTTTCTTTTGTTACATTCTGTAATGCTTTATCTGTAACATCGTCCATTCTCTTTAAGAATTTCACGGTTAATCCTGGGCAAGGCAATTCTTCTTTTTTTGAATATGCCCAAAAACCATTCATTAAGTAATCATGTTCTACTGTTGATTGACGTTGAATTTCTGGATAACCACAATGGTGATTAGTTAATAATAACCCTTCGTTTGATATTATTTCACCTGTGCAACCTCTTCCGAACTGAACTACTGCATCTTTTAATGAAGCCTGATTAATGTCGTAAATTTGTTTAGGGGTTAGTTTAAGCCCTTTAGCTTTCATGTCTTTATATGTTTGTTTTTCTAAAAACATTAATAGCCACATTCCTTCATCTGCCTTAGCAAGTGGTGCAAAAGCAAATAAGCCTACTAATAGGAATAGAATTGTCTTTTTCATCGTTTAAATAATTTATTATTGATTTGTTTTAGTTTATTGATATTATATTTGTTATTATATGCTATTTAATTCTCCTATTAATGTAAGCGTCATGATCATAAATCTTTCTTTCATAATCTTCGCTTTCAAATAGAGGTGAAGATATTAAAAAGTCTGCTGTTGCTCTGTTGGATGCTGTTGGAATATTATACATAACTGCTATTCTTAGTAATGCTTTTACATCAACGTCATGAGGTTGTTGTCCCATAGCATCCCAAAAAAAGAATAGAATATCTATCTTGTTTTCACTTATCATTGCCCCTAATTGTTGATCTCCTCCCAAAGGGCCTGATTTTAATTTTTGGACTCTTATATACTCTCTTGAGTTTGCTGAAAGCCCTTTATTGATTTCTTCTTCAACTAATCTTCCTGTTGTGCCTGTACATATAATATTATGCTTAGCTAATTTCTTTTTATTGAAAGCTACCCATTCTGCAAGATCTATCTTGCAATTATCATGAGCAACGAGTGCAATTGTGTATTGATCGTCTTTTTTCATTTTTATTCTTTGTTATTTTAGTACTTTACTTCTTTGTTTTCTTGATTTAAATATATCAGAAAATTTATCATATTCTTTTTTATATGTTATACCTATTCCTTGAGTGTATGGAGTGATATTATATTTTGTGAAGTCGTTAGCATTTGATTTATTAAATGCTTTGAAACGGAAATTATCAGTAATTTTATACTCTGCATTTATATCGCCGATAAAAGATGAAGCTCCTTTTGCTTGTTCTTCTGTCTTTCCTCCAAAAACAGAATTGACTTCTACAACCCAACGACCTATATCTTTTGAAAATCGAACATCAAATTGGTCTGTTATTCCTGATGTTCCTGGAGTATAGTTTAAACCAACATCAACAAACTTAACCATATTTGTTAGCATTCCTGTTATTTGTCCAAATGCTAATTCAAATGCTGATGATGTTATGTCTGTTCCTGCAACAATATTATTAATTCCTCCTGTACTTGAATAGAATTGACGTGCTAAAAGAAGTGAAGCTGTTTGTTCCAACATTTGTTTTTCGTCATTCTTATCAATATACATAAATAATTTATCAACTGTTTCTGCATCTGTATTTGGTAACTTAATATCAAATTTTGGAACAGGATTCATCATATTGCCAGAAAGCATAATTATACTTTGAACATCAACTGGTTTAGAATAACTAACTCCAAGTATTGGTGCAAGAGAAGCTTTTGTTTTATAAACTGCACTAACATCTATCACCCCTGATGTTGGCTTTCCATTAAATTGAATATTTCCTCCCTTTTCTATTATAAAGGTCTTATCAATTAAATCCATCAATTTCATTTTAAATGTTCCACTTGAAATAGCTACTGCCCCAAACATATTAAACTTACCTTTATTATCTATTTCCATATTTAAGTCTCCGTCTCCAGAGGCTGATAAATCTCCATTTAGCTGATTAAATTCCATAGGTAAGGATATTACTGCATCAGGAGTTACAGACAATTTAATCATAATATTTAAACCAATACTCTTTGCTTTCTTTACTATTGGCTTTATTAATAATGAATCTTCTTTCTTTATCTTATCTATCTGTGTAAACACAATAAATGAGTTATTTAATACAGAAGTCTTACTTGAAATTGGAATTACTAAATTTGTTCCTTTTTCCGTCTTTGCTTGAACATCAATATTCAACATTGATAAATCACCCGAAATCTTTACACGAGCAGAAGCATAAGCATCACCATAATACATTTGCCCTGAAGAAGCTTTTGTACTTAATATCTTTATCTTCTGTGCATCGGCTAACAAATTAATATTATAGTCTTGAAACTTATCGTGAGTTATACTACCACTTATCTTCACTTTATTGTTTTGGGCATCCTTTAATTGGAAATTATTAATAATAAATTTATTGTTTTCTATTCTTATTGTATCAGAAAAATAATACTTGGTATTTATCATATCTATCTTCAATCCTCCAGCTTTACAAATCAAAACACCACGAATATCAGGCTGATTAAACTTTCCTTTTACCTTAATATTTTGAGCACTTAATAATCCTTCGGCTTCTGAAGCAAAACTAACTAAGTATTTTTCAATTACCTTTAAATTAAAGTTCTTCAAACTAATATTTAGGTCTAAATTATCTTTCTTCTTTTCTGGATAAATAAATCCTGTTATTGCTAATGGGGTATTTTGTATTCCATCATTACCTTTATATAGAACCTTTACATTAACAAAAAACGCATCATTAGTAGATGTATTACTAATATTTAAATCGGTATGTCCTAAAATATTATTATTAACAACCAAATCTTCTATTACTAAATTAGAAGTGAAGAAAGGTTTTGACAATACATTTCTAAATGTAATATTCTTATTTATCCTACCTCCTAATTCCAATCCATAATTCTTTAATAAAGAATTAAATGAACTTATATCTACATTTTTAAAATCAACATCTACTTTATCAGAATTTTTATCTGATAATATTCCATTTACAGTTATACTTTCTTGTTTCTTATTAAGTGAGAAATTAAGTATAGCTACTTGCTTACCATCATAACTAATTATATTATTATTATTTATACTTGATTTGTTTCCCAAAAGCTCTATTTCCGAATTCTCAAATCCTCCTTGCAAAATATGCTCTACAAATATTGATTTGAAATTAAAACGACCTCTTGTTGGCTTATCTGATTTGTTATCCGAGAAATTTAATAATAAATTAAATTCATTTGAGTTAGAATTTATTTCAAGAGCAATATTCTTAATACACAAACTATCTGTAATATTAAAATTAGAACTATTGATTGAAGTATTTAGATAATTGCCCCTAACACTTGATTCCAATAACAAATTATCAATTACAAAATTACCTACAATAAATTTCTTTGCTCCAATATTCAAATTAAGCTTATCATCAGGATTACATTTTCCATCAATTACAATATTATTACTTAATTGGATCTTTGGTGCAAAGAGATTAAGAATTGGTTTTGGATTTTTTATTGTTGAGAAAAACACAAAGTTTGACTTAATTTGATATTCATTATCAATTGAATCCAAAGTATTTTTGCCATCTTTATTGAAATTAAAACTTGGAATATAATGTTTAATGATCCAATTAATATCTTTTCCTATATTATCAAAAGTATAATCCCCTATCATTGAGAAATCCAAAATATCAGAATATATCTTTAAACTATTAGTCAATTTATTATTACTCATTTGAGCATTTAGATGATTAATTGAAAAGATATTAGTGTCTGAAAGAGTAAACTTTAAGTTCTGAATATTCACACTACCTGTCATGGTTTTTGGATTCAAGTCTTGAATATCTGCTATTATTTTCCCTGAAAAAGTTGTAGTTGTATCAGCAAAATTAAATAGTTTTAGTTTATGAGTATTAGCATAGTCTACATCTGCATCAACATACAAAGATTTCTTTTCCCCTAAAACAAATTCTGTTGAGGCTGTTAATTTTACCGCATCATCATCCAAATAGCACTGTGCTTTTATTTGCTTACCCTTCATTTCTCCATCAACAGAAATAGTGTCATAGTTATTCCCTTTGATATTAATGTTTCTGAAATTAGCCAAAAGAGTTGCATGTATATTATCAAGTTTTGTTCCTGTTACTTCTGCTTTTGCTCCAAATTCTGTAGTTGTTAGCCATGGCATATCTAATAACTTTCCTGCATCAAATTGTTTAGAGAGTATATCTGCAGAATAAGTAACATCAATTCCATTATTTATTGAACCACCAATAATATCTATATCTCCTATTTCTGTCTTTATTTGAGCATAAGCATCAAAATTCTTTATTAAACCTCTAAACTCTCCCTTCATATTAATCTTACCAAGCATTGAAACCATCTTAGGAATAGGTAAATTCTCTAAGCGATGACCTAACTTCATTGATTTATAGTCTTTATAACTTGTTCTTATTTCTTGGGCAATAATATTATAAACTGTATTTTCTGGCTTAGGCAAACCAATAATTGTTCCTTTTGCTTTTACATAAGTATCTTTCCCTGTCTTAACTTCTAAATCTTGGCAACGCAAATCAGAAACTCTACCATAAAACTTACCACTTACTTTTGCCTTTTGTTCAAATCCACGAATTGCATCAGCCCAATAAGTAGCATCTTTCATACCAGCAATACTACCTTTCTTTATTTCTCCTTGACAATAAACAGAATCAATGAAATGACCATATGTCTTCCAAGATGTTGTTCTCATTAAAGCATCAAAATACAAATCTGAATTAGATGTTTTTATATTAGCATCTTTTGCAATAATAGTTCTTGGACAAACAATGAATGACCCTGAAATATTCTTTACGTAGAATCCACTCTTTTCCTTTGCTGAAAACTTTTTTATCCTAAAATTAATAGAATCTTTTACAACAAGAATATTACGCATATCTAAATTTAAATTAGTATATCGCATATTATTTAGTGCCACTAATCTTTCTGGATATTCTTTTTTGTTATTTCTTAGCCTAAGCGAAAATGAAACATTCTTAAATTTGCAACGCTTAACATCTATAATAAAAGGTTTTGAAGGCTCTTTCTTCTTAGGTTTATTGCTCTTGAAATAATCAAGAATAAATTTAAAATTTAATCCTTTAGGTCCTGATTCAAGGTTAAAAACAGCATCCTCTAATCTCACAGTACCAACCTTAATTCCTTTTGCAGAAGGTAGAGCTAAAAGTTTCACAGAAAGCTTATCGGCTAAAAGTATTGTGTCACCTTTTTGATCGGCTAAGAAAACATCATATAGACCAACACCTTCAAATACATTAATACTTAAAGCACCTATTCTAACCTCGGTTTTCCATTCTTTAGAAAAATAATCTGCAAGTTTCGCAGCCGTAATTGACTGCATAATGGTTGTATTTAGCAATGCTATAAGGATATAAACAAATGAAAAAACAGTTAATAGCACATAACTAATAACCCGTAGAATCTTCTTTAAATGAAATTTTTTGTTTATTGGTTTCTCTAAATTCATTACTTTTGCAAATATATTACTTTATTTCGCAATATAATGTTACACGCACGTTATATTATTATTATTATTTTTATCTAACCTATAAAACAAAACTATAGAATGTCATATATATTAGCAATAGAATCTTCTTGTGATGATACTTCAGCTGCAATAATAAACGATTTTAAGATATATTCTAATGTTATAGCGTCACAAAAGGTACATGAAAAATATGGAGGTGTTGTTCCAGAATGGGCATCAAGGGCTCATCAACAAAACATTATCCCTGTTGTTGATACGGCAATTAAAGAAGCAGGAATAAAAAAAGAAGATATTGAAGCAGTTGCTTTTACTCGTGGACCAGGATTATTAGGTTCTCTTTTAGTTGGAGTTAGTTTTGCTAAAAGCTTTGCAACTGCCCTTGGATTACCTCTTATTGATGTAAATCATTTAGAAGCTCATATTCTTGCACATTTCATTAAAGATACTCCCAATCAAAAAACGCCTTCTTTTCCTTTCCTTTGTCTTTTAGTAAGTGGAGGAAACACCCAATTAGTTTATGTTCGTTCGCCTTATGATATGGAAATTATTGGAAAAACAATTGATGATGCAGCAGGTGAAACATTTGATAAGGTAGCTAAAATACTTTCTTTACCTTATCCTGGTGGTCCTCATATTGATAGATTAGCAAAAACAGGAAATAAATTTGCCCTTAACTTTGCAGAATCAAATATGCCAAACTATAATTATAGTTTCTCAGGAGTTAAAACAAGCATACTTTATACTCTTAGAGATAAACTAAAAGAAAATCCAAAATTCTTAGAAGAAAATATTAATGATATTTGTGCATCTGTTCAACACCGTGTTGTTTCTATGTTATTGAAAAAAATGGAAAAAGCAGCCAAAGACCTTAAGGTAAAAGATATTGCAATTGCTGGAGGAGTTAGTGCCAATTCATATTTAAGAGAACAATTAACTGAATTAGGAGAAAGAAATAATTGGAATGTTTTTATACCACAATTCCAATATACAACAGATAATGCAGCTATGGTTGCAGTTGCTGGATATTATAAGTTCTTAAAAAACGACTTTACGACATTAGACAAAACAGCATACGCACGTTAATAATTTCTCAAGAATAAAAAGAAAAGACAATGAGGATATTTATTATAGGTTTTATGTACTCTGGCAAAAGCACAATTGGGAAAAAACTTGCCAAAGCTATGAACTTAGAATATATTGACACAGACCATATCTTTGAAAGTAAGTATAATATAACAGTAGCTCATTTCTTTGAAAAATACGGCGAAGACCTATTCCGTGAATTTGAACATAAAATATTATTAGAAACAATAGAAAAAGACAATGTAATAATTTCCACAGGAGGAGGATTGCCTTGTTTTAATGGGAATATGGAATTAATAAAACAAAATGGCATTTCTATTTATCTAAACATGTCTCCTTTATCAATAATTCATCGAATAAATAACTCCAAAAAGAAACGCCCCCTACTCCAAAACAAATCTCCAGAAGAATTACAAACCTATATAGAAACCCTATTAAAACAAAGAGAAATATTTTATAACCAAGCCACTCTAACAATAAAAGGAGAAAGTCCCAACATAAAAGAAATTCAAGAAGAAATTCTTTCAATAACGAAATAAAAAAGCTTGTCTAAAATTTACAGAAACTCTTTTAGAAAATAAACTCCATATAAACAAAAATATACTCCATATATTTTGAATTAAAGATACTTATTCCCTATTAATTAGATAAAAAGAAAAAGAGCTCTCGAATAAACTTAATTAATCGAAAGCCCTTTCCTTATGTAATAGATAACTATTAGTTTCTTATTTTATTGTTATTCGTAGCGGATTGCTTCTATTGGGTCAAGGTTTGCTGCTTTCTTTGCAGGATACCAACCAAAGAAAACACCTATTATTGTACAAACTGCAAAAGCAAGTACTATTGAAAATGTTGAAACTGAGATTGCATAACCAGTCGCCAATTTAACTATATATGATATACTTACACCAAATATTATTCCAAGAACTCCTCCTGTAACACTTAGTATTATTGCTTCAACTAAGAATTGGGAAAGAACATCTCTGCCTCTTGCTCCTACTGACATTCTTAATCCTATTTCTTTTGTTCTTTCTGTTACTGAAACATACATAATATTCATAATACCTATACCTCCTACAAGTAATGAAATACCTGCTATGGAACCAAGTAATGCTGTTATTAATGAAGTTACGGTATCTATAGTTTGCATTAGTTCTTGTTGGCTCTTTATTTCAAAGTCAGCTTCTTGCCCATCTTGAATTTTATGATTCCTATTCAATACTTCTGTTATTTCAGCTATTGCTTTTTGAGAATCATTTTCTGTTGTTGCTGATGTAAATATCGTTTGAATATGAGTTATGGCTAATATTCTTTTTTGTATTGTTGTGTAAGGGGCAAGCATAACGTCATCTTGGTCTTCCCCCATTGTGCTTGATCCTTTTGATTTCAATACTCCAACTATTTTAAAAGGAATGCTATTATAACGGATTATTTTTCCAATAGGGTCTTCATCTTCGGTAAAAAGTTTGTCAACAACTGTTTTACCAACAACACAAACCTTGGTTGAACTTTTAACATCTTGTTCTGTAAACATTGCCCCATCTTGAACTGTTAATTTCCTAATATCAAGATAAGATGGTGATGCTCCAGTAACAGATACTGGGTGATTATTGTTCCCATAAATTAATTGACCACTTGCATTCACAACCGGAGAAACTTCTTTTATATGAGGACATTCTTCTTTAATGTTTTCACTGTCCTTAATTTTCAAACTTTCCATTGATGAGGCTGATTTTGATACTCCTTCTCTGTTATAGTTTGGCATAACAAAAATCATATTAGAACCCATATCTGATATTTGTCCTTTAATGCTTTGCTTAGAACCTTCTCCTATTGCCAACATAGTTATCACGGAAGAAACCCCAATAATAATGCCCAGCATAGTAAGGAAACCACGCATCTTATTATTAGCTAATGCTCTAAATGCTATTGTTATTAAGTTTTTTATATTCATAACTAATTGTTTTCTTTAGGTAATGATTCTAAAACAGTTCTTGCATCTTTGATATTATCATTATGGTTATCTTCAATGATTCTTCCATCTTTTAAAACAATTGTTCTACTACTAAAATCTGCTATTTCAGGGTTGTGTGTAACAAATACTATTGTTCTTCCTTTTTTATGAAGTTCTTGAAATAAAGTTAGTATCTCATAAGATGTCCTTGAATCTAAATTACCTGTTGCTTCATCGGCAAGAATCATAACAGGATCATTAACCAAAGCTCTTGCAATAGCAACTCTTTGTTGTTGTCCTCCAGACATCTGCTGTGATTTATGCATAATTCTATCTTCAAGTCCAACCGAAATCAAAGCTTGTTTTGCCTTTTCCTTTCTTTGAGCAGCTGAATAGTTATGATTATACATCAAGGGAAGTTCAACATTTTCTAATGCAGTTGTTTTTGGTAAAAGATTATAGGATTGAAAAACAAAACCTATTTTTCTATTTCTATATATTGCTCTATCATTCTTTGACATTCTTGCAGCTGATTTCCCATCCAATAAATACTCTCCTTCGGTTGGTGTGTCTAAGCAACCAAGCAAATTCAAAAGAGTTGATTTCCCACTACCACTCGAACCCATAATTGTAACAAACTCCCCATCTTCAATTGAAAAACTAACTCCCCTTAAAGCCTGAACTAGTTCCTCTCCAACTTGGAAATGTCTTTTGAGATTATTTATTTCTATTATTTTGTTTTTCATTGTATTTATAGCTATAATTAAAGACTAAGTATTATTAGAGATTAATGTTTCCTTGGACCTCCAAACATACTATTTTGCTTTTCTTGATTTGCTGTGTCATCAACAATTCCTGTTACTATTTCATCATTTAATTTTAAGCCGCTTATTATTTCAACTTTACTTCCATTGTTTAATCCAACCTTTATTTCAATTGGTTTTAATGTATTTCCTTTGACTATCCATACATGTTTTTCTTTAGGATTTTTAGGTTGTTCTATTTTCCATTTTAGACCTAATGTTTCTGCTTTAGGTTTAAAAGAAATTGCTTTTGCTGGAATTGTTAATACATTTTCTCTTTCTGAGGTTGATATACTAACATTTGCTGTTAAACCTGGTTTAAGTTTTAAATCTTCATTTGGCGCTTCAATAATTACTTGATAAGTTACCACATTTGAACTTGTGGTTGCTTGCAAACGTACCTGTTTAACTTTTCCTACAAATTTATCATCAGTATAAGCATCAACTGTAAATTCAACATTTTGACCAACTTTAACTCCTCCTATATCTGCTTCATCAACATTTGCATAAATTTCCATTTTTGAAAGATCTTGTGCTATTGAAAACAATGTTGGTGTATTGAAACTTGCTGCAACTGTTTGTCCTTGTTCAACTGCACGATTTAGAACAACTCCATCTATTGGTGAATAAATTGTTGCATAAGATAAATTTGTTTTTGTCTTAGTATAATTTGATTGAGCCATATCTAAATTAGTCTTAGCCTTTTTATAACTATATTCTGAGGTTTCAAATTCAGAATCAGATATAAGATTCTTTGTATGTAATTCTTTTTGGCGATTATAATTAGTAGACTGATAATTAAATTCTATTTTAGCTGCATCAAGACTAGATTTCATTGCTGAAAGTTCATTTTCTAACATATCCTTATCTATTTCAGCTAAAATCTGTCCTTTCTTTACTCTTGAATTGAAATCTACATAAATCTTCTTAATTATACCAGAAACCTGAGTACCTACATCTACTTGATTAATTGGTTTAACTGTTCCTGTAGCTGTAATTTCTGATTTTATATTTTCAGTTATAACCTTTGCTTTTTCAAATTTTACAATTACCTCGTTCTTTGGTTTGAATATTAAAAACAATATTATAAGTACAGCTACAATACTTATTGAAATTATTATTCTTTTCTTTTTCTTTGTCATAAGAATTTATTTTTAACTATTTATTATTATGATTATTAATATTTAAGATCTAATGGTTGATATTGGTAGAATAGCATTAATTCTTTACTCATTATTGCTTGGAACTTTGACTGAAGCATTTCTTGTTGAGCTGTTAAAAGATTATTTCTTTCTGTCATAAGTTCAATAGTATTTTTCATACCCAAATTAAATTTTTCTTCAACCAATTGGTAGGACGTTTCTTGAGACTTTACTTTTGCTTTTGCTGCCACAAAGGAATTTTGATTATTTATTGCATCAAGATAAAGAGTTTCAATTGTTTTCCAAGCATTTTTTTCTGCAACAGCAAGGTCTACTTCCGATTGTTGAATAGAAATTTCTGCTTTCTTTACATTCGATTTATTCTGTCCTCGAGAATAAATAGGGACTGAAATATTTATACCAACAGTTTCAAAAAAACTACTCTTTAATTGTTTCATTAGATTTAATGTGCTTTGTGTATTATGCCCAGTACTAAGACCTGCATTTAAACTAATTGTTGGATAATAACCCGACTGAGCTATACTCTTTGACAATTTTGAAAGTTCAATATTATTCTTGCTATTAGTAATTGTTACAAATCCGTCATAACTATTTTTGTAAATATCATTTAATGATTGTATTGAAGCAATAACATCACTATCATTAATTATAGGTATAGAGATTTCAATATTTTCTGTCAATTCCAATAACTGCTTAAGATCTAATTTTGTTTTTTGTAAAGAGTTCTGAGCTTGAATTAATTGATATTGATAAGAAACATTTTGACTTTCAAGTTGTGCATAATCAGCCTTTGAAATACTCCCTGCTTTTAATAGTGCTTCCGAACGTTTTAATTGTTCTTGTGAAAGTTTCAGAATAGATTCTTGGATTTTCACACTTTCATTTGCATATAGAATTTCTATATAGTATTGAATTATAGATACAGTAATTTGATTCTCTGTATTTTTTATTTCCAACTTACTAATTTCTTCTTGTTTTTGATTTTGCAGAATATTCTTTCTTAATTTACCTCCATTATAAAGAGTCATAGAACTATTTAATCCATAACTACCAGTATATGATGCTTTATCCATCATTGCAGATTGCTTTTCTGTGTAATAAGATAAGTTTTGACCACTACTAAAACTAAGATCTGGATAAAGAGCTTGCTTTGCTTCAGAAGTGCTTATTTGACTTTGCTCATACGATAATTTTGCCTTCTTAACTGTCAAATTATGTTGCTTTGCATACTCAATACACTCATTAAGGTTCATTTTTAGTTTTGTTCCTTCCTGAGAATAAGCATAAGAACATAAGGTTGAAATTAAAAACAAGGCAAGAAACCTTTTAGTAAAATTCATATTTGTTATTTTTTGATTTATCAATAAAAAAAAATCTCTTTTTCAAGAGAATTTATTTTTCTATTAAGACAACCATTATTTTAAAAGGTTTATTGTAATAATAGAAAAATATCTCATAAAAATATAAGTCGCTGTTTTAACTCTCAAAAGCAGAGATTTATACTAACCATTTATTTTATCATAAAACTTGATTCTGATTTTTTGTAATTTGATTCTAATTTTCTAGAATCAAATTACAATTTCTTAGAACTTGATTCTATTTTATTGATTTATTTTACGTCTAATTTAGAAATAGGTTTGCATTTTTTGGATGACGAACTGTATAAGTAAATGTAACTGTTTTTGCTTCTAATGGATTGAAATTTAAATTCCACATTAGCTTTCCTGTTTTGGAATCATATTCTGCTTTTGCTATATCACCTGCTGTAATAGTAATATTTTCTGAATTTGATAAAGGTATTTGATCAACCAAATTTAGATCAATTTTAGTTTGATTATTATTTTTTATTGATATAGTTACAGTAACCATCGTTTCTGATAAAGAACTAAGTAATCCTACTTTTTCTGGTTTAGACTTTGTTACTTTTCTATCTATTGCAACTCTTTTATCTGCCCCTATTGACATGCTTAAAGTATCTGATGTGCTGTTAGAATTAATATAAGTATCATTAATATAACTATCCTCAAGATAAATTTTTCCTGTTGCATCCATTAGCTCCAAGCTTTCCCAAGAGGGTAAAAGTGCTGAAATATAAACTGATTTGTCAAGTTTAGGAATAGAATAATGTTTATAATCCGATTTTGTAGTTTTTGTTTCTAAGGCAATTGTCTTTTCCTTTCCATCACTTAAAATAGTATGTTTCATACCAACTTCATACTCTTTTCCTAACATTGTTAATTGAGAAACTGTCATTTGCGAATATCCTGATCCATTAGCCATTTTTGCAGAAGTTGCCATTGTGGCAAAATCTTCTGGAACACTCATAGCATCAACGCTCTCATCTGACAAGCTTACTTTTCCCCTATTGGCTTTATAAGCTATTGGTTGATTATCTCTTAAATAATAAGGATATAACTCTCCTAAAGTTCTAAGATTATTAGGTTGTTCTGTTGAAAAGATTAATGTTACATCATTCCAATCTTCCCCTGTTTGTTGAGTTAATTGTGCTTTAAGAACAAATGCAACTGGTTCAGATGGTTTAGTAAATTTAATATCATAATAGGGTTGCCAAGAAACACCTGTTACATTATATGAATAACTTAGCTTGCATTGTGGAATTGCTTTTTCTGAATAAATATTTAAACGAATATAGTATTCATTACGAGGATTTGAATTATTTAATTCTCCTTGAAGAATAAGATTTATTTGATTAGTAACTTCTGATATTGATTTTGTTCTTTTTGTAATAATTGTGTTTTCTTTTTGTAGCATTTTAGTTACTTCTAACATTTTATCACGATAATAAGAGAGACCATCTTTTATCTTTGGCATTGAATCTATTGTTTGAGGCTGTGATATTACCTTCATGTTTTCAAGAACATTCTTTTCTTTATTTAATATGGAAACAAGTGTATAAGAATCTGAATTCTTTAGATTTAAACCATCAAGAGAATCTCTCAATATTTTTAATTGACGTTTGTTTTCAGAAGAAAGTCTATCTTCAGCTTGTTGTTTTGGTTGAACATATTGAATAAATGGAGTAAAATCTGTTATTATAAAGTCATTTAAAGATGTAAACTGTAAGCTTTGAGGTTGCATATAAGGGGAATTTCCAGAAAGAATTATTTCATTATTTCCTTGTTTTAGAGAAAATGTTGTGGTCTTTTCTAATTTAGCTTGTTCTATATAGACTTTCACCTTTGAAATCTTTCCATTATAGGTTTGGATATCTTCCTGTGCAAATACCAATGACGTTAAGCAAATTACGCCTAAAAATGTTGCAAATAATTTTTTCATAAGTTCAAATATTTGTTTGAATAATAATAATTTCTACTTAAATGTATAATGCAAATGTAATAACAAATATCATGCCATGTAAGCATTTTCTTATTTCTTTTCTCATATTCACTTAAAACTTCTATCTTTGCACCATATTTTAACAAAGATAATTTTATTGTAACGATGAGTGAAATTGCAACGAAGTACGAGCCAAAACAAGTAGAAGACAAATGGTATGGAGAATGGATGAACAAAGGATTATTCCATTCCGAACCAGACGAAAGAGAATCTTATTGTATTGTAATACCACCTCCAAATGTAACTGGTATTCTACATATGGGACATATGTTAAACAATACAATTCAAGATGTCTTAGTCCGTCGTGCAAGAATGGAAGGCAAAAATGCTTGTTGGGTTCCAGGGACTGACCATGCTTCAATTGCAACTGAAGCAAAAGTTGTTGCTAAGTTAAAAGAAGAAGGAATTGAAAAGAAAGATATTACAAGAGATGAATTCCTAAATCATGCTTGGCAATGGAAAGAGAAACATGGTGGAATAATTTTAGAACAATTAAAGAAATTAGGAGCATCATGTGATTGGGAAAGAACCCGTTTTACTATGGAAGACGCTTTGTATGAATCAGTAATTAATGTTTTTGTTGATTTATATCATAAAGGCTTGATTTATCGTGGAATCCGTATGGTTAACTGGGATCCTAAAGCCTTAACTGCTCTTTCTGATGAAGAAGTTGTATTTAAAGAACAAAACTCTAAACTATATTATTTAAAGTATAAGATAGAAGGAGAAGATAATTTTATAACTGTTGCCACAACTCGTCCAGAAACAATTCTTGGAGATACTGCTGTTTGCGTTCACCCTGAAGACGAAAGATTCTTTCACTTAAAAGGCAAGAAAGTAATTGTTCCAATTGTAAACAGAGTTGTTCCTATTATTTTTGATGAATATGTTGATAAAGAATTTGGTACAGGAGCTTTAAAGATTACTCCTGCTCATGATATAAACGACTATACTCTTGGTTTAAAACATAAACTTGACAGCATAGATATTTTCAATGACAATGGTACATTGAACGAACATGGAATGCAATATAAAGGAATGGATAGATTTGATTGTAGAAAGAAAATCTCAAAAGACCTTGAAGAAGCAGGACTAATGTCTAAGATTGAAGACTATGTAAATAAGGTTGGTTGTTCAGAAAGAACAGATGCTGTTATTGAACCTAAACTTTCTGTTCAATGGTTTGTTAAGATGACTGATATTGCTAAACCTGCTCTTGAGGTTGTTGAAAACGATACAATTAAATTTCACCCTGCAAAATTCAAAAACACTTATCGTCATTGGATGGAGAATGTTAAAGACTGGTGTATTAGCCGTCAATTATGGTGGGGACAAAGAATTCCTGCTTATTATCTTCCAAACAAAGAAATAGTTGTTGCAAAAACAAAAGAAGAAGCTCTTAAAATTGCACAAGAGAAATTCCCTAACGAAAGCTATACAATTAACGACCTTAAACAAGATGAAGACGTTTTAGACACATGGTTCTCTTCTTGGTTATGGCCTATTTCTGTATTTGATGGTATTCGCTATCCAGAAAATAAAGATATAAACTACTACTACCCTACCAATGATTTAATTACTGCTCCAGAAATTCTTTTCTTCTGGGTTGCAAGAATGATAATTGCAGGTCAAGAATATAGAAATGAAATACCTTTTAAAAATGTTTACTTAACAGGTATAGTTAGAGATAAGCTTGGAAGAAAGATGTCTAAGAGCTTAGGAAATAGCCCTGACCCTATTAAATTAATTGAACAATACGGAGCTGATGGAGTAAGAGTTGGTATGCTTATGGCTTCACCTGCTGGAAATGACTTATTATTTGATGAAAGTTATTGTGAACAAGGTCGTAATTTCTCAAACAAGATTTGGAATGCCCTACGTTTAGTTAAAGGTTGGGAAATTGCAGATATAGAACAACCTCAACACTCTAAAATAGCAATTCAGTGGTTTAAAGAAAAACTAAACGAAACTCTTATTGAGCTTGAAGATGATTTCTCAAAATATCGTTTAAGTGAAAGCTTAATGAGAACTTATAAGCTGGTATGGGATGATTTTTGTTCTTGGTATTTAGAAATTATTAAACCAACCTATCAACAACCAATTGATAAGGAAACATTTGAAGCAACAATAGATATATTTGAAGACTTAATAAAAGTGCTTCACCCATATATGCCTTTCTTAACAGAAGAAATTTATCATATTTTACATGAAAGACAAGAAGAAGACTATATTATGATTTCTCAAATGCCAAAAGCATACAAAAGTAAATCTACAATAGTTTCTGATTTTGCTTTTGCTCAAGAAAAGATAGCAGCAGTTCGTCAAGTAAGAAATGAAAAGAATATAGCTCAGAAAATTGCCTTAGAACTTTATATTAAGATTACCGAAAACGATAACAAAGAATTTGATGGTATTATAACTAAGCTTTGTAATCTATCAAACCTTGAATATATATCAGATAAAAAAGAAGGTGCATTATCTTTAATGGTTCGTACAACAGAAATGTTTATCCCTCTTGGAGATACCATAAACAAAGAAGAAGAGATAAAGAAACTGCAACAAGACTTAAAATACTATGAAGGCTTCGCAAAAAGCGTTAAAGGCAAACTCTCAAATGAAAAATTTGTAAATGGAGCACCAGCACAAGTAGTAGAATACGAAAGGAAAAAACTATCCGATGCTCAACAAAAAATATCTTCAATAACAGAACAGTTAAAGATGTTGCAATAAGTCTAAGGTTAATTAACACCCGACATCTCAACACCCAACAGTAGGGGTAGGGCTTGCCTCTACCCTATCTAAAACAACAAAAACACCTAATACAATAATTGACAATATTAATATAAGTCAATTTAATAATAGGGGTAGACGCAAGGCCTACCCCTACATTTGTTTTTTTAGTTACCAAAAAATGATTATATTACATTAAAAATCAAGAATAGTATTAAACCATAGCTTGAAAATATATAATATCCCCTAACATTTAAGTTGGGGTAATATTCATAGAAAAATATTATAATGAATATTGTAGGTTCCTTATTGAAAATAGATTAAATCTTTTTGAATTTATATTTAATCTTTCTGGATTTATATTTAATCTATTTGGAAAAAGATTTAATCTACGAGGGGAAAATCAGGCTCTTTTTAGAACTAATATTAAGGAGATTAAAAGCATACGCCTACCCTCAATAAATTGTCCAAACACAAATTCAACATTTTTTTGGGCGTATGCAATACGCCCCTACCAACCACCATTTATCATTGACCATTAACAATTAATCATTAACCACTAACCATTAAATAAAATTCTTCTTCTTTTCATTAAAAAAGATTACTTTTGCCAATTATAAAAACTAAGCATAGGACTATGAGAATAAATACTAAACCCTTTAATCAAGAGAAGTTTACCATTAATTTTTTATTATTTTTGGTGTACCTTATTGCTTTATATCCTCTTACAAAAGTAGGATTTACTGTTGGTGATGATATTGATACTTATGTTGATTTTTGTAGTGGTCATTGGACTCATATTGTTGGGGATTTACCTTATGTTAGTGGACGTTTCTATCTTCTATTTATTCGTTATGTTGTTGCTGTACCTTATTTAATTAACAACCCTACTTATTTTGACTTAATGTATATACTACCTATTGCATTAAGTTTCATACTTTTTACAAGACTAATAAAACGAGTTTTTAATAACGATTCTATAACTTTATTTGCTGCCATCTTCTTTGCTTCTTGTTTTCAAATAGCAGGGTTTCATTCTATAACAACTGCATATCCCTTTTATTTCACTTTCTCATTTTGCTTAATCCTAATTTCGCTTCATTTATTTATTTCATTTTACGAGAAGAAAAAGAAATATCTACTGTATACTTCTTCTATAATTATGCTTATTGCTACATTGTTTTATGAAACATACTTGGTTTATTATTTAGTATTCTTATTTATTGCTATATGGAAAAACAATAATTTATCTGTTAGAAATAAAGATAACGTAATCAAAACTCTTAAAGAACTCTTACCATTTATAATTGGTGGAACATTATACTTAATAGCATATTTTGGATTTCAATTATTTTATCCCCCAAAATATGACGGTGCATATATTTCAAAGGAATTAACCATTTTTGGTTTATTCCAAACAGCAACTCTAATGAGTAAGCTTTCATTTCCTCTTCAAGCTTATGCAGATTATAGAGGTGTTATAATTTACCATTCTATGAGTCTTGATGCAATGTTTAAGCTACATAGAATAGATCTAATAATTGCAGTTCAAGGTTTTATTGTTGTGGTTCTTGCTTATTATGCTCTGAATAAATACAAAGCGATAAAATATATTCATTTATTATGGGGATTTATTATGGGGATAATTCTTGTTTATTTGCCTCTTTTATTAGTTTGTGCTTCTTCTCGCTACTATTTAGCTTCTTGGCATAGTTATGTTCCAACATTCTTTTCTTATTTTGGGTACACTCTTTGTTTTGTTATGCTTGTATTTGCTATTCTTAATCTATTATCATTCTCAAAAATAGCAAGAGTTAGTTTCCAAGTGCTTTTCTGTATTCTATTATTCTGGGTTACTGCTGTTACTCAAACAACAAATAGAGCCATAGCAGAAGACCTTGAACTATCAAGTTTTCGTCTTGAAATAGCAGAAGATGCAATAGTAAAAGGTGCTATTCCTAATCTTGATACAAAAACTCCTATTTGCTTTGAACAAGCTCATAATACAAGTTCATGTATTGGTAAATGGGTAACAACGCAATACTTTACTTGGAAACATTATTTTATAAAGGTAACAGGTAAAGAATATAACTTAACTGATAAATATAAAGACTTTATATCTGATAATAAAACAAATGAGAGTCGAGTGTGGGTATGTTTCTTTCGCCAAACTACTAAAACTAATGATGCCCTTATGTATTTTGCAGGACTAAAAGGTAGCAAATTAACAGAAGACCAAAACAATATCCTTTGCGATACAATCATTACCCTATACCATAGTCCATATAAAGAATATAATGTTAGCATAGCCACAAATGGTAACAATGATACTGTTTATATAAACTCAATTCCAATGAAAAACAATGGCAACTACCATAGTATCAATATAACCATTCAACCAAAAACAGGTAATAAAAGCACTATATTTGAATTAAGAGGGAAAGATCTTGTAGCATCAAGTTTAACTGTAAGCAATATATTGAGTAATGATGATAAAATATGGACAGAATCAATCTATAAGAAAAGCAAGAAAGAAAAAATTGAAGAACTAATGCTTGATATAAAAAACAATCCATCTTGGCTTAAAAACGTAGAAAAGAAAGCCAAAGAAAGAAATGTATCAATAGAAGATGCTATAAGAAAAGATGCAGAATGGGTTTATGATAATGAAAAAAGCAAAAGTAGAACTAATTAAAGGTTTTAGAAATTAGTTCTTTATGAAAATAATCCAATCCCAATCGGCAGGATCGCCAACTCCTACACTTGGTGTATAAAGAAATATTTTCACTGAAGCACTCGGATTAGAATTTAAATATTCTCTTACTTTTACCAACCCTTGGACTGATATCCATATTTGAGAATAATCATAATCTTCTTCTGATGGATTAAAAACATTTTCAAATCCTCCACTTGGATATACAAAATCGTCTGTAGATACACGATTAAATTGATTTGCAGATAATATATTTTGTGGAATAGACATTTCACCTCTTCCCATCCAAATAATACTTCCATCAAATATAATTTCATTTAATTCCTGATACGTTAATCTTATATTTCCAAAATCACCAGGAGAATCATATTGGGTTGTGATTGTAAATGTTGAAGTTTGTTCAGAAAAAATTGTTTCTTTTCCTCCTTCAAAATTATTTGTTAAGTAATCAACCTTAAGCATAAGTAATTTGGAATTTCTAGAATCCTCTTTTTCTTCGCAAGCTGAAAACAAACAAATACTTAAAGCTGCAACTCCCACTATTAGAGTTGAAATTGATTTGAATCTTAAATTTATTTTTTTCATGGTTTGTCTTGGTTTTATTAAATAATAACTTGATTGCTAAAAGATTAACCTTTTAGGGGGACAAAGATACATTCAAAAGAATAAAAAAACAAATTATTTAGTTAAAAACTAAAGCGAAGAAATAAAAAATTATGATAAAGAAAATGCAGAAGCATTTTGGTCTTCTGCATTTTTCTTTAATATTATGCCAATTGGTTAATAGAATTATATATTTTCCTTAGCAAATTCTTTGTAGAAGTATGGTATTGTTTCTATTCCTTTAAAGAATTGGTTTAATGGATAGCTTTCGTTTGGAGAATGAATCGCATCAGAACTTAACCCAAAGCCCATAAGAATTGATTTTATTCCTAATATCTTTTCAAAACCTGCAACTATTGGAATTGAACCACCGCTACGTGTTGGAATTGGTTTCTTTCCATAAGTTCTTTCATAAGCCTTTTCTGCTGCTTTATATGCTGGCATATCTATTGGTGATACATAAGCATAACCACCATGAAGTGGTGTAACTTCTACTTTTACGCAATTTGGTGCAAGGCTTAAGAAATAGTTTTTGAATCTTTCTGTTATTACATTAAAATCTTGGTCTGGAACTAAACGGAATGATATTTTTGCGTGAGCTGTTGAAGGGATAACTGTTTTAGCTCCTTCTCCCTGATAACCTCCCCAAATTCCACAAACATCTAAAGAAGGACGAATTCCTGTTCTTTCAATTGTTGAATAACCTTTTTCTCCATGAAGTTCTTTAATATCTAATTCTTTTTTATATTTTTCTTCATTATATGGTGCTTTTGCCATTAATGCTCTTTCTTCATCTGATACAAAAAGAACTTCATCATAGAATCCTGGAACTGTGAAATGATTATTTTCATCTGATAATTTTGCAATCATTTCACAAAGAATATTAATTGGATTAGCAACTGCTCCACCATATAATCCTGAATGTAAATCTCTACAAGGTCCTGTTACTTTTACTTCAACATATCCTAAACCTCTTAATCCTGTTGTTATTGAAGGAACATCTTCTGCAATCATTCCTGTATCTGATACAAGAATAATGTCAGCTTTCAAAAGTTCTTTATTCTTTTCACAGAAAGGATATAATGATGGCGAACCAATTTCTTCCTCTCCTTCTAACATAAACTTAACATTGCAAGGCAATTGATTAGTTTTTACCATATATTCAAATGCTTTTGCATGCATAAATGATTGACCTTTGTCATCATCTGCACCTCTTGCCCATATCTTTCCATCTTTTATAACTGGGTCAAATGGAGTTGTTCTCCATTCTTCAACTGGGTCAATAGGCATCACATCATAATGACCATAAACCATTACTGTTTTTAGTCTTGGGTCAATTATCTTTTCTGCATAAACAACAGGATTACCATTCGTTGGCATTATTTCGCATTTGTCTGCACCTGCTGCAAGTATTAATTCTTTCCAATGTTCAGCACAACGTAACATATCTGGTTTATGTGCTTCAATTGATGATATTGAAGGGATACAGATTAATCCAAATAATTCATTTAAAAACCTTTCTTTGTTTTCTTCAATATAATTTTTGATAGTTTCCATTTCTTTATTTTATTCTGGTTCTTCTTCCTCATAATACTCTGGAAGAACTAAATCATCTTTTGAAATTACTGGGAAGTTTATATAATCTCTTATTATTGTTGCAGATGGATAAAGACTTTTAAGGCTCATAAATGTACCATAAGCATCTAATTTTGTTAGATAATCACCACATTTTACAGTAAAATTAGGCTCATCAAATAATACATAAGCTCTAAGAGTAGGGAAATTATTAGTTATTTCATCTCTTAAATCAAAGGCTTTTTGCTTTGAACCTGCTCCTGTAAACACTCCAACTTTTATTCTAAAGCCAGGTGCTGTTCTTAATATTTCGTTGAATGTAATATGTTGTTCTAATATTGTTTGAAGTCTTCCGTCTGCAATCACCTCTACTTGAGCTTTTGATGATACTGCTACTAATAATATTAAAAACAAAAGGATAAATCTTCTTATTTTTTTCATGCTTAAATTAACACATTTTATCGCTCTGTATTATGGAGTTGAACTGAAGGAACTGTTAGTACTGGAAATGGGGATAAATTAAGCATTTGTTGACAATATGGTCCTAAAAATAACATATTTGTTATAGTCTTTTCTTGTTCTGTCATAACCACAATAACATCAGCATTAATTTTCTTAGCATATTCAAGTGTTGAAACTGTTACATTTTCTGAATCTACAAATTCGGTTGTATATGGAAGATTATGCTTTTGTAAGAATTTCTCAACACTATTTACATAACTTCTAACAATGTTTCTTATTGATTTCATATGTGTTGTTAGAACACCAAGAACACATATATTTGAATGAGGAAACATCTTAGCAAATTCTATTGTCCAAGGCACTTTTTGACGTGTATCTCTCGAAGAATCTATTGGGAGTATAATATTTTCAAGGTGTTTATCAAAGTTAAATGTTTCTCTAATTGTTAATACTGGGCAAGTGCATTCTGTTACAATTTTAAAAGCATTTTGTCCTGCATATTTTTCATCAAAACCACCTTTTCCATGAGCTCCAATAACAACAAGGTCTGGACTCTCACTCTTAACTAAATTAGATATACCCAAATAAACTTTTCCAGAACAAATAATATAAGATAAGTTCTTCCCATTAAGTTTAGGGGTAAATTCAGTTGCTATTTTATGAAGTTCTGCGGTTGCTTCTTCTTTGGTCATCTCATTAGTTTCAACCCAAGCCATTAATATATCAGCTCCAGTACGATTTGCTATATCTACTGCTATTCTCAATGCTACCATTGATGAGTTAGAAAAATCTATTCCAACAATAATTTGAGACATCATAAGCTTAAAATTTTAAATTAATAATCAAAAAACTGGTTACTTTACTTGGAAATTAGTACTTTTGCAATTACTATTTACCAAAATAATTTTCGGCAAATATAAAGACTAATATCAAAAAAAACAAATAATTTATCAATTATTTAATATGAACGAACACTTAGACCCTAATTCTTCTCGATTAAACAACACTGAAAAAGACTTTGAAAGGGCTCTAAGACCTTTAAGTTTCGATAGTTTTGTAGGGCAACCTCAAATTATTGAGAATCTTAAAATATTCGTTCAGGCAGCAAAAGAAAGAGAAGAAAGTTTAGACCACGTATTGCTTCATGGACCTCCAGGACTTGGAAAAACTACATTATCACATATTATTGCTAATGAACTTGGGGTAAATCTAAAACTTACATCTGGTCCTGTTCTTGATAAACCCGGTGAATTGGCTGGAATATTGACAAACTTAGAAGAAAATGATGTCTTATTTATTGATGAAATACATCGTTTAAGTCCTGTGGTGGAAGAGTATTTATACTCTGCTATGGAAGATTATAAGATTGATATTCTAATTGAATCAGGTCCAAATGCAAGAAGTGTTCAAATTGCTCTTTGTCCATTTACATTAATTGGTGCAACAACTCGTTCTGGACTTTTAACCGCTCCATTACGTTCTCGTTTTGGAATAACCTCACGCCTGCAATATTATAATCACGATACATTAAACATGATTATAAAACGCTCTGCCAATATTCTAAACACACCTATAAATGAAAGTGCTGCTATTGAAATTGCTCGCCGTAGTCGAGGAACTCCTCGTATTGCCAACCTCTTATTAAGAAGAGTTAGAGATTTTGCCCAAATCAAGGGAAATGGAACAATAACATTAGAAATTGCACAAATGGCTCTAACCGCACTTCATGTTGATAAGAATGGTTTAGATGAGATGGATAATAGAATATTAAGTTCTATAATTGATAAATTTAAAGGAGGTCCAGTGGGATTAACAACAATTGCAACATCTGTTGGAGAAGATGCTGGAACTATTGAAGAGGTATATGAACCATTTCTGATTCAAGAAGGTTTTCTTATGCGTACATCACGTGGCAGAGAAGCAACCCCATTAGCATATCAACATTTAGGAAGAGCATACACAAAACAAGGTATGAATGACTTATTTGAAGGAATGGTTAATGATTAAATATATAGAGTAATCCACTCAACTAATAAAATAAAACAAAATAAAAAATATGGCAACACATAAAATCAGTGCTAAAGAATTAACACTTAAACAAGTTGAAAAGATATTAAATTCTGATATAGAATTAGAATTATCGGAAGATGCTGTAAAACGTATTAATACGTGCAGAGATTATCTTGACAAAAAAATGGAAAATCAAAAAGAACCTATATACGGTGTAACTACTGGCTTTGGTTCTTTATGTAATATATCTATTTCAAAAGAAGAATTATCACAATTGCAAAAGAACTTGGTAATGAGTCATGCTTGTGGAATGGGTGAAGAAGTTCCAGAAGAAATCGTAAGAATCATGTTATTAAACAAAATTCAATCTCTTTCTTATGGTAATTCAGGAGCTCAACTTATAACAATTCAACGTTTGATTGATTTTTACAATAATGGGGTTTATCCTGTTGTTTATCAACAAGGTTCTCTTGGAGCTTCTGGTGACTTAGCCCCACTTGCTCATATGTGCCTTCCTCTTCTTAATTTAGGAGAAGTAAATTACGAAGGAGAACGTTTCTCTGCAAAAGAAATAAACAAAAAATTTGGATGGGAGCCTATTGAATTAAAATCTAAAGAAGGTTTAGCTCTTTTAAATGGTACTCAATTTATGAGTGCTTATGCTGTTTGGTGTGTTTTGAAATCTCAAAAACTTTCTTTCCTTGCTGACTTGATTATGAGTGTTTCTCTTGAAGCATTTGATGGAAGAATAGAACCTTTTTTTGCTCCTGTTCATGAAGTACGTCCACATAAAGGACAAATTGAAACAGCTTCAAATATAAGAGAATTCGTAGAAGGTAGTGAAATAATTAAACAACATAAAGAACATGTTCAAGACCCATACTCATTCCGTTGTGTTCCTCAAGTTCATGGAGCTTCAAAAGACGCTATTGGTTGGGTTGCAAGCATAGTTACAACAGAAATTAATTCTGCAACTGATAACCCTACAGTTTTCCCTGACCTTGATATGATAATATCTGCTGGCAATTTCCATGGACAACCTCTTGCAATTAACTTAGATTATTTAGCAATAGCTGTTGCTGAACTTGGTTCAATTTCAGAACGTAGAACATATCAATTAATAGCTGGCAAGAGAGGTCTTCCTTCATTCTTGGTTGCAAACCCTGGCTTAAATTCTGGATTTATGATTCCTCAATATTGCCAAGCTTCAATAGTTTCTCAATCAAAACAATTATGTACACCAGCATCTGTTGACACAATTGATTCATCACAAGGACAAGAAGACCATGTTTCATTTGGTTCTAATGCGGCAACAAAACTTTATAGAGTTGTAAACAATACAGAAAGCGTTCTTGCTATAGAATTATTCAATGCAGTTCAAGCTTTTGACTTCAGAAAGAAAATAACAGGTCTTAAATCATCTCCTGTAATTGAAGCATTTGTTGAAGAATATCGTAAAGATGTAAACTTTATTCAAGAAGACGAAATTATGTATACACTTATGCATAAGAGCGTTGATTTTCTTAATAGCATAGTATTAGAAGATATGTAATGGGCTTTTTGCCAATAACTAAAAAAGAAATTGATAATCTTGGTTGGGATTATATAGACATCATCATTGTTAGTGGTGATGCCTATATAGACCATCCGAGTTTTGGTCATGCAGTAATTGCCCGTACATTAGAAGCAGCAGGATACCGTGTCGCAATAATACCTCAACCAAACTGGAGAGATGATCTTCGTGATTTTAAGAAATTAGGTAAGCCTCGTTTATTCTTCGGAATTACTTCTGGTGTTATGGATTCTATGGTTAATCACTATACAGCCAACAAACGCTTAAGAAGCGATGATGCATACACTCCAAACGCAGAAGCCGGATATAGACCCGATTATGCAACTACAGTTTATTCAAATATACTTAAAGAAATTTATCCTGACACTCCAATAATACTTGGTGGTATAGAAGCTTCAATGCGAAGAAATGCTCACTATGATTATTGGTCAGATACACTTAAACCATCAATCTTAATTGATAGTAAGGCGGATATGTTGGTTTATGGTATGGGAGAAAAAATAATTGTACAAATAACAAATAGATTAAATAATGGAGAAAAGATAGGTGACATAAAAGATATATATCAAACAGGATTTCTTGCAAAAGATATACCCACTATGAATTCTTGCAAAACAATTGAACTCCCTTCCTATGAAGAATGTTTAAAAGACAACCATAATCAAGCAAAATCCATATTCCAAATAGAAACAACTTCTAATAAAATAACTGGAGAAAGATTAGTGCAAAAACACAATGGTAATTATGTAATAATTAATCCTTTTGACCCTAACTTTACATCCAAAGACTTAGACAAATCCTTTGCCTTACCCTACGAAAGAGAACCACACCCAAAATACAAGAAAAGAGGTACTATACCCGCCTTTGATATGATTAAGTTCTCTGTAAATATACATAGAGGATGCTTTGGAGGATGTTCATTCTGTACCATTGCATCACATCAAGGCAAACAAATAATATCAAGAAGTGAGAAATCAATACTAAAAGAAATAGAAGCTATATCACACAACTCTGATTTCAAAGGCTATTTAAGTGATTTAGGCGGACCATCTGCAAATATGTATAAGATGAAGGGAATTGACAAAAAGGTCTGTGAGAACTGCTCTAAACCCTCTTGTATTTTCCCTAAAATATGTCCTAACTTAAACTTCGACCATAAACCCTTGCTTAACTTATACGAAAAAGTTAGAGCCTTACCTTATATTAAAAAAGCATTTGTAGGAAGTGGTGTAAGATATGATTTATTTATAGGTATTGAGAAAGAAAAAGAGAAGCAATACTCAACACGAGAATATTTCGAAACATTATTTCTATACCATGTATCAGGACGTCTAAAGGTTGCTCCAGAACATACAGAAGAACATGTGCTAAAACTAATGCGTAAGCCCTCATTTAATCAATTTATTGAGTTAAAACATTGGTTTGATATTCTAAACAAAAAGTATGATCTACGCCAACAACTAATCCCATACTTTATATCTTCTCATCCTGCTTGTACTCTAAAAGATATGCAATCATTAGCTCAAAAGACTAAAGACCTTGGCTACCATTTAGAACAAGTTCAAGACTTTACTCCAACTCCAATGACAATAAGTACCGAAACCTACTATACAGGACTAAATATCAAAAACCAAGAAAAAATCTTTGTAGAAAAATCTCCTGAAGGTAAAAAGAAACAAAACGCAGCATTTTTCTGGTGGAAGAAGAAATAAGAATTCAGAACATTTAAAATTGTTTCATGTTGTAAATACAAGAAAAGCACATATCATAATGATACGTGCTTTTCTTGTATTATCTTTTATAGAGAATTTTACCTTCTCCTTTTTGAGCGTTTAGCTTTTGTTATTTTTGATTTATTTATTTTTGCTTTAGCGTATTGTTTATTTTTTGATGACTTAGCTTTATATTTTTTGTTATGTTTTGAAGATTTATTATAACTATTTTTTGCTAATCTTGCACCTGATTGCTTTATTGAATGGTGACGGAAATTATCTTTTGTTAATTCTAATGTATTATCTAATAGAGCATAACTATTAAAGTCTATTACATCTTCTGGATTTATTGCTGCACCTTCATAACGTATTTCGAGATGTAAATGTGGCCCTGTTGAGTGTCCTGTATTTCCTCCTAAACCTAATATCTCTCCTGCTTTTATGCTTTCTCCATTAACAACATTGATTTGTGAAA
>JBAZSY010000007.1:0-131130 GCA_041662185.1 Bacteroidales bacterium
CAAATGTAGTTTTTGTTTTTTTAACAACAAAATGTTTTTATGCTTTTACTCCAACATATTATTGGAAGTTATTTCTTTTGTAAATAATTACAGTATGCTCTATCTTCTATATCTTCTTAATTGCTAATTATATCTATTATTTAAGACGTTTTTATTTGACCTTTTTACATTTAGACTTGTTTATTTTTACGACCCTACCTTTTATGTATTTTTAATGTTTACGTTTGAAATTTATTTGAGAGAAATAGGGGCATTTAAGGCTTAATAACAAAAAATAAATTCAAGTACTTATAACGTTTTTAGCCTACTTTTTGGGTATTACACCTGAAAACAGGATAAGAATACAGTAATATAATGTATTCTTATTCTAAGTAAGTCTTTATTTTATGTCTTCTTATCTTTTCTTATTGATAATGTTTTGGAGACTCCATTCTTTTCTACATATAGGGTCATATCTTTGAACATTGCTTCATTTACATTGAAATACTTTAAAAATCATCTCCACTTATATATTGTTTAAAACTATTTCTGTGCTTATGTACTTAAGATTATATATAAGAATGAACAAATTGGTTCTTATAAACTATTAAAAGAATAATAAGCTATAAAGAAAACATTTTATCATAAACTAATCTGCAATATTTTGACTTGAAGAACTTATTTTAATTACCTATTATAAGAAATAAGGTGTTATTTTTGCAATGGAAATAATGTCTTATTTCTTTATGTTGGAATTAAAGATTGGTGATTAAAAATGAAGAAACGTTACTTATATAGTATATTACTTATTTGTTCTCTTTCTCTTTCAAGTTGTTCTTTTGTTAAGAATTTAGCAAGAAATGACAGGGAAGATGAGGCTTGGGATATTGAATGGGACTCTGAAGGAAGTGGGAAAACGATTAAACATAAAAGAGATATTAAGCATAATAATAAGAAAACTACTCAGATTCCTAAGACAGAACTTACTGAATATTGTAAGGATTGGATAGGAACTCCTCATGTTATGGGTGGAATGAGTAAGCAAGGTGTTGATTGTAGTGGTTTTGTTGATAATGTATATATGGATGTTTATGGCATTTCTCTTCCTCGCCAATCTCAAGATATTGAAAAGGTTGTTGAACCTATCGATGATAAAACTCAATTAAAGGAAGGGGATTTAGTTTTCTTTAATTCTCAGGATGGAAAGGTAAATCATGTTGGTATCTATATTAAAGAAGATACATTTGTTCATGCTTCAACTTCAAAGGGAGTTATGGTTTCAAACTTAAATGAAAAGTATTGGACAAATATTTATCGTAGGGGTGGACGTCATCCTGAATTAAAGAATAAAAAAAATAAGAATAAAAAAGCTTAGTTTTTTATTATCTAAGATCAACAATGCTCGCTGTTGGATAATCTTTTTTAGAGAATGTAAAGCTACTATCTTTTATTTTGATTTTTGTTTTATAGTTTGAGATGGTATAAGAATAAACATTCCCTCCTTTATAATTTACTTCCATAGAAGCAATTCTGCTTGTCTGTTTGTTTATTTTAAGCCTAACTTTTGAGAATTCTGATTTCGTTTTAGGTGAAAGGTCTATTATGTAATTACCGTTTTCTTCTCTTATTAGTTTGGGTCTAAACTTAGTGTTTGCTTCTGAAATAAATTTTGAGATATTTAGAACTTCATTTTCAGTTTCTGCTATATTATTAACATTTACTTCATTTGTTCCTTTTTGATATACCCAAACAGTTTTCCCATCACAATATACTTTATTATCAGAGAAAGATGCGATATACTTATTTCCGTTTAGGGTAAGTGTTCCTTTATCAGATGATTTATTTCCTTTTTTATTAAGAGAAAAATTCAAACTTATTGGGGTTTCTGTTTTAAGTTTTGAGCCAACATTTGATATTATCGTCTCTGCTTGCTTATCAATGACTACTCCATTTTTCACTTCTCTTTGTCCAAAAGCAAAAGAAGCAATGCTAATTAATGCTATAAATAAAAATGTTTTCTTCATATATTATTTCCCCAAGTATTCTCTTAATATCTCATCTAATTCCATTTCAGTCTTGATCTTAACCTCTCTTGCTTTAGAACCTTCAAAAGGGCCAACAATTCCTGCTGCTTCCAATTGATCAATTATTCTTCCTGCTCTATTGTAGCCAAGAGAAAGTTTTCTTTGTATTATTGATGTTGAACCATGCTGAAGTGTAACGATTATTCTTGCAGCATCTTCAAATTTATCGTCAATCATTTTAGGATCAAAATCTTTATTTGGTTCTGAGTTTTCATCAAGATATTCAGGCAATAAGAATGTTTCTGGATAACCTCTTTGGCTACCAATGAATTCTGCAACTTGTTCTATTTCTTCTGTATCAATTAAAGCGCATTGAAGACGTATAATTTCATTACCAGTAGAAAGAAGCATATCACCTCTTCCTATTAACTGATCGGCACCTCCTGTATCAAGAATAGTTCTTGAATCAATTTTTGAAGTAACACGGAACGCAATCCTTGCAGGGAAGTTTGCTTTTATAGTTCCTGTTATAATATTTACAGAAGGTCTTTGAGTTGCAATAATAAGATGGATTCCAACTGCACGAGCTAATTGAGCTAAACGAGCAATAGGCATTTCTATTTCTTTTCCTGCTGTCATTATAAGGTCTGCAAATTCATCAATTACCAAAACAATATATGGTAAAAAACGATGTCCTTCCTCTGGATTAAGTCTACGAGAGCAGAATTTTGGATTATATTCCTTAATGTTTTTTACTTGTGCATTCTTTAATAGGTCATACCTTAAATCCATTTCAATACATAATGAATTCAAAGTTCTTACAACCTTTCTTGTATCTGTTATAATTGCTTCGTCGGCATCAGGTAATTTTGCAAGGTAATGACGTTCTATTTTGGTGTAAAGAGAAAGTTCTACCTTCTTAGGGTCAACCATAATGAACTTTAATTCTGCAGGATGTTTTTTGTAAAGAAGAGAAGATATAATAGCATTTAAGCCAACAGACTTACCTTGTCCTGTAGCTCCTGCTAAAAGAAGGTGAGGCATTTTTGCAAGGTCGGCAACGAAAGGCTTGTTTGAAATTGTTTTCCCAATAGCAATAGGTAACTCAAATTTACAATCCTTAAACTCAATTGAGTTAAGCATAGTTTTCATTGATACTATTTGAGGATTTTGATTTGGTACTTCAATTCCTATTGTTCCTCTTCCTGGAATAGGTGCAATTATACGTATTCCAAGAGCAGAAAGACTTAAAGCAATATCATCTTCAAGGTTCTTAATCTTAGAAATCCTTATTCCAGGTGCAGGAACTATTTCATAAAGAGTAACTGTTGGACCTGGTGTTGCAACTATTTTTGAGATATCTATATTATAGTTCTTAAGTGTATTTACAATTCTATCTTTGTTTGCAACCAATTCTTCTTGCTTAACTTCTTGGTTGCGTTCTTCATAGTTTATTAGGAATTCAGTTGAAGGAAAAACAAATGAAGATAAATCAGCCTTTGGTTCATAAACAGTATCTATTCCATTTCTTTGGATAATTGTTTGTTCAGCTTCTTCTGTTTCAATATCTTCATCTATTATTGGAGAAATTATTTGATTTGATTCTATTTCAAAATCAATATCTTCTTTTTTGTTTTCTTGTTTTTGAGGATTAAATATTGAATTGGTCGGATTTAAAGTTTCTTGTATTAGTTCTTGTGGATTAATATTTAATTTCTCTTGTTGATTAATTCTTTCTTGGGATTGTGTTGATGAAGATACATTAGGAATATTTTTTATTTCAAATTGTAATAGTATAGCTTTTTCTTCATCTGTTAATCCGTCTTTATTTTTAGTTTGAAGTTTTGTAATATCTGTTGGATTGATTTCAAACGATACTTCTTTAAACGATTTTTTACTTTGTTCTTGCTCTTTTATTTCTTCTATTATAGTTGTTTTGTTCTCTTCTGGTATTTCTATTGTTTCTTCTATATCTTCTTCTTTTTTACGCTTATGGAAAAACCACCTTCTTTTTTTGTTTTTTCCTTTTATTATTTCATTGTTTAGAGGTACTTGTTCTTCAAATTCTTGCTCATTTTTTTCTTCTTTCTGCTTATGTTCAAATAACTTGTTAATAAAAGAATATTTAACACCAAAGAGAATCATAGGAAGTGTAATAGAAACAAATAATAGAATAATTACAGAGCCTACTTTTCCTGCAAATCCATGTAGCCAAGAGTTAATAGAAATTCCTACAACTCCTGCTAATTCGTATAAGTTTTCGTAATTAAAGAAATAGACAAAGAAACCTATAATAGCAGATAGCCATAGCATTATTATTAATGTATAGAAAATTATTTTTCCGAATTGTTTGATTTCTAACCCAAAGAGTCTTAACCCTATAATTGTGAATATAAAAATAAACCCAAAGGAAGCAACACCAAAAGTGCATACAATAAAAGTATAAGATAGGAATGCACCAATTGAACCGCCCCAATTTTGAATGTTTTTATTGCCTAATAGTAAGTCGATAGGAGAGGCAGACTTGACAATATTATAGTCAAATGTCCAAGAAATGAAAAAGGATATAAATGAAAAAAGTAAGAACACTGACAAAAGAACAAAAAACGTACCAATTACCCTTACTAACACTTCACTATGAAGTGTCGATGAAATCATATTCATTGGTTTTTCTTTGGCAGTTGCTTTAGCTTTTATATCCTTTTTATAATTGTCAGTTTTAGTTTTTTTCTTTGTATCCTTTTCCACCTTTTTGGATATTGTTTTTTTTATTAATTATATATCACCTTCATCATCTTTACCTCCGCCCATTGCTTCGGTTAAGATTTTAATGATTTCTTGGAATTCTTCAACAGTTACTTCTTCATATCCTGTAGGAAGAAGCATATCTGCTTTTTCTACTTTTCCACCTTCAATAACTTCAGAAACCTTGAAATTAATTTTATACTTTTCTATGTCAACAGGAAATTCGAATGGCATACCTTTTAAACCAGGATAGAATCTTAAATCTTGATTAGGTCCCATTTCATCACACATCCAAATAACTTCTTTCTTTTCTGTGCCATCTTTTTCTTTAAATGTTACATTTACTTTCTTTACTTTCTTTCCTGCAATTTCTTTTGTTTCAGAAGTAATATCATAAACAGTATTTTCTAAATCTTTTGGTTCAAGAGTTGATTTAATATACCATTTTCCTGTAACACCTTCAAGTGGTATTTGAGAGAAATCAAACATTGTATAAGATGTTCCAGTTGTTGCATTTGTTATTACATTTGAATTAGAAAACATATCAAAGAAAGCAGTTTGTTGTTCAAAAACTTTCATTTCATATGATGTTGGAGCTCCTTGAGGGACTTCACCTTCCCATGTTAAGGTATATTTTACAACACCCTTGAATTTTCCTTGTTGTGCAAAAAGTTGTGAAGCGAACAAACTTACTGTTAGCACTAAGCAGATTGATACGATTAATTTTTTCATCTCTTAAATTTATTTGTTTTACAATTTATTTGTCAAATTGACATACAAAGATACATTTATTTTTTAGAAACAAAGAAACTAATGCTGAAAGTTTTATTGATTAATCATTAATTATGTGAACTTGGGATAAGTATTTATGTATCTCTGATAAGATTTTTTGTTGTTAGATAAAAGATATTACGATAAAAGAAATACCTTATTTTAATGAAAAAAGAATATCGAAATAAAGCTATTTAGATTTTATGTACTTTTGCATCAAAATTTATTATATGGAAAGTTCGAACAAGTTTAATATAGACTACTTTAAGCCATTTAAAAGCATTTATTTCATGGGAGCTGCTTTGATTGCAATTTATATGCTTTGTCAAATATTCCCTCCCCTTTGGGTTTTGGATTCAACAACTTTGAAGCATTTTATTTTTGCGATACTTAATCTTTTTTCTATTGTTTTTCTTATTTATTATACTCGTAAATCGGAGAGTTATATACCTAATAGTATTTTTAAAAATAAGATAAGTTATGCGTGGCTTACCCTATTATTTATGATGATTTTATCATTCTTTCAGTCAATGAATATTTCTGAAAGTATTGTTACAATTAATCGTTGGTTTATTATTTACCTAATGTTTATTTATTTCTCTGTATTTCTTTGTAAAAAGCCTTCTCTTATTAATACTCTTATCAATCTTGCAATAATAATAAGTATAGTAAATATTCTTTGGTGCATAATAGGTTATTATTATGTTGGAGCCTATATTAATCCAAGGAAGAATCTTATGATTAATGGGTTTTATGGCAATAAGAATATATTTGCGGCTGCAATTTTGTTTAAGTTGCCATTCTTATATTATGCTTTCTTTTTTCGGAAAAGAATAGCAAAATGGTTGTCTTTATTGCTTATCTTTGGCTTAACTTTTTGTTTAGTTATTTTGAGTGCAAGGACAAGTTTCTTAGGATTAATATTTCAACTTATCCTTTTAGGAGGATATGCTTTATTTCTTTTCTTTAGGTTTAAGAGACCAAAGAAGATTTTATTTATATCAGCTATTCTTATTTGTTCGGCTCTACTAGGCTTTTTTAGTGGTGATGCTTTTATAAAATATAACTTTAAACATTATTCTGATAAAGGTAATATTTCTAAAATTTATCATCTAACAGAGGATTCTTATTCGGTATCTACTCGTTTTAAATCAATTGAAGATGGTAATAGCAAAGGACGATTAAAGATTTGGAAGAATACAATTACTATTATTAAAGAAAAGCCTTGGCTTGGTTATGGTTTAGGAAATCATAAACTCGCTATAATGAAAATAGAAACACCTCAGAAATTTAATTATGTTGTAAGTGATCATGCTCATAATGATTTTTTAGAAATGTGGTCTGAATTAGGTATTTTTGGACTGATTAGTTATTTATTACTTTTTATTTCAGCCTTTTTCTTATTTATTAAAACTCAATGGAAGAAAAATTTATCTGATACAACTCGTTTTATTTCTTTTGCAGGATTTTTATGTATTATAACTTACATGAATGATGCAATTTTTAATTTCCCTTTAGAAAGGGCAGATTGTCAATTATATCTTGCTTTGGGTATGGCTATGATTTTATTTTCATACCTTAAAATTACAAAGAACAATAATTATCCTGCCACTAAGAAATATATATTATATACCATAGCTTTTCTTACTGTTGGACTAACAACTGTTGAAACTATCCACTTTATTTCTTCTGTATTGCAAAAAGAGAAGATTCTACAAACAAATGGAGATAAAAGCATAAAATATACGGCAGAACAATGGGAAAGTATGTTCCCACCTATTCCTAATATTGATGAAAATGCAAATCCTATAGCATTAACTATCGCAATGAGGTATGACAAAGAAAAAAAATGGCGTAAAGCGATTGATGTTATAATTAATGATAAATCTAACCCATATCTTTCTTTAAGGGAATATCGTTTGTCAAACTACTATTCGAAACTTAATATGCTTGATAGTGCTGAGTATTGGGCAAGAAAATGTATGATGATGAAACCATTGTGTTATGAACCAGTGAAAATATTATTTAGGAAATATTCCAAGATAGAAAGGTATGATATTGCTGACACTATTCTTGAAAATTTTATTTCTAAGTATCAATTTACAATAGATGCTTGGGTCGATTTAGCGGCAACAAAGCAAAAGCTTAATCGGGGTAATGATGCTTTAATTGTTTTAGATTCAGCATTATATTACTTTCCTGAGGATAAAAAAATAAAAGATTTACGTGATTCCATTTGTTGCAAGAAAAGTTAAATAATAATAAAAAGCATCTTTTTAATTCACGTGTCATTCTTTTTTGTAATTTTGCAGGCGTTAAAACAAATGAATTGTCAAACCAATTAAAACAAAACAAAATGAAAAAAGCATTGTTTTTATTAGCTGTTGCATCAATATTTGCAGCATGTGCTCCAAAAGCAACTGAAACTCCAACTGCAACTGCAACTGAAACTCCAGAAATGGAAGTAGTAGCTGCTACAGCAACTGAAACTCCAGCTGTAACACCAGCTAAGTAATTAAACCCAGATTTATCTGGTTTTAAGCTAAGAAAATGGCAGTCCCACAAATTCCTGAGACTGCTTTTTTTTATGCCCTATAGTTTAGTAATTATTTTGGCTCAATGTAAAATTCTGGTGGGATAAAAAATATTGGCCTAATACCCAAAAGTAGGCTAAAAACGTTATAAGTGCTTGAATTTATTATCTTTGCAAGCATTTAAAATTATGAGTAAAAAAATTGCTTTTATTGTGTGTCAAAACAGACCAAAAGAATGGTAAAAAAGGAAGGCTTTGGCATGTTAAAGGTCATACCAAAGCCACGTGAACAAAATAACTCTTTACTTCAAGGTGTTATTTATTAAAAAAAGGAACAACTAGGACTATTACATCCCGATTCCTCCTCCCATATTTTTATTAGAATTCTTTCCTGTGGCTCTTTCATCAAAGTCATCTTGCCTATCTTTATTGTTTTTATTATTATAAACCTTTCCAATATTAAACTTTATACCTGCAGTTATCATAGTTGTATTTGCATTTCGATCTTGATTGAAACTTGTATTACCATAATTATATGATATCTTTGAAACCTTTGCTGATAATAAATTATTTACTCCAATACTAACTGTCATAAAATCTTTAAAGAAAGTTTTATTAGCATTTATATTTAAGCCATAAAAACTTTGATATTGGTATACTCCCCAAGTCCCTCCATTCATATAATATCCAGAAAGAGATACTTTGTATTTTTTTGGCAATGTAAAGCTTGCAGAGCCATATCCTGTAAATGTAAAGAATTCATTATTGAAACTAAGACCATCTTTTTCTGAATTATTATTTGTGTAGTTCTCACTTAAATAACATACTAATGTTAGCCATGGTTTAATTGGCAAAGAAGTACTTACACTTAAATTTAGATTATGTGAGTTTTGGATATTTTCAGGCATAGAATAAGATATTAATCCATTAGGCTCAGTAATAGGTATTTCTGAAACAATGTCTTTGGTATAGCTATAAGTTAAAGAGGAGAAAAGCACATACATAAATGTATGTTGTAAAGAGAAATTATGAGTATATTGTGGTTTAAGATTTGTATTTCCTTTTGAATAAGAATAATCATTACTCCAAAGACTAAAAGGATTTAAATTATTATAACTTGGACGAGATATTCTAAGATTATAAGCAAAATTTAATGTGTTCTTATCTGAGAAAGCATGAGAAAAGCTTAGATTTGGGAAGAAATTAGTATAGCTTTGAGTAAAAGTAGTATCATATTTTACTTGATTACCTTTTATATTTGTATTCTCAACTCTAAGACCTAATCTTAATGATGTCTTTTCATTGAAAGATTTTTTCAAAGAGCCATAGAGTGCATTTATATTTTCATCATAGATAAAATTATTACTCTTTGTGACTTGGTTAGAATTATCAAGCAATGAAACATAATTATTATTTACCCTTGTATAACCAATTTTAATACCAGCTTCTAAACTAAGAGTTCCTGAGAAAGGTTTAAAATAATCACCTCTGAAAATATAAGAATTATAAGTGCTATTTGTTGAATTATCAATTTGTTCTTGCTTATAAGGATCTATTGTGTTTGTATAATAATTATAATATTTATTTTCAGCACCAGTTTTATCTTTACCATCATTCCATATATAATCAAAATTAAAACTTAAGTTTTGACCAAGAGTATCTAACTTATGTTGATAATTAGCATTTATTAAATAGTTATTAGAATTATTAGACATATAACCTTGTGATTTATACGCTAAGGAATCAACATAAATACCATTTCTTAAATTAGAAATAAGTGTTGCAGTGGGATAATTTAACGTTGGAGTATTATTATTAGAATAAGTAAAATACAATCCAACTGAGTTCTTATTATTTATCTTATAATCTGTTCCCAAATTAAGATTATAATTTTTGGAAGACCATTCAAAATCTTGATTTTCTTTAAAACGGATTGTGTCTAAACCCATTCCAACTTTTCTTTCAGATTCACTTTTCATATTTTGAGCCCAATTAGTTGCAGAAAAGGAAAGAGAAGAAGTCCATTTATCATCAACATAATTAACATTTACATCTCCCATTTTTGAAAGCACATCAGAATAATAAACATCTGTACCAAAAGAAGCATTCAAACCTTGATTCTTATCTTGTTTGAATAATATATTTATTATACCTGCCACACCTTCTGCATCATATTTAGCTGAAGGATTAGCTATAATTTCAAACTTATCAATTTGAGAAGTAGGAATTCCTTTAAGTATTTGCACCATTGACTTCCAAGGCAATTTCATATCTCTTCCTTGAAACTGAATTAATATTCCTCCCTTTCCATTCAGTTTTAAGTTATCGTCATTATCTATTGCAATACCTGGTGCTTTCTTCAATAGTTCAAAAGCATTCGTTACTGATGATGCAGTGTTTTTATCTATTGTCATAGTCATTTTATCTGCATCAAGTTTAATTCTATCTTTTTGAGCAACAATTTCTACTTCATTTAATCCTTCACCATCAATACTTAAAGATATGATTCCTAAATCCAAATTATTATCTTTTAGTGAAGAAGTCTTAATATCAATAACTTTCTTTTTATACCCAACAAATGTGAGAACTAAACGTAAGTCTTGTTTCTTAATTCCTAAAAATAGGAACATTCCTGTTGTATCTGCTGCAACACCCTTAATTGGATGAATTGTATCTTTTGCATTGTAAAGAACACAATTCACAAACATCAGGTTTTCTTTAGTAGTTTCGTCAACAACCTTCCCCTTTATTTTAAACGGTTCCGCAATTGCACTTGCTGAAAGACTCAACATTATTGCAAAGATTATAAAAAATCTTGCAACAATTTTATTTGATTTATTCATTGTTTTCATCAGCAGTTGTTGTTTTTGTGTATTCAACACTTATTATTTTACCATTATCCAATGATTCTGTTTTAATAGTCTCATTGTATACATTTTTATTGTTTTGAATCTTAATAAACATAGTTACTATAGTTGCGATAATAAATAATGCAACTGCAACAATAAATATTTTTGTGCTTAATCTAACTTTCATAATATTTTCTATTTTTTATTTTCAAATTTTCTTAATCTTGAAGCAACTGATAAATCACTATTAATAGATTTAGGCTCTCCTTTATAAGTTAATACGCTTGATCCTGAAAGATCAGCATTTATTGAGTTCTTAACTGTAATACCTTCAATAACACTTGATCCTGATCCGTCAAAATTTAGATCCATTGTTTCAAAATCTTTAGCATCAAAATAACCTCCTCCTGATAAATCAATATTACATTTATTTGCCTTTCCTGACAATGTTAAAACTGAAGATCCGCTTAAATCAATATTTAATTCATTACATTCTAATTTACCTTTTACCCTACTTGAACCAGATAAATCAATGCTTAATATGTTAGTTTTTATATCTTCAAATTTTATATCAGTTGCTCCCATAGAGTTAATTTCTTTAATTGAAGGACATATTATTGTGATTTTTATACCAGAAGTCCATAAATGAAGATTCTTATTTTTAAGACAAATCGTCAATTCTCCATTTTTTACACCAGTAATAATATAAGGGACATAAGCTGAGTCAGCATCTATAATAGCTTCATATTTATCTCCAGTTTTAATGATTAATTTTAACATTCCACTAGTCGTTATTTTATCAAATGCTGGTAGTTCTTTTGTAATAATTTCTTTTACTCCAACAGGATTAATATCTACATTATCAATTCTTCCGCAAGAATGTAATGAAAGTAATGCTAATATATAAGTTATTGCAATACCTATTTTCATACTCATTTTCATTTCTTTCTGGTTTTATATTGTTTATACTCATTAATTACTTCTTCTATATCAATATTGAGTTGAAGCATAGATTTAAAAACAGAAGGTAATACTGTGTTTTTAAACTGCTCTTTCCTAACTGATGATATTAAATCTTTTGCATTAGGAGAAACAAAATAGCCCATACCTCTCTTATTGTATATAATTTCTTTTTGTTGCAACCAATCGAAAGCACGCATAACAGTATTTGGATTTACTTCGTGGTCGGCAGCGAAATCCCTTACAGAAGGGATTCTTTCGTCCTCATTATATTTACCAGAAAGTATATTATCACAAACCCTATCAGCAAGTTTCAAATAAATTGGGTTTAAATCTTGTGTCATCATAATATTATGCTTGTTCTTCTGTTAATCGTAAATAAGAGAGAGCAATTAAAAACAATGCTATTACGATTCCAACGATACTATCATAATAAACAGATGGAGAGACCATATCATTCATATTCATGTAATTGTTTTGATAGCCAATTATTTTAAAAATTATACCTGAAATAATAGCAAAAACAATAACTACCACGAACATTAATAATCCCATCTTAATCCCTGCATTCTTTTTATAGAAAATAGAACCAAAGAAAAATAATAGCATTAATGAATAAAACATTATGAATACTCGCCATAAACAATAAAAAATATCTAATGAATTATTAATCACTTGATTAAAATCAACTGGAAATTTTAAAATATAGAACATTGATGCGATAATTAATGTTCCTAATAACAAAGATACTACTAATAAAATAGGGAAATAAATAAATGCCCTAATAAATACAGATAAAAATCTTTCTAAATTAGAAACCGGCATAAGAAGTATCTGGGAGCGAGATTTTTTGTTTTTGTATTCATTAAATATTCTAAATCCAAGAAAGAAAAACATACATCCCATTATAATTGCGAAATAACTCAACTCTTGAATAAAAAATAAGCTCCCTACCAATCCCATAATTGGAAGCATTATTAAGTCCGTCTTCATATTTATTTTAAAATCTCTCTTACAAAGGTTCCAAAATCTTATTATATTAAATTCCATATCTTAGTTCTCATTATTATTTTGGTTAAACAATTCTTTTATTTTTAATTTCATAATCTTATGCTTGTTCTTCTGTTAATCGTAAATAAGAAAGTCCAAAGAAAAATAATGCTACTACTGCATCTATTAGATTTTCAATATACGCTGGGATTGAGAAATCATTCATTCCCATATTCCAACCATTGTGGAAACCAATAATCATAAATATTATTCCAATAATAATAGCAATAAACATTACTATTCCAAATATTAATAATCCCATCTTTAATCCAGCATACTTCTTATAGAATATTGAGCCAAAGAAGAATAAAGCACCAACTGCATAATATTCTACTATTAAGTCTAAAAAAGTTTTAAATATAGTTAATGAATCATTCATTCTGGTTGATATTTCAAATCCAACTCTTAATAATGAAAATAAACAAGCAATTATAAATGAACCTGCTATTATTGATATTAGCATACAAAGAGGATAAAAGATAAATGCTCTAAATAATACAACTAAATATCTTTCTAAATTAGAGACTGGTAATAAAAGGATTTGAGAACGAGACTTCTTTGTTGAATACTCAATAAAAATTCTAAATCCAACTAAAAAAAACATAAATAAAAATAATAATTGTTTAGCAGCTCCTTCAGTTGAAGCAAAAAGACCACCAATTATTCCCATCAAAGAAATCATTATTATATCTGATTTCAAATTAATAAAGAAATCTCTCTTACAAAGGTTCCAAAATCTAAGAATGTTAAATTCCATGATTTAATCCTCCTTATTTTTTTGGTTAAACAATTCTTTTATTCTTTTTTTGTTTGAGAAAACAGCATTGAAAAGCAACTCAATATCAAGATTTGAATCTAAGTTTTCTTTATTTTCTTTTACAATCTCTAATCCTCTAATAGTATCATCAGAAAATAATACGTTTTCTTGAGGAATATCAGAGTCTGCAATTCCAAAATAGAGTTTAGATGTTAATTCTTGATTTGAAGCATTTAATAAAATATTCCCTTCATCCATTATTATAATACTATCTATTAAATTATGTAAATCTCTTACTTGGTGAGTAGAAATAATAAGACAAGTTTCCTCTGTCATTGCTCTAAGAATAATCTTACGGAACTGAGTTTTTGATGGAATATCCAAACCATTAGTTGGTTCATCCATAATTATTAAATCTGTATGAGTTGCCAATCCAAAAGCAATAAAAACTTTTTTCTTTGTTCCATAAGAAAGAGCTTCCATTTTATGTTTTAGATCAGTTATCTCAAAATCTTCTAAATAAGAAACAAAATCTTGTTGAGAAAATTTTGGATAAAAACAAGAATGAGTTTTTGCATAAGATGCAATTGTCATCTTATAGTTATTAAACTCCTCAGGTAAGAAGAAAAGATTTGAAAGAAAGCCAACTTGACGTTTTTTTGGTTCAAAGCCCATAACCTCAACTTTACCTCCATCAGGAAAGAGTAAACCTGCAATTAATTTCAATAATGTGGTCTTTCCTGTACCATTTTTACCTAAAAGACCATGAATGTATCCTTTCTTAATTCTAAGATTAACATTATCGATTACAAGTTTGTTCTTTTTGTAACCAAATTTTAATTCATTTAATTCTATCATTGTTTTAGTGTGTTAGTATATTAATACACTGCAAAAGTATATCACTTATCTGAATTAAGTATAACTTTAACATTATTTAACTATTTTCAGTCTATAATTAGTCATAGCTAACACGTTCTTTTAGTGTATTTTGACATAGAATTCTTACTTGCTAAATTAAATGATAATTGACTGAGAAAAGACAGGGAATTTCTGAAAAAAGAGCTCGTATAAATTGAAAAAAGAGCTTTATTTTCGAAGTAGATTTAAGTTGTAAATGCAACATTCTATATTCCAAAATTACAAAATAAGTATTTATAAGGAGATAAGAAACCTAATCTTTTTTAATATGTATATTGTAATTTGATTATACGCTTTTAGAATTTGATTATAATTTCTTGAAATCAAATTCTAATTTCTTATAATTTGATTCTATTTTAGGGGGTGCAATCAGCATGTGGGGTGCAATCAAATATTGACTACTTTTAGAGATTTTAGAGGTTTTTGAATTTATGAAAATGGATATTTTTTTGATTTTCAGGGGGTGCAATCAGGTGTGGGGGTGCAATCAAATTATTTTTGAATTTTTGATTATATTACTGCAAATAAGCACTATATAAAATGGGGTGCAATCAAAATATTAAATTAAAAAATTTATATACGCACAAATAGTAGAAAGTTTTTTCCTATTTAAAATGTGCATATAAAAGATTTTGTTTTTTGATTTTTCCGTCGTGCGGGATTTGTAATCACGCACTATATTATTATTAGGATTTGTAATCTGATTATTATTCATACATATCATTTTATTACCTCAAGTATATGTAATGATTTTACAATTCACGCTTCAAAGTTAAAGATATTATTTCAATTAAGATACTTTGATTTATTTTAAACTTTAATCTGCGATATAAAGAGTTAGATTTTTATGAATTATTATATTTTCAGGCTTCAGAAATTACGAATTATTATGGGTTTAAAAAGATTTTTCAGACTGTAATTTAGTCCTATTTTTTAATTTTATTAACTTAATTTTCATTGTTTTTAAGAAATAATCTTGTAATACTATTTGAATTTCTTCTATTACCAACAAAAAAAATTCTGTTAACTATCAGAAAATATTTTGTTAGTTATCAGAAACTAAAGAAATAGCAATAAAAAAGACCATATTACTGGTCTATTTATTTCTTTTCCTCTTCTATTCTTTTTTTATTTGAATTCCTATTGCTTGGAATTTCTTTTTGACTCTATGTAGTAAGGATATTTTGCAATAGGTGTTAGATGTTTTGATGTAAGAATAAAGATTTAGCATTTTCAGTCTTTAAAGCTAAAACTTTTTTTGAAGTTGTAATGGTAGGAAAATTTGAAGTTAATAGAGTTATTTGGATTATAAAACTAAAAAAATAAGGGATAATATATTGTTTAAATTCAAGTATATAACGTTAGACTTAAATTGTTAAGTATTTATTTAGTAAATTTTATTTGTTATTTACTTTTCTACGTCGTTCCGTCGTGCGGGATTTGCAATCCCTCACTATATTATTATTAGGATATTTTATCCTATACTTATTCATATTAATTTAATTTCCAGAGCCAAAGTTAAGGGTTTTATTTTGAATAGAAATAATTTATTTTATATTCGCATAACATTATCTGCATATATCTTTCGGATTATAAATCCTTATAGTAAAATAGTGCGGGATAACATATCCCACACGACGAAAATTAGTAAACAAACCCTGAAAATTATATTAATCTAATCTTTCTGACCAATTGGAGTTATATCAGTAAATGAAACACTTATCACTGATTTGTGGGTAGTATAGTCTAACTTTATAGATACTGTCCCTTTAAAATTATCATAAGTAAAGAAAGAATAAGACTCATTTAACGTAGATTCATAAGCCTGAAAATCTGATAAATATAATGCTCTATTAGTGTAGTGTTCGGTAAAATTGATACTGTCTGCCCATATTAATCCACTATAAGTTGCATTTGAAGAGAAGTATTTAGACAGATTTTCTTCCCACTTTTTATATGTTTTAGGGTAGATTTTCAAATATTCAGGTAGCTTTGCTAAAGAATAATCAGAACTTTCATACTCCCTGTAATTGGACTGAATCACAATGTTATCGATAGAATTAATTAAATAAATCTTGGTTGAATCGCTATTAAAGTAATAGTAATAATTAATCAATCCATCTGTATCAGTACCTTTATTCCAGCATTTTTTATCCAAAATAGATAGCACCAAATTAGTTGGCTTCTTATAAAAGCCATAAGTTTCCTTTATAACATCAAATATAGTTGTTGGATTTGTGTTTGTATCATCTTCCTTATCTTCGCAACTTAGAAAGCCAATTGAAAGGATTACAACTGCTAAAATAGCAGCTAAAAAACGTTTTGTGTTCATGTTTCTTTGGAGTTAACGTTTAAATATTGAAAGATTTTGGAGTTTTTTGTTTGCTTTTGAAATATCTGGTTCATCGGTAAAGAAAACGGATATTAATGATTGTTTGCTCTGATAATCAACATGAAGATATGTTTCACCATAGAATTCTCCGTAAGTAAAGGCAGTCCCGGCAAAACTTAATGTAGATTTTTTGGCATGAAAGTCTGATATAAAGGCATCTCTGCTTTGATATTCTTGGTTAAATTGAAGGCTATCTGCATTGATAGCTCCCCAATATTGTGATTGGGAAGGGGTAATTGAATTGAAACTTAACTCCCATTTTTCAAACAAAGAAAAGAACTTATCGGCATTTTCAGCAAGCTTTGATACGTAAAATTCTGAACTTTCAACCTCCATATATTGGATTTCTTTAACTTTATCATTGAAGAAAACAATACCATAACTCTTAGTTGAATCGCTATTAAAGTAGGAGTATCCTGTTAATTCTCCAGAGGTTTCCATGCTCTTAGTCCAGCCTTTTGCATCCAAAAGTGGAAGCACTTGAGCCGCAGATTTGCCATAATATCCATAAATTTCCTTTACAACATCTGTTGAAGTAGTTGGATTTGTGTTTGTATCATCTTCCTTATCCTCGCAACTTAGGAAGCCAATTGAAAGAATTACAGCTGCTAAAATAACTGCTAAATAACGTTTTGTGTTCATGTTTCTTTGAGTTTTAATTATTATTGTCTTTTATCTCATGCTGGATTTATAATCCTATGCTTATTCATTCATTTTATCACTTCAACATTTAATACTCCTTTCCCTTTTGCATAATCTATTGCTGAACTATATTTATATTCTTCTGGCGAATTTACAAATTCTTCTTTAAGTGGGTTATAGGTGTAATGGTTTTATATTTCACGCATCAAAGGTAAAGTTTTTATTTCAATTGAAATATATAAATTCATTTGAAACTTTAATCTGTGTAAAAGAAAAATAGGATAAGAATACAATATTAATGTAATCTTATCCTATTTAAGTAAGTCTTTATTTTATGTCTTTTTATCTTATCGTTTTAAAATAAGGTAATGCTTTTTGAAGGTCTTCATCTAATTGAAGGAAGATTGAGTAATAGTATTTATCATCGTAAAGAGATTGTGCCATATATGCTTTCATTAATAGCTGTATTTCTTTCTTATCTGTTCCCATAGATAATGTTTTCGATACTCCATTCTTTTCTGCATATAGAGTCATATCTTTGAACATTGCTTCATTTACATTGAAATACTTTATAAAATCATCTCCGCTTATATATTGTTTAAAATTATTTCTGTGCTTGTCAACATAGTCAAAACAATATTTATATAATAAACCTTTCTTTAGGAGTTGAGAATAATAGGCTGATTTTTTGTAATTATAATATGGTAATTCTATATCTGGTTCTATTCCTCCTCCTCCATATACGAATCTACCTTTCTTTGTTTTAAATCTTAAACTATCTGGATGAGCAATTGTATCTCTATCTCCCTTACCCATATTTGCATATCTTTGAATAAAATCATCAAAGTATTGGTCTGGGTCACCTAAAATATATGGTCTTTGTATACAACGTCCTGAAGGAGTATAGTAGCGAGCAACTGTTATTCGAACAGCGGAACCGTCTGGCAACATCTTTTGTTCTTGAACTAAACCTTTTCCAAATGTTCTACGGCCAATAATCATTGCTCTATCATCATCTTGCATTGCTCCACTAAGAATTTCAGAAGCAGAAGCAGAAAGTTCATCAATCAAAATAATTAACTTACCTTTTTCAAATAAACCACCTTCTGTTGCTATCAAATCTTCTCTGTCTCTTTTTCTTCCTTTTGTAAAAACTACTAATTCGCCTTCTCCTAAAAACTCATCAGCAACCTGATATGCCTTATCTAAATATCCACCTCCGTTTCCTCTTAGGTCAAAGACTAATTGTTGCATTCCTTTGCTCTTTAAGTCACGCAAAGCTTTATTTACTTCTTCGGCTGTTGTTTGTGAGAACTGAGTTAATCTTATGTATCCTGTTTTTGAGTCAATCATTCCATGATATTCTACACTATAGGTTGGAATAACATCACGCTTAATTGTAAAAGGGATTAATTTTGCAATGCCATCTCTTTTAATTCCAAGTTTTACTATTGTCCCTTTTTCACCCTTAAGTAGCTTCATGACATCATCATTGACTATCTTCTTCCCTGCCTTAATTTTACCATCTATTGTTACTATTCTATCTCCCGCCATTATTCCTGCTTTTATAGAAGGGCCTCCAGATACTGGTTGGATAACAACAATAGTATCTTCTATTATACGGAACTGAACACCTATTCCCTCGAATCCTCCATTTAATGATTCTTGTTCTTCTTTAAAAGAAGAAGCAGTTAAATAGGTTGAATGAGGATCAAGTTGTTGAAAAAATGTAAGAATAAATTTATCTGATAAAGAATCAATATTAACCTCATCAACATATTCATCATTGATAAGATCCATTATATATGAAAACTTTTGTGCAAGATTTGTTTTTTTGGAAGATACAAAAGAAGAGCCTGAACCCTCTTTTGGTAAAACAAAATACCCAAGAAGTATTCCAAAAATTATTGAAATAGCTATTACAAGAGGAGTTCTCGCTCTATTATTCATTTCAAGAATATTTATATTCTTTTATTATCCTATTTGTTCGTTTGACTTTTCTGGCTTCATTTGAGGGAAGAAAAGAACATCTTGTATTGAAAGACTATTTGTCATAAACATAGTTAAACGATCTATTCCTATTCCCATTCCTGATGTTGGAGGCATACCATATTCTAAGGCTCTAACGAAGTCATAGTCAATAAACATTGCTTCATCATCACCTCGTTCTTGTAGTTTTAATTGTTGTTGAAAACGATCTAATTGGTCAATAGGATCATTCAATTCAGAATAAGCATTTGCTACTTCTTTACCATTAATAAACAATTCAAAGCGTTCTGTTAGTTCTGGATTTTCACGATGCTCTTTTGTTAGAGGAGACATTTCTTTTGGATAGTCATATATAAATGTTGGTTGAATATAATTAGCTTCACATTTTGCTCCAAAAATTTCATCTATTAACTTACCCTTTCCCATTGTTGAATCAACTTCAATATTCATCTTCTTACAAGCCTCAAACATTTCTTCCTCATTCATCTTTGTTATATCATAGCCTGTATATTCCAAAATAGCTTCACTCATCTTAACTCTATTGTATGGACGTTTAAAGTCTATTTCCTTATCTTCTAAAGTAACTTTTGTTGTTCTATTAATAGCTAATGCTACCCTTTCAATCATTTCTTCTGTGAAATTCATCATCCAAAAATAATCCTTATAGGCAACATACACTTCCATACAAGTAAATTCTGGATTATGAGTTCTATCCATTCCTTCATTTCGGAAGTTACGAGAGAATTCATATACTCCATCAAAGCCACCTACTATAAGACGTTTTAAGAATAATTCATCTGCTACTCTAAGATAAAAAGGAATATCAAGAGCGTTATGATGAGTGATAAAAGGTCTTGCAGAAGCACCACCAGGTATGTTTTGAAGAACTGGAGTTTCTACTTCTAAATATCCTTGATCATTAAAGAAATTACGTATAGTATTTATAATCTTAGTTCTTTTAATAAATACATCTTTTACTTCTGGATTTACTATTAGGTCTAAATAACGTTGACGATATCTTTGTTCAGGATTAGTGAAAGCATCGTAAACAACGCCATCCTTTTCCTTTACAATTGGAAGTGGACGTATTGATTTAGAAAGAACTGTTAATTCTCTAACATGAATTGATATTTCTCCCATTTGAGTTACAAAAACATATCCCTTAACACCAATAATATCTCCTATATCCAATAACTTTTTGAATATAGTATTATACATTGTTTTATCTTCTCCAGGACATATTTCATCACGTTTTACATAGAGTTGAATCTTTCCAACACTATCTTGTATAACAGAAAATGATGCAGCACCCATTATACGACGAGACATTATTCTACCAGCAATACTTACTTCTTGAAAAAGACTATTATCTTGAGGAAACTTTTCTAATATCTCTGTTGTTTTTGCATTTACTTCATAGAGTGGAGCAGGGTAAGGATTCACGCCTAAACTACGCATCTGTTCTGCCGCTTGACGACGTAATACTTCTTGTTCGCTAAGTTCTATACTCATACTAAATCAAATTATTTAAAAATCAATTTGCAAAAATACACGTTTTATTGCTTTATATCTAATTTTTATTTCACTTTTTGTTCTGAATCAAAAGGGAAACATATATAAAAAGAAAAAGGACAACCGAAGTTATCCTTTTCAAAACAATTATAATTAACCTTTAGTTGCGGGGATAGGGATCGAACCTATGACCTTCGGGTTATGAGCCCGACGAGCTACCACTGCTCCACCCCGCGTCCTGTTTTCGTTTTGCAAAAGTACTACTTTTTCTTTTACTACCAAATAAAAACGAATAATAATTAAACAATTATTATTTCTCTAACCAGAAAGTAATATATAACATACTGCAATACATTGTATTGCAAACTATTTATAATCTAAAATTCTTCCTGTATTATTTACAAATAAAGCTCTTTTTATTTGAAAAAAGAGCTTATATATTTATTTGATGGTCTTATTCTTTAAACGATTCTATATTACGTCGTTCTTTCTTTGTCGGTCTTCCTGCTCCATGTTCTCGTTTTTCAAAGGCAAATTTTCTTGCAAATTCTATTCTGTCATACTCTTCTTTTGGAGTTATGTCTGTCATAAAATTTTCTACTAACTTAGCAGATATACGATTATTTAGCAACTCTTTTACTTCAATTATCTTGTGTAATTGGTCTATATTTATTTCATATTTATCACCAATTTTTACTTCTCTTGAAGCTTTTGCTGCAATTCCGCTACAGATTACTTTTCCTAAACGACAAGCATCTGTTGCCAAGGCTCGTGTTTTATAGAGTCTAACTGCCCAAAGCCATTTGTCTAATCTTACTTCCATTAAAGATTACTCCTATTATTTTGCTCTAAAATAAATTATTATTGGTACACCATTGAAGTCATACATTTCTCGCATTCTGTTCTCAATATAACGTTTATATGGATCACGTATGTATTGAGGTAAATTACAATAGAACACAAATTGTGGAAATGGTGTTTTTAATTGCATAACATACTTAACCTTTATATATTTTCCTTTATATGCTGGTGGTGGGTTTTGGTCTTTTACTATTGGCAAAACATCTTCATTTAATTTTGAAGTTGGTATTCTTTGTGAACGATTTTCATAAACCTTCTTAGCCGTTTCAAGAACTTTGAAAATTCTTTGTTTATTAATTACAGATGTAAATATAATTGGCACATCACTAAAAGGAGATATTTTTTCTCTTATTCTTTCTTCAAATTCTTTTGATGTGTTGGTTTCTTTTTCTAATAAATCCCATTTATTTACCACAATTACAACACCCTTATTGTTCCTTTGTATTAAACTAAATAGATTTAAATCCTGAGATTCTAATCCTTCTGAAGCATCAAGCATAAGAATACATACATCAGCTCCTTCTATTGAACGGATTGAACGCATAACAGAATAAAATTCAATATCTTCATTTACCTTACTCTTTTTCCTTATTCCTGCTGTATCTATAATCATAAAATCGAAACCGAACATATTATAGCGTGTATTTACTGAATCTCGGGTTGTACCTGAAACATCAGTAACTATATTTCTATCAGTTCCAATAAGTGCATTAATCATAGAACTTTTACCAACATTTGGTCTTCCTACAACAGCAATCCTTGGCAAGCCAACTTCAAAATCTTCTTCATCTTCTAGCTCAAAATCTCTTACTAATTCATCTAACAAATCTCCTGTTCCACAACCATTAATTGATGAAATACTATATATTTCACCAAGTCCTAAGGCATAAAACTCCATGTGATCATTAGCTCTTTGTGTATTATCTGCTTTGTTTGCAACCAAAATAACTTTCTTATCTGTTCTACGAAGCATATCTGCAACATCTTCGTCCATTGAAGTTAAGCCGTCCTTCACATCAACCATAAACATTATTACATCAGCCTCTTCTATGGCTAAGGTTACTTGCTTACGGATTTCTCCCTCAAATTCATCTTCACTGCCATTAATATAACCGCCTGTATCAATTAAAGAAAACTCTTTACCATTCCAATTACTCTTTCCATAATGCCTATCTCTAGTCACACCAGCAGTTTCATGAATTATGGCATCCCTTGTTTCTGTCAAACGATTAAACAGGGTTGATTTACCTACGTTTGGTCTCCCTACTATGGCTACAATTTTTCCCATACTATTTTATTTATTATTTTGTTTATTCTATTTTCTTATTATTCCTAAGTCGTATAATATTCTTTTCCAACGACGATATATTGATTTATTACCTCCCGAACGACTAATACGCATTGGCATTTCGCTTTCATCAATGTCTTTATTTATTTCCCTTTTGTATCCTTCAGTTATGGCATAGGCTATACTTGCATTTAACTCAAATCCTATTATTAATATATATGAAACCATATAAACCCACAAAAGAGAAATTATTAATGCTCCAATAGAGCCATAAAGTGCATTATAGTGTGAGAAATGAGTTATATAAAAGTTAAATCCAGATATTGATAGTATAAAAAGAGTTGTTGCTAATGTTGCTCCAGCAGAAAAGAATTTGAAGTTTGATTTATCTTTTGGACTATAATAGTAAATAACTACAAACATCATATAAACCAAAGAAATTAACAATATCCATTTTGCAGTTTTTAATAAAAAAAGCATAAACCCTTTTTCTATTATCCCATTTGAAAGCAGAAAATTAAAAAATGACTTTGAGCCTACAATTAACGAAAAAGAACAAAGAACAACAAATCCAATAGCAAAAACCATTACTATGCTTATAGCCCTACGTTTTAACCATTTTCTTCTTTCAGGATTATACTTTGAATTATTAAATGAAATTATCATTGCATTTATACCATTTGAAGCAACATAAATTGATGAGAGAAACCCTATAGACATAAGTCCTCCATGTTTTTGTAAAAATATTTCATTAATAGTTTCTGTTACTTTTTGAGAAACCGCCTCAGGAAGAAACTCTTTCATAAATACAGATACTTGTATATAAAGAGAATCAATAGGAATATAAGGCAGAAGGGTAAAGAAAAATAGTAGTAGTGGAAATATAGCTAATACAAAATGAAAAGCTAATGCGGCAACTCTTTGGTTGAGAGAATTCTTTATTAACCCATTAATAAAAAATCTTACAACATCAAAAATAGGCACACCTTGGAAACCAGGTAGGACAACAAGTCTTGAAACATGCAATACATTCCTTACTGGTCGCCAATACAAGAGTTTTCTTAAATATTTTTCGTTTCTCTTTCCCATTAATACTTAATTTATCTATAGTGAAGAGGCAAAACCTCATCCACTACATTACCTATCAGCAACCAAACTTAAATCCAATGATTTTATTTGATGAGTTAGACTTCCAACTGAAATATAATCAACTCCGCTCCTTGCATAACTTAATATTGTTTCTTTAGTTATTCCTCCTGAGCTTTCTGTTTCGTAGCTTTTACCTATTCTATCAACGGCTTTAGTTAATAGCTCTGGCGTAAAATTATCTAACATTATTCTATCAACTCCACCTATTTCCATAACCTGCTCCAATTCTTCCATTGAACGAACCTCTATCTCTATCTTTAAATCCTTTCCTATTCTTTTCAAATATTCTTTTGTCTTAGTTATGGCTTCTTTTATTCCACCTGCAAAATCAATATGATTATCCTTTAACATTATCATATCGTAAAGTCCAATCCTATGATTGTATCCTCCACCAACTTTAACGGCATATTTTTCAAACAAACGCATTGAAGGAGTTGTCTTACGAGTATCAAGAAGTTTCGTTTTAGTTCCTTTTATTATATCAACATATTTATTTGTTGCAGTTGCAATTCCTGAAAGGCGTTGCATATAGTTTAGAGCCGTTCTTTCTGCAGTAAGAATACCTATTGCAGGACCTTCTACCTTAAAAACAATATCTCCTTTTTTTATTTTATCTCCATCTTTAAGAAAAGGAGTAAAAATAATTTTATCATCAACTAATGAATAAACCTTTCTCGCTATTTCAATTCCACAAATTATCCCATCTTGTTTTACAACAAGCTTGGCTTTATCAGTTGCATTTTTTGAAATACAAGCCATTGAAGAATGATCTCCATCTCTTACATCTTCCTCTAATGCCAAAGTAATATGTTGTACTAAATATTCTTCAGGAATCAAATTATACATAAATATATTGATAATTTATTATTGATTTTGTTCTTATAATTCTATTAATTTCTGTACAAAGGTACAAAAATTAGTCAAATAGCTTTCCTTCGTCCTTATTTTCTTTATAAAAAAACAGCCATTTAAAGAAACAAATAATTAACTTTGCCGAGCTGTTTTTAACCCACTTAAGGTTAAAGATGATATTTTTTCTTCAAATTATTAATTGCATTTAGTCTAAACAAAAAAATGAATATAGAAATAATAAGTATAGGGGATGAACTACTAATTGGACAAGTTGTAAATACAAATGCTTCTTTTATGGCTCAAGAGTTAAATAAAGTAGGTTTGAATGTCAATAGAATTACTACAATTGCTGATGATGCTCAAGAAATTGAATCATCTGTTCTTGTGGCTTTAAACAATTCTGATTGCGTTTTAATCACAGGCGGGTTAGGACCAACAAAAGATGATATAACTAAGTATACTTTGGCAAAACTCTTCGATAGCAATATGATAGAAAACAAAGATGTTTTGGAGAACATAAGGAATATATTTAATCATAGAAATTATATACTTACGCCAACAAATCGTCTTCAAGCTCAAGTCCCTGAAAAATGTAAAGTTATTGAAAACTTAGTTGGAACAGCTCCTGGAATGTGCTTTGAAAAAGATAATAAATTAGTAGTGTCTATGCCTGGTGTTCCTTTTGAGATGAAGGAAATGATGACTAAACACGTCATACCTATCTTGCTTTCTCATTATAAACCTTCAGCAATATTTCATAAAACAATAATTACTCAAGGCGTAGGCGAGAGCTTTCTTTCTGATATGATTGAAGAATTTGAGGTAGCTCTTCCTAAATATATTAAGCTTGCATATCTCCCTGCTCCAAATATGCTAAGGTTGCGTTTATCGGCAAGAGGAGAAGACCAAAAGGCAATAAAACAAGAATTAGACAATCAAGTTAATAAATTAATGCCTTTAATTGAAGACTACTTTATTGGCTTTGATGAAGGAGATTTAAGTCTTCTTCTTGCAAAACTATTATTAGAAAAAGGGAAAACTCTTGCAACAGCAGAAAGTTGTACAGGAGGAAATATTGCACACTGCATTACAATTAATGCAGGTTCTTCAAATTATTTTAAAGGCTCCGTTGTTGCTTATTTAAATGAAACAAAGATAAATGTTTTGGGAGTTGATGAAGAAGCTATAAAAACAAATGGTGCTGTTAGTGAACAAGTAGCAAAACAAATGGCTATTGGAGCTTTAAAGAAAATGAAAACAGACTACGCTATTGCGACAACAGGAATAGCAGGACCAACTGGAGGAAGTGAAGAGAAACCAATAGGCACAGTTTGGATTGCTATTGCAAACAATAAAGGAGAATGTATTGCATCAAAACATAATTTCTTTTCAAGCAGAGAAAACTTTATCAATAGAACAACAAATGAATGTTTTGCAATGTTAATAAGACTTATAAAATAATACCGTAAGGGAAGGTTCAAAACCTGCCCCAATAAATAAAAATATTATGAATACAAAATTAGCAGCGTCAGAATTAGTATTAGCACCAGACGGAAGTCTTTATCATATACATTTAAAACCTCATCAATTAGCTGATAATATAATTTTAGTTGGAGACCCAAACCGTGTTGATATGGTTTCAAAACACTTCGATGAAATTGATTATAAAGTAAGCAATAGAGAAATAAATACTCATACTGGAACATATAATGGGGTTGGAATAACTGTAATATCAACAGGAATGGGAACAGATAATATAGATATTGTTCTTACTGAACTTGATGCTTGTGCAAATATAAACTTAGAGACAAGAGAAATAAATCCTAAACATAGAAGACTAAATCTTATTCGCTTAGGAACTTCCGGTTCTTTGCAAGAAGATATTCCTTGTGGAGCTTTTCTTGCTTCTAAATACGTTATTGGAATTGATGGCTTGATGTACTTCTATCAAAACAATGAAAATGTTTTAGAAAAAGGACTTGCTGATAATTTTGTTTCCTTTATGCAATGGAATGAATGTTTGCCTAAACCTTATGGAGTTAAAGTATCTGATAGTCTTTTCTCAAAAATTGCTTATGATATGACATCTGGAATTACAGTAACTGCTCCTGGGTTTTACGGACCTCAAGGAAGAAACATTCGTCTTCCTCTTGCTTTTCCTGATATAAATGACAAGATTTCTAACTTTCAATACAAAGATAACAAGATAACAAACTATGAGATGGAAACATCTGCACTGTATGCTTTAAGTAAAAATCTGGGGCATGAGTACCTTACTGTATGTGCAATAATAGCTAACAGAAAGAGAGGTGAGTTCTTAGATAATTATCATAATGAAATGGAAGAACTAATAACATTAGTATTGAAAAGAATATGTAGTTAATAATTATTTAATTATCTTTGTGCTCGTTTTTCAAAATAACATTTATAATTAACCAAATATATTTAATCATGTTTAAGATTAACTCACACCCTATCCTCGATATACCTAAGGATAATGAAACATCATTTAAGTTTAATGGCATAGAAATAAAAGGACAAATAGGCTTTACTATTGCTGCTGCCCTTCACCAAGCTGGATTCCCTGTTCACTCTCATTCTATCAACGACCGCAAACGTTCTTTAGAATGTGGTATTGGTAAATGTGGAGCATGTGAAATGTTAGTTGACGGTTGCGTAAAGAGAATTTGCGTTACTAAAGTTGATGGAGTGAAAGAAGTAAGTGAAATACCTAAAGACTTCTTAGCTGAAAAATGTTCTATTTCTCAAAAAGAAACTAAAATTTATAAAACTCAAGTATTAATAGTTGGAGCTGGTCCTGCGGGTTTAGCTGTAAGAGAAGAGTTAAATAAGCTTGGCATTAAGAATATTGTTGTTGATGCTAATGATAAAATAGGTGGACAATTCCTTATGCAAACTCACCAATTCTTTTTCTTTGAACAAGAAAAGAAGTTTGGAGGAATGAGAGGCTTTGATATAGCAACAACATTAGCCGGTGAATCTAATGAAGGCATTTTCCTTGACTGTTCTGTTTGGGATATATTGAAAGGTAATAGAGTTGGGATAAAGAATACTCTTAATGGTGAAATATTTTATATTGACACAGAGCATTTAGTTGTTGCAACTGGTGCTGTTCCTTTTATGCCTGTATTTAAAAACGATGACCTTCCTGGAGTTTATTCAGCTGCTGTTGTTCAAAAGATGATGAATTCAGAGCTAACTCTTTTAGGTAAAAACATATTAACTGTTGGTGCTGGCAATATTGGTTACTTAACTTCTTATCAAGCTATTCAAGCTGGAGCAAAGGTTGTAGCAATATTAGAAGCTATGCCAAATGAAGGAGGTTTCCCTGTTCAAGCAAATAGAGTAAGGCGTTTAGGCATTCCAATTCTTACTTCTACTATTCTTTTAGAAGCAATACCAAATGAAGATGGAACAGGAATTAAAGGGGCTGTTATTGCAGACTGCAAGAACTTTGAACCAATTCCTGGAACCGAAAGAGTGGTTGAAGGAATTGATGTAATTAATGTTTGTACTGGTTTAATTCCCGACAATCAACTCTTAACTAAAGGCAATGTTCTATTTGGAAAGAATTGTCATGGAGTTGGAGATTCTGTAAGGATTGGAGAAGGAACATCTGCTGTGCTTAGAGGAAAACAATGTGCTTATGAAATAGCTCAAATGCTTAACGTAAGATATAATTACGATGATTATTTAGATACAAGCAAGAGTTATATTGAATCCCAACAACACCCTATTAGGATAATAGAAAAAGCTTATAGCCCTAATCAAGAAAGAATGGATAAGCGTAGTTTTGTACGTTTGGAATGTTTGTATGGCTTTGCTTGTAATCCTTGTCAATTTGCTTGTAAGTATGGAGCAATAACAAAAAGCTCAACATCCGTTGTTCCTGAAATAGATTACAATAAATGTATAGGCTGTATGGAATGCGTTAATCAATGTCCTGGCTTAGCTATTTTTGGATACAACACTAAAAAGAAACAAGTTTATCTTCCATTTGAATATGAAGTAGAAGAAGGAATTGATGTATTCTTAGTTGATAATAATGGAAAGAAATTAGCTACTGGAAGAATTGAAAAGATAAAGAAAAACGAAAACAAGACTTCTGTTGCAAGAATTAATGTAAGTGATATTGAAGAAAAAGACTTATTAAATATCAAAGGGTTTATAGTTCCTGATAAATTCCCAGAAGCATTAGAGTTTTCTCTTTTAGAAGAAATAGATGAAAAGACTTTTGTTTGCCATTGTGAAGATGTGTCATTAGAAAGATTATTAGAACAAATTGGAGATAGAAAGATCATATCTGTTGATGAATTAAAGCATACAACAAGAATGGGAATGGGAGATTGTAGAGGCAAACGTTGTATTCCAAGAGCAAAACAAGTTCTTCGCTCTTATGGAATAGAAGTAACTGATGACGCAACCCCAAGAGCCCCTCTTTCAAATCAATTATCACTTGGAGAGTTAAGAAACTATGAAAAGAAAGATATATTTATTGCATATAATACAAAGAAGGTTGAGGTAAAGAGTTTAATTGCAGGAGGAGGTATTGCAGGAAGTTCATTATTTAGATATATGTCAGAAGCTGGTTTAGAGCCTATTCTAATAAACTATGATAGAGGAGCTTCTTGGCGTAATATAGCAGGAGGTCGTCCTGCCTTTTCAAATCCAGAACTTGCCGACATAGCAAAGCATAACCATGAATTGTTTGTTGAACTTAACAAACAATCAAATATAGATTACTATCCAACAAGATATGTAAACCTTGCTCATGATGAAACATCTTATAAAGGATTGGAAGCAGCAATGAAATGGTCAGATGCTTATATGGTTTCTCCGAAAGACTTCCAAAAAGAAATATCACCTTACTTCAATAAAGATAATACCGACTATATAGCAGCCCAAATAACAAATCAATGCTGGCAAGCTACTCCTGGAAAGACAATTGATTTATTAAGATTGATTGGAAAAGAAAACAAAGGTCAAGTTATTGAAGGAGCAAAACTAATAGAACTAACAAAAGAAGGAAAGAAATTCCATGCCCTTGTTAAAAGAGGAAACGAATATACAGAATATATAACAGATATATTTGTTAATGCCTTAGGCTACGGAGCAGAAAAGTTTGCAAAACAAATAGAAATAGAAACAGGTCTTTATCCAGTAAAACACCAAGCATTTATAACAAAACGCTTGCCGATGTTAGGAAAAGAAGGTAATATATTAGATATGGTAATAGACCGTCGTCAATATAAAGGCTTCTCTTCAATCTATGGACAACAGCTACATGAAACAGGACAAATAATAGGTTGCGCTTCCCCAATGTTTGACTCTCAAGAAGCATCACAAGAACTAAAGGTAACATCTCTTGAATTCTTAGAAATAGCATCTGAAATATTCTCAAACTGGATACCAGAACTAAAGAACGTAAGCTTCCAAGCCGTTTGGTCAGGCTACTACACAGAGCCAAGATACATAGTAGATCCAGAATTAGGTTTATTTGTAGGAATGCGAGGTCATGGCTTTATGCTTTGCCAATACATAGCAAAACTATATGTTGATAAACTCTTAGGTAAAGAAACCCCAACCTATTTCGACAAACTAAAACTCAGCAGAGAAGGAATCTCCGAAACAGCATTAAAATAAAATTATCGGGAAAAAATGGGCGAAATTTTCGCCCATAACCTTTTATAATTTATTATGAGCAAATTAATAATAAAGAGTATAATAATATAGATAATAATAGGGTTGGTTTTAAAATAAATAGAATAATATGATAGATATAAATGATTATATAAAAGGCAGAAAATGTTTCCCTGTAATGAGTTTGAATCATCAGATAATTGAGAAATTAGAAAAGCTAGATTCTATAGGGATAAAAAACCTAATAGAAAAAGGCCTAAACAAAACAATAACTTTTACAGAATTTCAAGAATCCATAAAGAACCCAGCAGAAATAAAAAAAGAAATATCAGATGAAAACCATTCGATTGATAGCATATTCTTATCTGCTGCATATTGCCAATTTCTTTGGACAATAAGTTATGTTGCATTAAATGTGTATGATTGTAACAATGTTAACGATGAACTAAAAAATAATCCAACATATAAAGATGATTTAATCAATGAACGTGAACATGCAAATAAAATAATAGTAAATATTTCAAGTAAAGAACTAAAAGAAAAGTGCCTTGAAGTCATTAATAAAGTAGATCACATATACAAATACATAGATAAAGATAAGGTTTTTAATGAATGTCATGATGTTTTTATTGAAGGTATGAAATTAACTGATAAAAACAACACGAAAATAGATATAAAAAGGTATTATGAATTAACTAGTGTTTTTACAAAAGGCAATGAAAAGGTTAATGGAATTTATCTTTATGCAGTATTATTTGTGTTGATTCATGAAATACAACATTTTTCATTAGAACATCTGGAGTCAACAATAGATAATGAATTTGAAGCTGATAGTGCATCTTTTTGGACTTTATTTTCGGATGTAGAAGAAAATGAAAAAACTACTGCCAATATAGGAGTATTGGTGGGGTTATGCTCTCTTATATTTATTAATGATCTAGATGGTGGTGGTACACATCCTGATAATGATGATAGAATAATGGAAGTATTAAAAAATATAATTGAAGAAAATCCTCACTATACTGGTCTTGTTACAACGATATTCAATATGTGGGCTTATTATTATGACGTTTTAGAAATACAAGAACTTCAGAATAATACATATAATAGTGATAGAGACTATTTAGATGAAATACTTGGAATATGTAAAAAGATAAAAATAAATAAATATGGATGCTGATTACAAAAGTTTATTTTTAAATATTCTAGGAGGTGCATTACTTATCATACTAGATAGATTGTGGTTATACTTTAAACATAAATTTAATTGCTTACGCTACAAATGGATTTTTGGGAATGGTATTAATAATGATTTTAGTATTGTCTATGCTAAGTTTAAATTAAAACCAATTTTCAAAGAAGATGATTTCAATTATTGTAAGCCTGGAAATGGTAAATTGCATTTTAAGATATCTGAGGTTGTATCTTTTACAGAGACAAAATCTGCAAAATACATTTCTGATTCAATAGCGAAAAATACAAAACATGCATCGAAAATAATTTCAGACAATGAAATAAAAGATAAGGTAAATATTTCTTATTGTTCATTAGGAGGGCGTAGTAATTATAAAACTAATGATATTTTAGATGCTGATAATAATTACTATTTCAATTTTGATATTGATAAATCTCAAATTTCTTCAAAGATTGACTCTTCAAAATCATTTCCAATAAATAACGATTACGATTATGCTGTAATAATTAAATTAAAGAATAAGTCTTTCCCTGACAAAACACAAATCTGTGTTGCTGGTCTAGGAGAGTGGGGTACAAGCGGGGCATCATGGTTTCTTGCTAATAAATGGAAAATACTATTGAGAAAAGCGTGGTGTAGAGAATTTGGATGTGTGATAAGAGTAAAACATGGGAAAGATGAATCTGCTGAAATAATAGAGATGATTACTTATAAGGATTATAAACGTTTTATTAATAGAACTAATAAATAACTTATTTATAGTTTGTTTTATTAATAAAGAAAAGCCCTCTCTCGGGGCTTTTCTTTATTTTCTTCTTCAATCTTTTCCTTGAAACATAACCATTTAGTTTGTAATTCTTATTTCTTTTATAATTGTTTCTATTTCATCTATTAATTCAGGTAAAAAGGATTGGTCTATTCCGTAATTAATCACTAACATTGATTCATACATATCATGTGTAGAATTATCAAAATCTATATAATTCATTTTTATGGTTGCAGCGATATTTCCCAATTCTAATTGTTTAAAGTAAACTTCAAGTTGTCTTTCTATTAGTTGAAACTTTGCTATCTTTATTTTATTCTCATAAAGTAAATTCAACTCTTTTAGGAAGTTCTCAAAACAAATCCTATAGTCTTCTATATCTCGCAAAGCTTTATAAAAGGCATAAGAAATACTTGAGGAAAATCTAATCTTTTGTTCTTCTTCGTTATCAAAAGAAAAATTAGATAATTCCATTACAAGCTTTCTGTTTTTATCATAAAAATGTATTGCATTCATAATTAATCTACTATTTGAAGTATTCCATAATATTTTTCCCTTCTCTAATCTTCTTTATTTATTACTTGAAAAATCACCCCCTAATCAGAAACAACACTAATATAAACTTAGTTTGTGAACTTAAAAATATTTTTTCTAGATTCAGGCAATGTAATTTGTATTATATTATCAACTAATTTAATTCCTTTAAAAGTGAATTTTAAATACTCATCATAAAATTCTATTATATTACCATGCTCCTTCCACTTACCTTCTGAGATTTTATAAAATTCTCCTCTTATTACATAACTGCCATCTTTATTAATGTTTATTGTAGTATAGTTATAGTTTGAATATCTCCCACAATTTATTTTTTCTTCAGAGGTATCAATATCAAGTATTTCAGATTGATTATTAGTAGGCTTAATATCATAATCCAGCTCTAGTTTATCTAATTCTTCTTGAAGTGTTACTCTGTGGCTAAATAATATAAATCGTTTATCGGCCAAGAATACTGGACACTTGTTTCCTGATAATATAATAGAATCTTCTTTTCTAAAAACCATTTCAAAACCATATTTATCATCTTTAAGAATTAATAAATCATCATTTGTTATATAATTGCCTGATGAAAAAGAAGAAGCTAATATAAAGTCTTCTGTCATATGTTCAGTGAATGAAATTTGATACCTATTTTGGTTAAAGGCTAAATTCAATGAAGATATACCATCCTTAAAATTATAAATATAAGATTGAGGATACAAATGTAATGAAACAAGTATAAAGACAATTGTAAATAATATCTTTCTCATATTAAAAGGTAATAATAATTCAGCGGGTAATTAAATTAACGAATTCTATTGCAAAATATTTTACTTATCCTCTATTCTTCTTTATTTTCTTCTTCCAACATTTTCTTGGTTACATAACCTTTTGGTATTGGTTTTTCTTTGGTGTACTTCATTTCTTTAAGGGTTTGAACCAATTTTTTGTCAGCTCTATAACTTACTTTGCTGAATTTTACTTTCTTTGGGTCTAATTCTTTTTCTGTTGCAAAGCCTTTGCTGGTTATGGCTACTCCAAACACTCCTATTCCTTCAAGCTTTACTTTAAAGCCATCAGTTAGCATTTCTTTCATAAGGGTTGAAAGTCCCATTAAAGTGGAATGAATATCTCCTTGAGTTAAGGAGGAACGATATGAAAGTAATTCTGCTAACTCTCCTATTTCAACCATACGTGTTGATTTGGAAATTGCATAATAGGCTTCTTCAAAAACTCCTTCTTTGTTTTTGAACTTCTTTTTTCTTGCACGATATTGATAAGACATAACTACTTGGTTTTAAATTATAAATATTATTTACCTTGATTTTGATTCAATATAATAAGGTTTCTATAAATTTAAACGCCATATAAAACTCAAAAGATGCTATCCAAAACTATTTTAATAGGCTTTGAAACTCAAAAGTCTTATTTAAATGTTATTGAGCTATATATATCCATATAACGTAATAGTATATTTAAATATTATTTAGATGTACATTTAAGCAATGCTAAGATGTACATATAAGTAAGTGTTAAATGTACATTTAAATAATGCTAAGATATACATCTCAACAACATTTAGATAACGATAAAATAGTTTTAGATAAGGACTTTTGAGTTTTATATCCTATCTTCTTAGGTTTATATGGGCTTTAATCTTGGTTAGATCGACTTTTATTGTGGCTATATTAGATTAGAATTTGGTTTGGTTATACTTTATTTGGTTATGTTATATTTATTTGCACAACACGTAGAGGAAGGGCTTACATCTGCCGATATAAATATTGAGATATAGATTGTTGTATAATTATATTAAAGTAACATTATCGTAATCTGGAAAGATAATCAAAGGAGAATCGCTGATTATCTTTACAAATATTACATCCTTACTAATTGTATGATATTTGGGTGCAAGTTTGATTATTTATTGTACTTTTGCATTAATCTAATGTTTATTCATCTTAAATATAACAAATAGCATTTTAAGTTAACTCTCATATTTCAAAATATGTATAAGAATAAATTATATAAGACTGCGCTTTTATCTTCTCCTATTATGGCAGCATTTGAGTTGTCTCCTATTTTTTTCCTGCAATCACCAGAATATCCACTGAATTTTTGGTTTTCATTTACAACTTTAACTATTCTAACAATAGTTATTTGGGGAGTGAATATCTATGTGGAAAGCATATGGGTAAGTAGTGGCAGAAAAAACAACATTGAATGGTATTCATTGAGTTACATTTTTATATTACTTTTGTTTGCATTGTTGTGGATCGTATTACATCTTTTCACTGAATTGGATAATAATAGAAACAGACCGTCGATTTTATTTCCAATAATCAATATTCTCACTCTCAACACTATTATATTGATCATATCGAATGCAATTATTGTCAGATCAAAAAGAGAACAAGCCGATAAAGAATTAACTGAATTGAAAATAAAGAATTTAGAGGCAGAACAACAGGCACTGGTAAGTCAATTGCAACCTCATTTTTTATTTAACACACTAAGTACCCTTAGTTCTATTATAAGTACCGATTCTGATCTGGCTAAAAAATATGTTATCAGGCTTTCAGATTTTCTGAGATATACGATATCCGCCAACGAACACGTGCTTATTCCTCTTTCTGAAGAATTGAAATTTACACAGGACTATATTGAACTTCAGAAATTACGATTTGAAGACTCCTTTTATTGTTCGATTACTGTGGCTCAGGAAAAGATAAATCAGTACCAAATTCCTGTATATGCTCTCCAATCGTTAGTAGAAAATGCATTTAAGCATAATTCGTTTAGTTACGAAAAACCACTAAAGGTTAATATTGAATTAAAAGATGATTTATTGATCGTATCCAACAATAAAATGCCCAAGCCCATGTTTTTGGATGAAGAAAGAAATGGTATCGGACTTAAAAATCTCAACAGAAGGTATCAATTGATAGTTGGGAAAGACATAGATATCAAAGACACCCAAACAGAATACACTGTTATACTTAAATTGATTAAGACAACACAATTATGAAAGTAATCATTATTGAAGACGAAAAACATACGGCAAAGGAACTGGCAACTACACTTAAAGCTATTGACGATCAAATAGAAGTTGTTGCGATTCTTCCATCTATAGAACAGACCATATCCTACCTGCAAAACAATTCAGACTTTGATTTAATTTTTTCAGATATACAACTCAGCGATGGGCTTAGTTTTGAAATATTCAATAAAATACGGCTGTCAGTACCTGTTATTTTTTGTACGGCTTATAATAAATATGCGTTGGAAGCATTCAAGACTAATTCAATCGATTATATACTAAAACCCTTTAACCGCAACTCGATTGCAAAGGCTTTGGAAAAATACCATACATTAAAATCAAATTTTTCTTCTTTAAACATCGGTCTCGACAATTTATTACAAACTATTGCTGCTCCGTCATCAGCTATACAAAAAACTTCCACTTCTATTGTCATTAGTCAGGGAGATAAAATTATACCTATCAGAACAACTGAAATAGCTCTTTTTGTGCATGAAGACGATTATGTGTTTGCATTGACATTTGATTTAAAAAGGCACCTTGTTTCTCAGTCATTAGAAGAACTTGAATCAATTTGCGGAGATACATTTTTCAGAGCAAACCGTCAATATCTAATTAACCGAAAAGCCGTAAAAGATGCTTCTCGTCATTTCAATCGTAAAATACAGGTCAATCTGACTTTTAATTATCCTGATCAGATACTCATAAGCCGACTCAAAGTCACCCAGTTTATAGAATGGTTGGCACAAAATTGATGTATTTGGCAACTCAGCCCCTTTTTTGAACAATTCACGGATAATTCCTTTGCATAACTTCCTCTTATAAGGTTCCTTTGCATGCTATTTCGAAAATGCAATATGAACCTGATAAAAAAAATACACCATATCTCAAAAAAAATAACTACCTACTCTATTAATCGGAATTAAATTATATCTAAAATAACATTTTAATTATGAATGTGAAATTAAAAACACAGAGGGTATTTTTGATTTTTGTGCTACCAATTCTACTATCATACCAGATAAAAGCACAAAATCAAACTTTATCATTGAAAGAATGTATCAACTACACACTGCTGCACCATCCCAACAGTACTATTTATGAGTATTCTGCAAAATCAGCAGAAGAAAAAATCCGTGAAACCAAGTCGGCACTATTACCATCTGTTTCCATAAATGTTGGACTGGATTATAATCTCAAACTAGCAACTTCAGTGATACCTGCCGGAACACTTTCGTCGAAAGAAACAACGCTGCAGATGGGAAGCAAATACAGCAATTCGGCTTATGTACAATTGGATCAAAAGCTATTTGACAGAAGTGCATCACTAGACGTAAAAACATCAAAGGTCAATAAAGAGATTGCCGATCTGAATTTGCTGAAAGAGAATGAAACGCTAATTTATAATACGGCTTCAGTCTATTACGAAGTACTTACTTATGCTGAAAAAGGGAAACTTTTACTGGAGAGCGAAAAGCAGTATGAAACAACAGTAAAAATTCTTGAATTGCGTTATGCTCAAGGGGAGGCTAAAAAAAGCGAGTACAACAGAGCCCAAGTTAACTACAACAATGTACAATTTGAGATTGAGTCCAATAACAGTTCTTATAAACTAGCGCTGAACAAGCTTAAAAACAGCATTGGTATGGACATAGAAGTAGCCATTAGCATTGAGGAGAACGTTACAGACATAAATGTGAAAGAGGTGCCATTAGCTACTATTGGTTTAAATATGTTTGACGTCAACCGGCTACTTGATTTTCAGATTGATCAAAAAAATCTGGATTTAAAAAGATTAGATCTTAAGCAGAAAAAAGTAGCTTACTTCCCCACTTTGTCATTATATGGTAAATATGGCGGCAATGCCTATGGTTCGGATTTTTTTCCAACACTCGGCAACTGGTATGATTACTCTGTGATTGGTTTAAAAGCCACTATTCCACTTTTCAGCGGATTCAAAAAACAAAGCCAATTTGCCCAAAGCAAATTAAGTCTTGCGTCTTTGGAACTTACCAATAAATTAAACCTTCAAGCATATAAACTTAACATAGAAAATGCATCAACGAACATTATAAGTACTTATACTAATCTGAAAAAAGCCAAAGAAAACTTACAACTTGCTAAGGATATGATGGATGCCTCCACGATTGAATATCGGGAAGGAACAGCTACTCTTTCTTCGTTATTAGATGCTGACTATTCTTACAAGGAAGCAAGAACTAATTATATAACATCTTTGCTGGACTATCTGACTGCACAATTAAGCTATTACAGAAATACAGGTACTATTGCACAATTTATAAATGAATTAAAATAACAATAAAAAATGAAGTATAAACGAATCTTGACGATCATAGTAATCGCATTGATACCCATTGCTATAATTATTGGGTTGTTGATAAATAAAGAAAAACTGAATGAGGCTAAAAAACCTATTGACAGAAGTAATATCGCGATTAAAGTAATAGTTGATACTGTTTCGTATAAAACCGTTGATGGTTCCTTTTCACAGCCAGCTACCATTATTGCTGACGAGGAAGCCAATATAACAGCAGAAACATCGGGAAAAATTGCCACTCTCAATATTGATTTAGGAACAAGTGTTAGGAAAGGACAGGTAATTGGTCATATTGATGTCGTTGAGACACAACAAAAACTGGAAGCCACTGAGCTTTCAATCAATAAACTTAGCGCAGACTACGAAAGAAAAAAAGTACTTGCTGCTGGAGATGCAACTAACGCAAATGCAGTTTCAGATGCCAAATATGACCTTGATTTAAAAAAGCTGGAGGCAGCACAACTACGCACGCAAATCAGGCATGCAAATATTATTGCACCAATAAACGGCATAATTGTAGAGAGACAAAAAATTACAGGGGAATATGTAAATACGGGAACTACGATTGCAACCATTACCAATACCCAATCTCTAAAAGCTGAGGTAAACGTACCTGAAAATCAATTATCTTACCTCAAAAAAGGACAAAAGACAATTATAACTTCCGATGCTTATCCTGAAAAAACTTTCTCAGGTATTGTCAATTTTATTAGTCCTAAGGGAGATGAAAACCACAATTACATTGTTCACATAGACATCGCAAACAAGAGTTCAATACAATTAAAATCTGGTATATATATAAATGTAGAATTTTCAGGTATATCTGCTCATCAAACACTGCTAATGATACAAAAAAATGCATTGGCAGAAGGCGTAAAAAATCCATTAGTGTATGTATATAAAAATGGAGTTGTAGAGGAAAGAAAATTAATTTTAGGACTTGAATCCGGTGATTATATAGAAATCAAAAAAGGGTTGTCTCCTGGTGAACAGGTAGTAACAAGTGGACAAATCAACTTATCAAATGGCTCCAAAGCTGAAATCATTAAAACACGATAATACATAGGCAATATGACTGTTAATAAAATAATTATTGAATAATGACTATTACAGAACTATCAATAAAACGGCCGTTACTAATAATAGTAATATTTGTAACATTAATACTTTTTGGTATTATAGGGTATAACTCTCTTAATCTTAATTTGTTGCCAAAATTCACAACAAATATGATAACTGTTAGTACAACTTATAGGGGTGCTTCGCCAGAAGAAGTACTCACAAGTGTTACCAAACCATTGGAAGATGCTCTATCTTCGGTTGAAGGGATAGATGCAATAAGCTCATCCTCGCAAGAAGGATACTCTTCAATAACATTGGAACTGCTTAATAGTGTCAAGTCCAGCGATGCACAATTGGATGCGGAAAGAAAAGTGAAACAGGTTTTATCAACTTTGCCGGATGATATCGATGAGCCTGTAGTAAGTCGAATGAGTGCTGATGATATGCCAATTTTCAAAATGAGTGTCAGTTCAAATTTAAGCGAAACAAAACTCTATGATTTAGTAGATAAAGATGTTAAACCCATTCTGACCAACATTCCGGTGTGTCGGATGTAACCATTATAGGTGGAACGCAAAGGCAAATTAATGTAGATATTGATAATAACAAGCTTAAAGCTTATAAGCTTTCTTTATTAGATGTGAACACAGCTGTTGCTGCGAGTGGAGCTTCTTTCCCAGGTGGAAAAATTGAAAACAGAACAAGCCGATATTCATTGGATTTGAATGCAAAAGTAAAAACAGTAGAACAATTGCGCAATGTAGTAATTAGGGAGGGACAGAACGAAAGCCGGATACTATTGAAAGATATTGCTTCTGTAACAGATGGGAAGGAACGAGTTACTACACTAAACAGACTAAATGGAGAACCTGCCATTGGTATTCAAATAAAAAAACAAAGTGATGCAAATACAGTAGATGTATGCCGCCGTGCAGCTGAGCGAATGGAAGAACTGAAAAAAACTTATGCCACTGATAATTTTAACTATCATATTGCTTCAGATCAATCCATTTATACACAAGCTTCTGTAGATGCCGTGGTGGATGATTTACTACTTGCTATTATCATTGTTGCATTTGTTATGCTTTTCTTTCTGCATAGTTTTCAAAGTTCCTCATTTGTATTGGTGGCATTGCCCTCTGCCATTATCCCAACATTTATGTTGATGTGGGCATTTAATTTTTCCCTCAATATGATGAGTTTGATGAGTCTATCATTAGTCGTGGGGATTTTGGTCGACGATAGTATTGTGGTATTGGAAAATATCTTCCGTCATCTGGAAATGGGAAAAAATAAACGCACCGCAGCATTGGATGGCCGTAATGAGATAGGATTTACCGCTTTAGCTATTACCATGGTAGACGTAGTCGTATTTCTCCCTCTCGGTTTGGTCAGCGGTATGATTGGAAATATTGTAAGAGAATATGCTTTTGTGGTGGTATTCTCCACATTGATGAGCCTGCTGGTTGCCTTTACACTTACACCTTTGTTGGCATCCCGCTGGGGGAAACTCATACACCTCAGCAAAAATAGCTGGTGGGGGAGACTGAATATCTGGTTTGAATCACTCATTGACAGTTTTCGTGAGTTTTACACCAAAGTACTTCTATTAGCTTTAAATCATAAGCGTTCCGTAATACTAATTGTATCAGGTCTTATCTTAGGAAGCATTGCATTAATTCCGGCAGGATTTGTAGGGACGGAACTAATGCCACAGTCTGACCGCGGTGAATTGAATATACAAATAGACCTCGAAGGAAATACTCCATTAAAAGAAACGAATGCGAAAATAGCCATAGTAGAGGGAATTATTATGAAACATCCCGAAGTCGTAAATGTTTTTTCAAACGTGGGAACTCAATCAGGCGCAATGGGTAGTTCTTCATCAAATAGCAATCTTGCTGAGATATCTATAATGCTGACAGATGCCAATAAAAGAAAAATGAGTACCATTGAATTTGGAAGAGTCATAAGAGAAGAAATTATGCAAGTAACTGGTGTGAAACCTACTATTAAATCAGTTGGTATGACCGGTAATGCAAGCTTTGATATTCAAATGGCTGTTGAAGGAACAAATCGGGACTCCATAATGAAAACTGCTGCAATAGTCAAGAAAATCATGGAAAAAACGTCGGGTACTGATTACGTACAGTACAGCACCAAAGAATCAAAATCCCAGGTATCTGTCATTCTTAACCGTGAAAAGATGGCCAAATACGGTGTAAAAATAAACGATGTAGGAAGTGCTGTTCAATATGCCTTCAGTGGCAATAACAATGCCAGATTCAAAGAAAACGGAGAAGAATATGACATAAATTTGCAAATAGATGAATCCAACGCAAAAAGCATAAGTGATGTAAAAAAATTCAACATTTACAATTCCAGAGGTGTAGTGGTTCCATTGGAAGCTATTGCCGACATTACAGAAACAACAAGCCAGTCGGTATTAGAAAGAAAGGACAGGCTTAACTCAATCACCGTTAATGCTGTTGCAATAGGTCGTCCTTCGGGAAGTATCAGTTCTGAGATCAAGGAAAAACTTACAACTATTAAATTGCCGGTTGGTGTACAGGTTATGGAATCTGGTATGGGAAAAAATCAAAATGACGCATTTTCCAGCTTATTTCTGGCTGTAGGATTAGCTATTATATTGATGTACTTGATTATGGTGGCATTGTATGAAAGCCTAATCTATCCTTTTGTTGTTTTATTCTCACTTCCTGTTGCTATCATTGGGGCAATATTAGCACTGGCACTTACTTTGAAAACAATCAATCTGTTTTCTATTTTAGGTATTATAATGCTTCTTGGGCTGGTAGCTAAAAATGCCATTCTTATTGTAGACTTCGCTAATCAGGAAAAAGAAAAAGGTCTGTCGGTAAGAGAAGCCCTAATTGCAGCCGGTCGTGAACGTTTACGCCCAATTTTAATGACAACTTTTGCCATGATTTTGGGCATGTTGCCTATGGCTCTTTCAACAGCCGCAGGTTCAGAATCCAAAAATGGTATGGCATGGGTAATTATTGGAGGTCTAACAAGTTCTTTGATATTCACACTTGTTTTAGTTCCGGTTATGTACACAATTATCGAGAAATGGAAAAATAAAATAAATGACAGATTTAGGAAAAAACAAACCAAGAAAGTCTCAACAACTTAATTAGTTCTACTTTTTGATTATTACACAAAAAAACAATTAAAAAATGGTAGTAGGGGCAGAGGCAAGCCCTGCCCCTACATGTCGGAACAATTATTGATAAATTATTTGGTTCTTCTTTATTCTTGTGGTTCCTCTTTTGTTGTGTCTTGTGCGGCAAGGACTCCTGTTGAGAATGCTATTTGTAGGTTAAATCCTCCTGTGTCGGCGTCTAAGTCCATTACTTCTCCTGCAAAGAATAAGCCTTTTATTAGTTTTGACTCTAAGGTTTTTGGATTTATTTCTTTTAAATCTACTCCTCCTTGGGTTACTATTGCTTGTTCAAAGCCAAAGTCGCCTATGATTTCAAATGGACAACGTTTTAGGAAGGTTAGGATTTCTTTTCTTTCTTGTGATGTTATTAGGCTTGATTTCTTTCTTGGATCGAAATTCATTTTATCTATTGCAAGATAGATTAGTTCGTGGGGGAGGAAGCCTCTTAGTACTGTTTTTATATCTTCTTTTCCTCTGGCGTTAAATTCTCTTATTAGTTTGTCGTCAAGTTCTCTTTCTTCTATTGCTGGCTTAAAGTCTAAGAGTAGAGTTAGTTTTTCTTTTTGTGATAAACGGCGTGCTATTTCTCTGCTTAAAGTTAAGATTATTGGTCCATAAACTCCATCTTCTCCAAAGGTTAATTCACCAAATTCTTCACATAGTTTCTTGCCGCTTTCCTGTATTACGGTTGCATTTGTGTTTCTAACGCTGAAATTTTCTATTGAAGGGTTTATTTTTTGTGCGTAAAAATCTTTAAGACGTAAGCCTACTAATGATGGTAGAGTTGGGATTATGTTATGTCCTGCTTCTTTTGCTAAACGTATTCCATCTCCTTCACTTCCTGTTAGGGGATAGCTTTCTCCTCCTGCTGCAAGGATTACTTTATTTGCAAAGTATTCTTTATTTCCTTTCGTCCTGCTTTGAGTCTTTACTCCTACTATCTTATTATCTTCTATTATTAGCTTTGTTACTTCTGTGTCTTTATAGATTGTACAATTTGAATCTTCTATTTCATTTATCAATGCTAAGAAGACATCTTGTGCTTTTCCTGATTGTGGGAATATTCTTCCTCCTCTTTCTTCAGTTGTCTTAACACCTAACTCTTCAAAAAACTTAACCAAGTCTTTTGTAAAGAATATATTAAATGCAGGATAAAGAAATCTTGGCTCAGAACCACAATGTTTAAGAAATTCTTTTAAAGGTAATGTATTTGTTAGATTACAACGTCCTTTTCCTGTGATTCGAAGCTTTCTTCCTGCCTGCGACATCTTTTCTATAAGCAATACTTTCTTTCCCTGACGAGAAGCAACAATTGCTGAAATCAAACCAGAAGCTCCTGCTCCTATTATTATTAAATCAAACATAATGATTAATGGTTAATGGTTAATGATAAATGGTTAATACAGAAAATGGTTAGTGGCTTTGCTTTATTAACCACTAACCATTTATCATTAAGCATTAATATTATTTATTTTCGTATCCGAAACGTTTTAATGAATTGTCGTTGTTTCTCCAGTCTTTTAATACTTTGACATGAATTTCTAAGAAACATTTCTTTCCTGTAAACTCTTCAATATCTTTTCTTGCATCTGTTCCTACCTTTTTAAGCATTGAACCTTGATGACCAATAACTATTCCTTTTTGGCTTTCTCTCTCGACATAGATTAGGGTAGATATCTTGTTTATATTGTTTTCTTCTTGGAACGATTCAACTACAACCTCACATGAATAAGGTATTTCTCTTTGATAGTAGATTAATAACTTTTCACGTATTATCTCCGAAACGAAGAAACGCATTGATTTATCTGTTAATTCATCTTTAGGGAAATAAGCAGGACTCTCTGGAAGTAGTTCAAGAATTTTATTAAACACTACGTCGAGGTTAAACTTTTCCAAAGCAGATGTAGGAATAATAATGGCACGAGGAATTTCATTTTGCCAATATTCTATCTTTTCTGCTACCACTTCTTGATTTGAAAGGTCTATCTTATTAATCAATAATATTACAGGAATATCTGAATTGATTACCTTGTCAAGTGTTTCATGATTCTTTAACGACTCTCCAACCTCTGTTACCAATAGGAATAAATCAGCATCTTGCAAAGCTAAATTTACAAAGTGCATCATAGACTCATGGAGTTTATAGTGAGGGTTTACAATACCAGGGGTATCTGAGTAAACAACTTGAAAGTCTTCCCCATTAAAGATTCCCATTATTCTATGACGAGTTGTTTGCGACTTAGAGGTGATTATAGAAAGTTTCTCACCAACTAACGCATTCATTAGGGTTGATTTCCCTACATTAGGGTTACCAATTATATTTACAAATCCAGCTTTATGCAATGCTTATTATTTATTTTGTTTGATTTTGAACTAAAGTAGTGAATTCATCAACTGTTACATTTTTGTCTATAAGCTTGATGTTTGCTCTTAAACAAGATGTAAGTTTTTGATCAAATAGGTATTCATAAACTTGTTTACTTTGATCTTGGTTCTTTAACATGTTTTCAGCAACGTTTTCCATTGCTTCCATACGTTCCTTAGTTTGTTCTTCCGTTTCATTTTCTTGAGCAGGGAAATAATTACCAAGAAGAGCTTCTTTATAGTAAGTCTTTACCTCATCTTTTGTTACTGGTAAAGAATATTTGTCAGATAATTTAGTTTCAATCAATTGCCATTTCAAACTATCTCTATACATTTCATAGTCTTGTTCAACTTGTTCAAGAGTTAATTTACCTTGACCATTTGAAACCAACCAACGTTTCATAAATTCATCTGGAAGTTCAAAATTAGCTTCTTTTACTAATTTTTGAGTAGCTTCGTTCGTGAAAAAACGATCTGATTCTCTTTTATATGTTTCAGATAAATCTTTTGTTGCTCTTGCTCTGAATTGTTCAATAGTCTTTATTTCTTCTCCTTTATATGCTTTTTCAAATAACTCTTCATTCAATTCGTGAGGAGTAATTCTGTTTATAGAAGAGATAACAAATTTAACATCTGCTTTGAAGTCTTCAGCCAAGTCTTTATCGATACGTAACATTGCGGCAAGATCAGTTGCATTGGTGAATGCTTTAGCAATATTGAAAACTATTTCTGCATCTTTTTCTTGACCTATAAATTTCTTTTGAATAGTCTTTTGAGCAATTTTATCAACAGCTAAAGAAGTAACAGTTTTTATTCCTCCTTCTTTAACATTACCTTCTTCATCAAGTTCTGTGATTTCACCATAAACTAAATCAGTTTCTTCAACTTTTTCAGGAGAAGCAAATTGACCAAAACGTCTTTGTAAGTCTTCAACAAACTTATCTAACATCTCTTCACTTGGTACAATATTGTAATAAGTTTCTTCTATATTATTTAAGTTAAGTTCAAATTCTGGTTGAATTGCTAAGTCAAAATAGAAAGTAAATTCCTTTTGATTGTCCCAGTCAATAACAGTTTTTTCGTCATTAGCCATAGGATAACCTAATATTTGTATCTTTTCATCATCCAAATATTTATACATAGCTTCTGACATGTCTTTTTCTATAATTTCTGCTCTTAAAGACTCTGCATACATTTTCTTAATCAAACCCATAGGCACTTGACCAGGACGAAATCCAGGAACATTAGCCTTTTTGCGGTAAGTCTTTAATTGCTCTTCTAATTTTTGAGCATAATCTTCTTCACAAATATCAATTCTTAAAACTGCTGTTAAATCACCAGTATTTTCTTTAGTTACTTTCATTTTATCTTTATTTTCTATGTGTTATTATTTTAAAAACGGCGTGCAAAGGTACGATAATTTTCAGAAATATCTAATTTTCATAGTCTAATTAGAAACCAATATCATAACTTTCAATCTCTGCTTGGAATGCTGCTGCCCAATCAGTATATCCTCTTTTTATATAAAGACGACGTGAGGAAAATATACCAACTCCATTATTAATATTAGTAAATACTGGCTTTTCGGTAAGAGATACTATAGGAGCGTTATTATCAATATAATTATGCAGATTCTCAGCACAACCATAAACATATATTTCAAAAGCAGGAGAGTCTAAACGAAAACTACGTGTAGCTACCCCTCTACTTTTTATCTTAGATTTAATTTGAGAAAGAACTTCTTTTTCAAATATAATATACTGCATAGTTTTATCGGCAACAGTATAATCATTAACCTTTGTTGAAAAGTCTATATTGATATATGCAGGCTCACCATTTTCCATAAAATTAAATCTAATACAAGGTTGGAATAAACGAGCTATCTCACCATCAACACCTACTGTCATATTTGTCCACTTGCAAGTCATTATATTCTGTCCATAAAGTTGACTGTAATTGAAACCAAAAGCAGTTCCAGAAGGATCAGTAACCTTATAATCTGCAACAAGCTTTGTATGAGCTGTAACGATATTACCTGTCTTTATATTTCTAACAACAAGATAATAATTAAAGTCTGGATGTAATTTATGAGTAGTGAAAAATATTGGAGCTACTTCTGAATAAAATCCCCCTTGAGGTTTATTATATAATTCAGTATAAGTAAGTGTATAAGAATCATGTGCTTTATTTATATTCCAACCTGTTGAGTCCCAATCATAGAAAGCATACATCTTCACTTCTAATTCATCAGCCTTATAATAAATAGAATCTTTTTGCTTGGCAAACTCAATATAATTACCATCACCCAAAAAACACTTCTGAACTCTAATAAAATTAGTATCTGCATCTTGATCCAAGACACCATAAACAATTGTTGTTTCTTTCCAATCATCATTAGGATTAAAATCAACATCACAAGACATTATCCCAACAACACTTATAGCAATAAAAGCAATAATAAGCAATTTGTCTTTCATATATTAAGCATTTAAAAGTGAGATGCAAAGGTATTAAATAATTTCTTTTCTCGCAATATATATTTGTATAAGTTGAGAAAAGCAGTAAATTTGCAGTTAAGAAATTTATTATACGGGTAATCATAATAGTTACTCAAATAAAAAACAAAGCAAAGCAATGAAATATTGTAAAGACTTTACAGTTATTGAGAACATAGCCCTAACCACAAGCTTTTATAGATTAAAACTACAATATCCTGAAACTCTTCCAGAGATAAAAGCAGGACAGTTTGTAGAAGTGCAGATGAAAGAAGGGGCAAATGTTTTACTTCGTCGTCCAATATCAATTCATGATGTTGATACTTCAAAAAATCAAATCTCTCTTTTAATTCAAATTGTTGGCAAAGGAACAAAAGATCTTTCAACAATAAAAGAAGGAGAAACTTTAAATCTTATTTTTCCTTTGGGTAATGGATTTCCAATAGTTGAAGGTAATGTCCTTTTGGTTGGAGGTGGTTGTGGTGTAGCTCCTTTACTTTATCTTGCAAGAGTATTAAACCAAAAAGGAATTAAACCTCATACCTTAATTGGTTGTAGAAATGCAGAACAATTATTTAGTCAAGACGAATATGCGGCTCTTTCAACCCTTCATATTGCAACAGAAGACGGCTCTTGTGGAATTAAAGGTATGGTTACATCTCACCCAATACTTCAAGAAAAGTTTGATGCTATTTATTGTTGTGGACCAACTCCAATGATGAAAGCTCTTTCTAAATATGCAAAAGAAAAAAATATTCCTTGTTATGTATCCCTTGAAAACACCATGGCTTGCGGAGTTGGTGCTTGTTTATGCTGCGTTGTTGATACCAATGAAGGACATAAATGTACCTGTACAGAAGGACCTGTTTTCTTATCAACTGAATTAAAAGACTTTTAAAACCAAGGTTATGAATAATATAGACAAAAGATTGGAAGTTAAGATTAAGGATATGGTTTTAAAGAATCCAGTAATGACAGCATCAGGAACCTTTGGCTATGGTGAAGAATTTGCAGACTTTATGAATCTTGAAGACTTGGGAGGAATAATAGTTAAAGGCACAACAGGAACTCATAGAGAAGGGAATCCTTATCCAAGAATGGCAGAAACTCCATCAGGAATGATAAATGCAGTAGGTTTGCAAAACAAGGGAGTTGATATATTTTGCAATGGTGTTTATGATAGAATTAAGGATATTGATACAAATATCATTGTAAATGTTTCAGGCTCTTCAATAGAAGAATACGTTGAAGTTGCACAAAAGATAAATAGCTTAGATAAAATTCCAGCAATAGAATTAAATATATCCTGTCCCAATGTAAAAAAGGGAGGAATGGGATTTGGCACCGACCCTCAAATGGCAGCACAAGTAGTTGAAGAAGTTAGAAAGGTTTATAATAAAACCCTTATTGTAAAACTAACTCCAAATGTAACTAATATTGTAGAAATAGCAAAAGCTGTTGAAGGAGCAGGAGCCGATTCATTATCAATGATAAATACTGTTCTTGCCATGGCTGTTGATGCAGAAAAGCGAAAACCATTACTTTCAACAATTACAGGAGGCTTATCAGGTCCTGCCATTAAACCAATTGCACTTCGTTGCGTATGGCAAGTTGCTAAACAAACCAAGATACCAATAATTGGCTTAGGAGGAATTATGAATGCTCAAGACGCAATAGAATTTATTTTAGTGGGAGCAACTTCTGTTCAAATAGGAACAGCAAACTTTGTAAACCCAGCCATTAGCGTAGAAATAGTTAATGGAATAAAAGAATACTTAGACCGTCATAATATCAAAAGCTTAGAAGAAATAAGAGGAATAATATAAGCTTTCACGCTAAAAACAGCCTCTTTAAATTTATTCTTAAGATAATCGCCCTTATTCACTTAGTCTTGAGGTTCAATTTACTTTATCTTCAGGGATAATCATAGCGTTATCAGGTTAAATCCACTTAGTCTTCATCCTACAAGAGTGCCACTCTTATTGAGTAATAATAGCGTCTATAAGCTACAAGAGTGGCACTCTTGTTAGACAAAGATCAAGTGAATTGAACCTGAAGATGAAGTAATCAAACCTAAACTCTTTACGAATTGAACCTAAAGATAAACTAAATGCTATATGATAATAAAATCTTTGGTAGGATTTATTTACTTATTTGATTTGCTTATCAATAAAACAAACTCCTGAATATCTTGTTTGGATATTAAATAATCTTTCAAACGAGTCTTTGTCCATTTCTGGAAATAATAAAACTCTATAAAGGAAGTTATGCTATAAGATATTACTGTTGTTATTGCTGCTCCCCATATTCCATAGATTGGCACCAACCAAAAACCAAAGACAGCTGTTGATATTAGCCCTATAAGAGAGGCTGAGGTTGTTATTATGAAATTTCCTTTTGATGCAAAATGCTGAGTAAATGTACTTGATATACTAAGAAATAAGATTCCTATTGACAAGACTTGGATTACTTGTTTTACTTCTGAGAACTCTGGTCCGAAGATAAATGAATATACTCCTGAAGGCAAGAGTGAAAAGAAAATCAAGGCAAGAATTGTAAAGAGAATATTTATCTTAGTCATTAAAAGAGATAGTCTTTTTGCATAAGCATCATCCTCTGTATTTGAGAGTTTGGAATATTGAACTAATGCCAAACTAATGCCAAACATAAGAACTGCTTCCGATATTGAAATGCCGTTAGAGAAAACTCCCAATACTTTTTTCCCACAATAGAATGTTAGCAAATAGAAAGATAATCGAGCATTCATTTGTTGTGCTATGCTTCCTACTTGCTTTACTGCTCCAAGATGAAAGAGCTTAATAAACATTTCTTTATAATGTTTTAGAGATGGAAGCTTTAAGTTAAGATATTCATCTTTTAGAAGGTATATCCCATAAAAAAGACTTAATGTATATCCAAGCAAAAGAGAAATTACATAATAGTATGAAGACGTAAAACTATGCATTAAGGTTAGAACAAATAGAAAACTTATAGATACTATTGGGGAAATTAGTTTTAGATTATTAGCATCCTTTACTCTTTCATTTCCAATAAGAACATAGGTATTTATTTCTGTTATTGAAGCAAATAGAGCAACAAGAAATAGTTCTATTGGATGTGTAATAATTATTGTCGGAATAGAGTAAAATATTACAAATAGAACTAAAAGGGAAAGAATTAACCATGTAAGAGAAGGAAAAAAAAGTTCGGAGAATTTATGGCGTGGAGTTAAATAAATTAGGGTTGAATTTCCTATCAGTGTTGCAAAGAGCAAAAGCAATACTATGTTGAAAAGGAATATGGATTGTTCACCTTTTCCTTCTGCTCCAAGACATTGACTTATTAGTATTATGGTTAGAAATCCTATTCCCGAAGATAGTATTTTGGTGATAAGTGTATGTAATATTTTCTTTATCAAGTCGTGCTATTTTACTGGCAAAGATAGTAGTATATCTTTAATTATAAAAATTAAGTCGAAATATTTTGTTAATAGCCAGAAACTATATATCTTTGCAACCCTAAATTAATGAACGGTATGCGTAGCTCAGTTTGGTTAGAGTAGTGGATTGTGGTTCCATTGGTCGTGGGTTCGAGTCCCATCGCGTACCCCAAAATTGGTTAATTTTGAAAAGAGATTTTATTGTTTTATACATGAAATCTCTTTTTGTTTTTAACTAAATTATTCCTTCTCTTATTAGATCGTGTAAATGTATTACACCTACGTATTTATTCTTATTATCGACAACTAACAATTGAGTGATATGGTTGTCTTTCATTACATTTAATGCTTCTGCAGCAAATCTATCCCTATGAATTGTTTTTGGATTAATTGTCATTATGTCTTTGGCTTTCTGATTGTCAGAGGAAAGACTTTTTGATAACATACGGCGAAGGTCACCATCGGTTATAATTCCTTTTATCTCATTATTTTCTATTACCGCAACACAGCCCAAGCGTTTTGAAGTTATCTCTATTAGAGTTTCTGTTAATGAAGTTTCCTGATTTACTTCTGGCTTTTCATTATTTGGGTATAAGTCTGAAACCTTTAGATATAATCTCTTTCCTAATGCTCCTCCTGGATGATATTTAGCAAAGTCTCTCGCTGTAAATCCTCTGCATTCAAGAAGCACTACGGCTAAAGCATCTCCCATTACTAATTGTGCTGTTGTTGATGATGTTGGAGCAAGATTGTTTGGACATGCTTCTCTATCAACACATACATTTAACAAATAGTCAGCTTGTATACCTAAGGTTGATTTTGGGTCACCTACAATAGCAATTAATTTATTCCCTAAGTTCTTTATTAATGGTATTAAAACCTTTATCTCTGGAGTATTTCCACTCTTTGATATGCATATTATTACATCTTCTTCTTGTATAATTCCTAAATCTCCATGTATTGCATCTGCCGCGTGCATAAAAATTGATGGAGTTCCTGTTGAATTAAAGGTTGAAACTATCTTTGTTGCAATATTTGCACTTTTACCTATTCCAGTTACAATAACTCTCCCTTTACTGTTAAATATTAACTCTACGACCTTTACAAAGTCATCATTAATATTGTTTTTAAGTTTCTCAATTGCTAAATATTCTTCCGTAATCGTTTGTATAGCAATACTTTTTATCTCTTCTGGTGTTTTCACTGTCAAAAAAATTCTTTATATTTTGGTATTGTATCGAAAAAAGCAGTAATTTAGCATTATGAAAAATATAAACCTGCTGCTTTTGCAACGACAAAAGTACGCAATATATTTGGAAAAATAAAACAGGAAAAATAAAATGAGCCATAAACAAATAAAAACAACTAATGCTGATTTACGTACCGAACTTAAACGCATCTTTGGTTTTGACAAATTTAAAGGAAAACAAGAAGCTGTTATTAAGAGTTTACTCGCAGGTAATGACACTTTCGTTATCATGCCTACAGGTGGAGGAAAATCGTTATGTTATCAATTACCAGCATTAATTCTTCCTGGTTGTGCCATTATCGTTTCTCCTCTTATTTCATTAATGAAAAACCAAGTTGATGCAATTCGTGGATTTGGCTCTATGCACGGAGTTGCTCACTTCCTTAATTCTTCACTTTCAAAACTTGAAGTAAAAGAAGTAAAAGACGATTTAAGAAATGGTGTTACTAAATTGCTTTATGTAGCTCCTGAAAGTTTAAATAAAGAAGAAAATGCTGAGTTTTTACGTGAAATAGACATTTCTTTTTATGCTATTGATGAGGCTCATTGTATTTCAGAATGGGGACATGATTTCCGCCCAGAATACAGAAGAATGAAACCTATTATTGATGCTATTGGTCAAAATGTTCCAATAATTGCTCTAACTGCTACTGCTACCCCAAAGGTTCAACAAGATATAATGAAAAACTTAGAGATAGCAGACGCTAATGTTTTTATATCATCCTTTAATCGTCCAAATCTTTACTACGAAATACGTCCAAAACCTAAAAAGGAAGTGGATATGAATCGTGAAATTATTCGTTTTATTAAAGATAACGAAGGAAAATCTGGTATAATTTATTGTTTGAGCCGTAGGATGGTTGAAGCTTTGGCAGAGACTTTAGTATTGAATGGGATTAGAGCTTTACCCTACCATGCAGGTTTAGATGCTGCAACAAGAGCAGAAAATCAAGATAAGTTTATAATGGAGGATGTAGAAGTAATTGTTGCTACAATTGCGTTTGGCATGGGCATCGACAAACCTGATGTGAGATTTGTTATACATTATGATATGCCTAAAAGCTTAGAGGGATATTATCAAGAAACAGGTCGTGCAGGTAGAGATGATGGCGAAGGTAAATGTGTTGCGTTCTACTCTGAACAAGATATTATTAAGTTTGAGAAATTCTTAAATGACAAACCAGTTGCTGAACGTGAGGTTGCATTACAATTAATGTCCGAAACAATATCTTATGCAGAAAGTTCTGTTTGCAGAAGGATTAATCTTTTGCATTATTTTGGAGAAGAATATAATCATACAAACTGTGGGTCTTGTGACAATTGCTTAAATCCTAAACCAAGAACAGATGCAACAGAAGATGTTGAGATTATTCTTGAAACTGTATTAGATGTAAAACAAATACTTAAATCTATTGATATTGCTAATATCTTAACTGGTGTTAGTACTGCTCAAACAAAAGCATTTAAGAATATTCAAAATTGGGGAGTTGGAGAAGAAAAGAAATTTATTTATTGGAAGGCCGTTATTCGTCAAGCTTTAATTGAAGGTCTTTTAATTAAAGAGATAGAAAATTATGGTGTTTTAAAGCTTACTCAAGAAGGCTTCCGCTTCTTAAAAAAATCTTATCCTATACTTGTTCCAGAAGACCACGATTACACAAGTGGAGAAGAAGATATTGATCCAACAATTCTTTCTGGATCTGATGGTGGCGGTGTTGATAAGGTTTTGTTTAGCATATTAAAAGATCTTAGAAAGAAAATAGCTACAAAAGAAAACCTCCCTCCTTACGTAATATTCGAAGATAGGTCCTTAGAAGATATGACTATTCAATATCCTATCAATAAGGAAGAGATGAATCAGATTATAGGAGTTGGAGCAAGTAAATCTCAAAAATACGGAGACCCATTTATTGATGCTATAAAAAAATATGTTGAAGAAAACGAAATAGAACGTCCTCAAGACTTAGTTGTTAAAAGCGTAATTAATAAATCAGGGCTGAAAGTCTATATCATTAAGAGCATTGATAAAAAATTACCATTAGAAGATATTGCTTTGGCAAAGAATTTAGATATGGACAATTTACTTACTGAAATAGAAAGTATAGTTGCTTCTGGCACAAAGCTTGATATACAATATTATATTGATGAATTTGTTGACGTGTATCACCAAGAAGAAATATTAGACCTTTTACGTGAATCGGAATATGATGATGTAAATGAAATTCTTGAAGAACTTGGAGAAGAAGAATACACAGACGAAGAAGTAAGATTAATGAGAATAGTTTTCTTATCTAAATTTGGTTGATAATGAATAAAGACAGTTTTTCCTTTTCACATTATAATTTATCTTTCTTAGAAAAAGAGCTTTCTAAAGAGCCTAATACAAAGAAATTTATTTTACTCGATGAAAACACTTATGCAAATTGCTTACCTATACTTATTGAAGAGGTAGAAGAATTGTATGGTGCAGAAATTTTAGAAGTTGAATCTGGAGAAGGGAGCAAATCCTTGACAATTGTTGATCAGCTTTGTAGTGCAATGGTAGAATCTTCTGCTGATAAAGATAGCATATTAATTTCTTTAGGCGGTGGAGTAATTACTGATTTAGGAGGATTTGTAGCCTCTGTCTTTAAAAGAGGAATTCAACATATTGCTATACCAACAACTCTTCTTGGAATGGTTGATGCTTCGATTGGAGGGAAAACTGGGATTAATCTTGGAGAAGTTAAAAATCAAATAGGTAGTTTTAATAATAATACTTTAACTTGCTTTCATTACGAATTTCTTGAATCATTAGACAAACGCCAAATTTTAAATGGTGTTTCTGAGATGATTAAGATCGCTCTTGCCTTAGATGAAGAACTATGGAATGAAATGAAAAGATATTCTCCTTGGGGAGAAGAAGGTTTTGATGAGGAACTTATTGAAAGATGTATTATCCTAAAAGAAGATATTGTAAAAGAAGATATGTTTGAAAAAGATAAAAGAAAAATATTGAATTTTGGACATACTATTGGGCATGCTTTTGAAAGTATTGCTTTAAGTAAGGGTGATGACCTTTTGCATGGAGAAGCTGTAGCTTCAGGGATTTATTATGCAATTAAACTTTCAGAGAAAAAATTATCTTTTCCTAAAAAAAGAGCTCAAGAGATATATGAGTATTTAGAACAATATTATAAGATAATAGATTTGAAGAAAAATATTGACTTACTTATCAATTATATGATGGCAGATAAGAAAAATTTCAACAATGAATTTCAATTTATATTATTAGAAAATATAGGCAAACCTCGTATCAATTATACTATTTCGAAAGAAGATTTAAATTCCTTGTAACTTTTTTCGTTGTATCTTCTGATTTATATATATATTTGCAGTCTAAAATTGAGAATTTAAAACAAATTATTATGAAAAAGATTTTATTATTTTTAGTCATTTCTTTTTTTGCATTATCAATTAATGCTCAAAATGTTTTTCAAAATCCAGGCTTTGAAAATTGGACAGGAACAACACCAAACAATTGGAATACATTAGGCGTTCTTGGAGTTAATTTATCTAATATTACTAGTTCTTCAGAATCACATTCAGGGAATTATGCAGTTAGCATTGGAGCAAAACAATTATCATCAACTATTGCTACGATGCTTGGGATATCTCAATTGGCTGTTCCTGGACTCCTTACAAATGCTACAATAGACATGACATCTCTATTATCATTATTCACTTCTGACTCAATGAATTTAAGCAATGAGCAAGTTATGTCTATATTTACTAACGGCACTATTCTAACAGAAAGGCCAACTTCTGTTAATGGTTATTTTAGTTGGAATCCTATTGATAATATAAATGAAATACCATCTATTATGTCTTTTGTTGTAAGTGAAGAATCTGGAACAAGAGAAATTGTTGGTGTAGGTATATATTCTCCATCTATTCCTATTGATTCAAAAGCTACATATACTTCATTTGAATGTCCAATTATATATTCCAATCAGAATACACCAACAGAATTAATATTTATTGCTTTAACAACTTCATTAGATACAGCAGCAACCACATTTGGCAATTTATTATTAGACGACCTTTCTATTACAACAGAAGCTGGGTTAAATGAAGTTCCTAATAATTCTAACAATTCATATATATATCCTAATCCATCAAGAGGTGAATTTAGATTAAATGTAAAATCTCAAGTTGAAGTAAGTGTATATAATCAATTAGGACAAGTTGTTGTTCCTTCAATGATTTACAATCCTAACAAAACAATAAAAATTGGAGAAAAGGGAGTTTATTTTGTTAGAGTGAAAGACAATAATAGTTATAAGACTCAAAAGCTAATAATTAAATAGGCAATTTCTATTCATTTAGTATAAGATAAAATTGAAAAAAACTTTTTATACAATAATAGTTTTAATTCTTTGTGCTTCTTGTGCTGGAGGTTATTCCTTTACAGGAGCATCTATTTCTTCAGGTACAACAACATTTAGCGTTGACCAATTTGTTAATAGGGCAAGTATTGTTCAACCTATGCTTGCTTCAGAAATCAGTACTGCTTTAATTAATAAGATAAATTCAGGGACAACCCTCAAATCTGTTAATGATGATGCTGATATTAGTTTCAAAGGGACAATAACAAGTTACGGGATTACACCTGTCTCAATTCAAGGTAATGATAAGGCTGCGAAGAATCGTTTGACAATTACAGTTAAGGTTAATTGTATAAACAAAAAAGATAAGAAGATGAACTTTGAACAGAATTTCACAAAGTTTAAAGACTACGATAGTGGGCTTGCTTTAAATGATGTTGAAGAATCTCTTATAAAACAAATAAATGAAGAATTGGTTGAGGATATATTCAATAAGGCATTTGTCAATTGGTAAAATATTCCCAAATCCATATTCAGACGAATAATGATAAAGCATAAAAAGACAGTAAATTATATTGGTTGGATACTCGGATTACTAACTTCAATCCTATATATCTTATGTGCAGAACCAACACTTTCTTTTTGGGATTGTGGAGAATACATTTTAACAAGTTCAAAACTACAAGTTGGTCATCCTCCAGGAGCTCCACTTTTTCAAATATTTGGTGCTTTCTTTTCCATATTTAGTTTTGGAAACACTAAACTTATTCCTATACTAATAAATTCTCTTTCTGCCATTGCTTCAGGATTAACAATTACTTTTCTTTTTTGGATAATTGTCAGAATTATGTATCGCTTTAGTGAAAGATACATAAGTAATATTTATGCAGGAATAATTGGAGCTTTAGTCTTTGCCTTTTCTGATACATTTTGGAACTCAGCAATTGAAGCAGAAGTATATGCTCTTTCAATTCTTTTCACAGCAATAACATTTTGGTCAATATTAAAATGGGATGAAAAACCTCATCCTAAATGGATTTTATTAATAACCTTTTTAATTGGACTTTCAATAGGGGTTCATTTACTTTCTTTACTTGTGCTTCCTGCTATTTTATTAATTGTTTATTTCCATTATTCCAAACCAACAATGCCTGGAATAATCACAACATTATTAATATCAATACTTTCTTTAGGACTTATACTTTGGCTAATAATACCAGGAACACTTAAATTGATTAGTTTTAATCCTTCACTAATTATTATTCTAATATCAGTTATATTAATAGGATTAGTAATCTTATCTATTTGGAAAAAGCTACCACTTCTTAACACAACTGTTCTTGCAATAACATTCTTTCTTATAGGATATTCAACATTCTTTGTATTAGCCATTCGTGCAGATAGCGACACACCAATCAATGAATACAAACCTAATACAGCTGGGCGTTTAGTTTCTTATCTTAACCGTGATGCTTATGGTGATACACCATTATTATATGGCCCAAGCTATACTGCCATTCCTCCCAAAGAATTTAAGATGACAGAAAAAGGATTAGAACCTGTATTTGAACGTGAGTTAATGATGGTTTTCCCAAGAATGTGGAACTACAATAATCCTGCATACGAATCAGGATATGTAGAATGGGTAGGAATGCCTCAAGATACAGTAATAATTGACGGGGAAATAAGAGCTAAACCAAGTGAAATACAAATATTCAATTCTTTACAAACTACCAAATTGGATATATGTACGTGCGATATTTGCTTTGGAACTTTGTAGGCAAAACTAATGACCAGCAAGGTTTTGGAAATAATAATAGTGGACAATGGATTTCAGGGATATATCCTGTTGATAATTTTTTTGGTAAAACTACAATTTCAGAACCAAAAGACAAAAGAAGTAAAGCAAGAAACATCTATTTTGCTATACCTTTTCTTCTTGGGATACTTGGGCTTTTCTATCAAATAGGAAGAGACACTAAAGGTTGGTTCGCATTAACTGCATTATTTATATTTACAGGAATTGCCATAACAATTTACTCAAACGAATATGCCTATCAACCACGAGAGAGAGATTATGCTTATGTTGGCTCATTTATGGTTTTCAGTATTTGGATAGCAATAGGAGCATTTGCAATAAGTCAGTGGCTTGTAAATATTGTAAGAGTAAAGAAACCAAAATATGTATTGCCTTGTTTTATCCTCGTCCCTGGTCTTATGTTCACAAATAATTTCAACGATCATAATCGTTCTAATCGCTATACTGCCTATAATTTTGCCTCTTCTATTCTCAATAGTTGCCAAGAAGACGCAATACTATTTGTAAATGGAGATAACGACACTTTCCCCTTGTGGTATTGTCAAGAAGTGGAAGGAATAAGAACCGATGTTAGAGTAATAAATCTTCAATTACTTAATAATCCAGATTATATTGAAAAGCTAACAAAAAAGGTATATGATTCAGATCCAATAACTCTATTGGCAAATAAGGAAACATATAATAGTCTTAATAGAAATATATGTTTTATCACACCTACAAATAATGCTATTGAACTCAAAACAGCATTAAAAGAACTATATAACAATAATAATCCAATAGTATTACATAATAATAAATTCTTTGCCTTACCTACCAACAAACTATTTATTCAATTAGACAGCACAAGAAGAATAGATATTGCATTAGAAAATACCGAGTTTACAAAAAGCACAATGATAGCATATGATATAATAGCAAATAATATATCTAAGCGACCAATCTATTTTTCAAACTATTCAGTTGATGACTTCTTTGGATTTGATGAATATTTAAGCAATGAAGGCTTTGTTTATAAACTATCACAAGAAAAGCAGAAACCACAAGATATAATTGTTGATACAAAATCAGTAAGAGTTGATTCAAAGAAAATGTACGAAAATTTAATGCATAACTATTCTTGGAAAAACTTTGACAAGAAGGGAATTTACTATGATGACTTACACAGAAGCATAATAGAACAATACTCACAGCAAACTTCACTACTTGCACATACTCTTTTATCTGAAGGAGATACACAAAAGAGTCTTGCCGTTGCAAATCTTTGTCTTGAAAAGATACCACCTTCAATTCATAACTATCATTATGTATTAGCAGAACTATCATTAGCTTATGGACAATTAGGAGATGAAGAGAAATCTCAAGCACTAATGCAAACAGTCTTGCAAAACTTCTCTGATGAAATGGATTATTATATTCTCCTTTCACCAAAAAACCAATCCCAAAACCGTCTTGAAACTCAAAAATTAATCGGTTCATGGATTAATCTTTGTGAGATTTCAGAACAATGGGAATTAGAATATTTAAGAGTATTATTAGCAAATAGACTATTTGACTATCTTACTCCATACGTATATATATGCTCAGACCAATTAAAAAAACTAAATGAGAATCCAGAATACTACGCAGACGAAATAGATAGACTTAATACTTTATTAGAATCTATTTATGCCTTTGCAAATAAATACGAAGAAAAACTTCCTGTTCTAAAATAATATAATAAATTACTTCTTTGACAACAATGTCTTTACCATTATTGCATCCATCAATTTTGTTGGAAGTATCTTAGATAGGAATATTATAGGTTTTGCTCCAAATCCTTTAAGATAACGTGCCTTAGGATTTTTAGTTGTAATAGCCTTTTCAATTGTTTTTCCTATAAGAGAAGCGTCCGATGCCTTTTTATACATCATTGTAAATGCATCAGCGAGATTCTTACACGAAGGCTCATAAACAGTTCCTTCAGAAGATTCAACTAAATGTTTCATTGCAATTCCACTCCAATTACTTGCAATTGCTCCTGGTTCTATTAATACTACTTTAATCCCAAAAGATTTTAACTCCATTCTTAAGCTATCGCTCAATGCTTCTACTGCATACTTTGTTGCATGATACCAACCACCATAAGGTTCACTAAATCTACCAGCCATTGAAGAAATATTAATAATACGTCCTTCTTTTCTTTCTCTCATGGTTGGAAGAACCAATTGTATTAAACGAGCCAATCCAAAAACATTTACTTCAAATTGTCTGCGAGCTTCTTCAATAGCAACATTTTCTATTGCACCAAAAGAACCATAACCAGCATTATTAACTAATACATCAATACGATTTTGTTGATTAAGAATCTTTTCAATCCCTACTTTTATTGATTCATCATCAGTAACATCCATATTTATTAAATAAGCCCCTGCCCTTTGCAAGTCTTCCATTCTTTCAACATTTCTTGCAGCAGCATAAACAGTATGACCTTTTTTCAATAAACGAAGAGTTGCATCATAACCTATCCCCGATGAAGCACCCGTAATTAATATTACCTTAGACATATTATCTCTGTATTTATAAATTATTCTTCCATTTTTGTAGAGAAGCAATATTTTGCATCCCTACAAAATAATAACGTCAAAGGTATTAAAATAATATAGTTATTAAAAGAAAAAACAAAGACTACAAACAAATATTTATAATAATATATCTCTGTTTATCGCGATCTAATAGTATTTTCACTTTGTGAGTAAATTAAATTGCTACATTTTTCTTAAAAATAATTCGGAAATTAATCTATTAATTTTATCTTTGCAAAGATTTAATAATTAAAATTCAATGAAATGAAGAAATATAGTTTAATGTTATTTGCTATGTGTTTTATTAGCATAGGATTATTTGCACAAGTTTCACGTTCAAAAATTAAAGAGACTCAAAATAATCATTTTGGATTTGGATACCTCTATGCTGTTGATCTGAATAATCATAAAACCAATACATTTGAATATAATGATTATTTCTTATCACATAATCTCCCTTATGCAAAATTAGAATTATCTTCTTCTACCTTTTGGGGATGTTATTTTGAATATCAATATGATTTTTACAAAAGATTCTCAGCTTCTACTCGATTGAAATTTACATTTAGAAATAATACTTATGATTTCAATTATTCAGATTATTCTACAATGAATGGGAAAAGATTATCTTCAACTAATGAATATGATTTATCATTAAATAGCTTAGAAATACCTATAATACTTAACTATACAATTCCAATGTCTGAAAATATTTCTTGGATTGCGTCTTTAGGTGTTGGACTTAATTTTAATTTATCTCAAACCGATTCTTCAATAGATGGAAAACTTAATGCTTTAGATTTAAACGATAAGACATATCATCTAGATTTTGAAGTATTAAATAATACTTCTCCTTTTATTTACATTGGTACTGCTTTTGATTTTAATTGCAAAAAGCATAAGTTTAGAACAACAATTGCTTATACATTATATCCAAAAGAGAATTATAGTTTTAATAACTATATAAAAAGTGAGGATTTGAATTTATTATTAGTTAGTTCTCCTTTTTCTCAGAATTATTTAGAAATAAGCTTAGGCTTTTTCTGGTAGAAATGATTAACACATTACAATAAAAATAAAAGCCCTCACTTAAATAAATTAATGAGGGTTTTTTATTATCTATCATTTATACATTAAAGCGGAAATGAATGATACTATCCGTATCGTGACATGATACTTTAGTAAGGTAATACGTTTCTAAATTTAATCCTTATTTTTCAAACATATAATAAGATGTTAGCCCACTTATATCAGAAAAGAATACCGAAAAATTTAAAGCAGATAAAAAGTAATACTATCTTATCATAAATAAGTATCACTTTTAATCAAAAAAAAAAGATGATATAATATGATTAGAAGTTAATCAATTAAAGAAATAAGATTTTCTTTTAATATGAGATTGTAAGAAGATTACATTTTTAAGTATTCTAATAATTCATATACTAAGAAAGCAGGCCATACTAAAGCTTTTAAAAAGCCTACGACACCAGCTCCAAAGGTTGCAGCATGTGAAATAAAATAGATTACAGCTCCAATTAGTCCTAATCCATAGAAGCCACCACAACTAGCAGCATTATTTACCTTACCGCTTTTGTTACAATTTTTTGTTTCTTCATTCATGATAATAATTTTTTATGCCACAAATATAAGTAGAAATATATTCTTAGACATAAAATATATCAGAATATTTAAGAAACAAATATCTTATAAAATACTCAAAGCCCTTTATTTAAGAAGGAAAGCTCGTCGTTTAATTATTAGAATAAAAGTATGTTTGTGTATAAATTAGATTGTTTTAAAAGAAGATATTAATCATTAACTAATACTTTCTTTAAATTTCTATACATTAAAACGGAAATGCATTATGTCTCCGTCTTGAACAATATATTCTTTGCCTTCAACTCCCATTTTTCCTGCTTCTTTACATGCTGCTTCACTTTTCAAGGCTATAAAATCTTCATATTTTATTACTTCAGCACGAATAAATCCTTTTTCAAAGTCGGTATGAATTACTCCTGCACATTGAGGGGCTTTCCATCCATTATGATATGTCCAAGCTCTTACTTCTTGAACTCCTGCTGTAAAATATGTTTTAAGGTCTAATAATCTATAAGCTTCCTTTATTAAACGATTAACTCCACTTTCTTCTAATCCAAGTTCTGTTAGAAACATTTCTTTTTCTTCATACGTTTCTAATTCTGCAATATCTGATTCTATCTTAGCTGCAACAATTAGGATTCCTGCCCCTTCTTTTTTTGCAACTTCTTCCACCATCTTAGTATATGAATTTCCGTTCTTTGCAGAAGCTTCATCTACATTACATATATATAGAACAGGCTTGGTTGTTAAAAGAAATAATTCTTTTGCAATTCTTTGTTCGTCTTTATTTTCAAATTGTACTTCTCTTGCATTCTTACCTTGAACCAAAACATCTCTATAACGCTTCATTATCTCTAAAGAAATCTTTGCTTCTCTATCTCCACCTGTTTTAGCTTGCTTTTCTGTCTTTGAAAATCTACTTTCTATTGTTTCAAGGTCTTTTATTTGAAGTTCAGTATCTATAATTTCTTTGTCTCTAATTGGATTAATTCCTCCTTCAACATGAACTACATTATCATCATCAAAACAACGTAAAACATGAAGCACTGCATCACATTCACGAATATTACCTAAGAACTTATTACCTAAACCTTCTCCTTTTGAAGCTCCTTTAACCAAACCAGCAATATCAACAATATCCACAGTTGTTGGAACAATACGATTAGGATGAACTAATTCTGCCAATGCATTCATTCTTTCGTCAGGCACTGAAATAACTCCTAAATTTGGTTCAATAGTACAAAAAGGGAAATTAGCAGCTTGAGCCTTAGCACTCGACAAACAATTAAACAAAGTAGATTTCCCAACATTTGGAAGACCTACTATACCACATTTTAACGCCATATATCTTATTATAATTAAATTCTAAATCAGATTTTGAAGATGCAAAATTACTAAAATAAGAGATATAAACCCAATTGCCCAAGCATTTAGTAAAAAGAGAAAGATTAATTACATGAAAACAAAGAATAAATCTCACAAAGTCTTGTTTCAATTTACTTAAAGCCCGTTTAATTTTTGTATCCTGCCAGGATGTAGGTCGCATCCTAGCAGGATACATGACGCATGGTGGCAGGATGCAGGTTACATCCTGCCTGGTTGCAAGATTTAAAGCTTATATAAATAAATTATTACTTCATATCTCCAAATTTATACTTTGATTAGTAAGATTTATACTCCATTTATTCTAACTTACCTAAGGTTTATTTATTAAAAGACAGTATTGTTAGTCATTTGATTGAGACTAAATTTCATACAGAGAAAATAATCATTTCAATGTTTTTTTGTTTTGTAAAAAATAATTGTACCTTTGTATGATGAAAAAAACTTTATTAATATTATCTCTTTTATTTTTAATTTCTTGCTCTAAGAATACAACACCTCCTAAGGATATTTTACCTCGTGGAGAATTTATTGATATTATTACAGATATTCAAAAGGCTCAATCATTATTAAGCATGAAGGCTGACTCAACAATTGATATTAGAAATATGAAACTAAAGGCTTATAGTGAAGAGATATTAAAGAAGCATAATGTTTCTAAGAAGAGATATAATAAGAGTGTTGATTATTATACTGCTAATCCTGAAGAATTAAAAAAAATAATGGACGAAGTAGTAAAAAAACTTAATAAAGATGTTAGTTAAGGTTTATGGCAGTGCCATTAGTGGTATAACAGCAACAACTGTTTGTGTTGAAGTTTCTGTTGATCAAGGCGTAGGATTCTTTCTTGTTGGACTTCCCGACAATGCTGTGAAAGAAAGCTATCAAAGAGTTTCTTCAGCCCTTCAATGCTTTGGATATAAAATTCCTGGCAAGAGAATAATAATTAATATGGCTCCGGCTGATATTCGTAAAGAAGGTTCAGCTTATGATCTTTCTATTGCAATGGGAATATTAGCTGCATCTGAACAAACCATAGCAGATTATTTATCAGATTATTTAATTATGGGAGAGCTTTCTCTTGATGGAAGTCTTCAACCAATCAAAGGAGCTTTACCTATTGCACTTGAAGCAAAAGCACAAGGTTTTAAAGGATTTATTCTTCCTCGTCAAAATGCACAGGAAGCAGCAATAGTTAATGGTATAGATGTCTATGGAGTAGATAATATATTGGAGGTTATTAATTTCTTTAATGGAACAAATACGTTAGAACCAATTACTGTTAATTGCGATGAAGTTTTTAAAAAAGGATTAGACCTTTATGAATTTGATTTTTCCGATGTAAGAGGTCAAGAAAATGTTAAACGAGGAATGGAGATTGCAGCAGCAGGAAGCCACAATGTAATTCTTATTGGTCCTCCTGGAAGTGGAAAAACTATGCTAGCAAAACGACTTCCTTCTATCCTCCCTCCTCTTTCACTTGAAGAATCACTTGAAACCACAAAGATACATTCAGTTGCAGGGAAGATGAGTAAGAATACAGCTTTGGTTTCAGTTCGACCTTTTAGAAATCCTCACCATACAATTTCAGACGTAGCACTTGTTGGAGGCGGTGCTTTCCCTCAACCTGGAGAAATATCACTTGCTCATAATGGAGTTCTTTTCCTTGATGAATTGCCAGAATTTAAAAGAAACGTTCTTGAAGTTTTGCGTCAGCCAATGGAAGATAGAGATATTACTATTTCAAGATCTAAGCAAGCGGTTCGATACCCTGCAAGTTTTATGCTTGTTGCCGCCATGAATCCTTGCCCTTGTGGATATTATAATCACCCTACCGTTAATTGTACTTGTGCTCCTGGTGCAGTAACAAAATATTTAAATAAGGTTTCTGGACCATTATTAGATAGAATAGATATTCAAATCGAAGTTGTGCCAGTTCCTTTTAAAGACCTTTCTTCTATGAGAGATGGAGAACCGTCTAACATTATTAGAGAAAGAGTTCTTCGAGCAAGAAAGATTCAACAAGAAAGATTTAAGGATATAGAAAATATACATTGTAATGCTCAAATGACCCCTAAAATGCTAAAAGAATATTGCAAATTAGATGAAAGTGGAGTTAATTTATTAAAAAAAGCAATGGAAAGATTAGGTCTTTCAGCAAGAGCTTATGACAGAATCTTAAAAGTATCAAGAACAATTGCCGACCTTGAAGGAAGTGAAAAAATACAAAACAGCCATTTAGCAGAAGCAATAGGATATAGAAGCCTCGATAGAGAAACATGGGGAAAATAAAAACCCCGTAGAGATGTGATTTATCGCGTCTCATAAAATGAAATAAATTTAATATAAAGAAATATGAATAAAAGAAAATCATTAGTAATATACTTATTATTAGTATTAACCTGCCCCCTTTCCTCTCTTTATTCTCAAACATCAGCCGAAAGAATAAAAAAAGATGTATTTGTTTTAGCATCTGACTCCTTAATGGGAAGAAGTGCAGGCACTAAATATGGTGATAAAGCCGCTAAATACGTATTTTCAAGGTTTAAAGAAAATGGATTAAGCCCAAAATACCAATATATAACTACCGATTCAACTCAAAAGAATATTTATTGTGTTATTGAAGGAAGTGATCCTGTTTTAAAAAATGAGTACATTATTCTTGGAGCTCATTACGATCATTTAGGGTATAAAGTTGAAATAGACAAAGGAGTTAATGATACAATTGTATATAATGGAGCTGATGATAACGCTTCAGGAACTGCTGCAATATTAGAATTAGGAAAACGAATAAATGAAAACAGGCACGACTTTAAAAGAAGCATTGTATTAATTGCTTTTGATGCTGAAGAAACAGGTCTTAATGGTTCAGCTTATTTTGCCAATAGCGAAGATAAATATAAAGAAACCACCATTACAGCTAATACCAAAATGATGATGAGTCTTGATATGGTTGGATATTTAAAGACCTCTAAGGAATTAAAGATTGTTGGAATTGGTTTATTAAAAGAGCCTTCTCAATATTTCAGTAAAATAAGCATAAAACAAGGTTATAATCTTAATTTAAAAGAATTTGACAAAAGCATATTTACAGGTTCTGACCATGACTCTTTTCTTAAAAAGAATATTCCTGCATTTTATGTTACTACAGGATTAAAATCGCCTTATCATAAGCCAGAAGATGATGCTGAAGGAATAGATGTTGAAGGGATAAACGATGTTTCCAATTATATTTATGGATTAACCAAAAACCTTGCTAATGCAAATGAAATAACCCCTTCAGGTAAGAACAAAAAGAAGTCTATACCTTTAAGTTATTGGGGAATGGAATTTGGTATTGGTTCTAATGAGCACTATTACAAAGAAGGAAGAATGACAGGTAAAACAGATTTTGCTTGTTCAGGAGGATTTTTTGGAAGAATATCTTTAAGTAATCATTATGCAATAAAAACAGGTTTACATTATAATTATTTAGAAGCAAAGAGAGATGAAGGAATTGTAAAATATCATACAGTTTCTGTCCCTGCATTATTTGTTTTAAATGCAGGAATTTTAAACAACGATATTGATTATGCTTTTGGGATAGGTGCTTTTTACGATTATATATTTAATAGCAAATGTAATTCTAAAAGTGATTATTTAAACAAAAATGTAGTTGGGATGCAAGTTGAAATTGAAATACGTTTTAGAAAATTTGTTATAGGATATCAAGCGAAAAGAGGATATACTAATATGTTAAATAATGATCCGTTAGGCAAAACAAATCAAATCACCTGCTTATTTAAAATGGGATTCTTATTCTAAAATCAAAAATATTTATGACAAAAAGTATAAAATCACTTATCCTTCCTCTTTTATCCTTAATTCTTCTTTTTACAAGCTGTAGGAATGAAAATATTATTAATGAATTTAGCATTGATTTTTCTAATATAGATAAAACAGCTCTATATCAAGATAAGAGTTCAAATAACGATACTCTTTCTATGTTAATGGATTTGAGTGGTGCTGTTACTCAAGGCATAATTATTCCTACTACTAACCAGTCAAATGATGGACTTTTTCATTTTAAAGCAAATGTAAAAAAAGGGGATAAACAGAAATTATTTTACAAGATTTATTATCAAAATGAGTCTTATAAATTTGATGAAAAAGATTCTCTTTCAAATGAAAACTTTTATGGTTCTTGGGAAAATACAGATATAGAATTTAAGGAAGTCCCTGAAAATGGAATTATTGAAGATGCTTTTCGTATTGTTGGGAACCCAAGAAATGAAAAACAATACTTTGGTGCTGACCCTAAATATAGGGATATGAAAAAAGAAATTGAGAATGGGATTAAAATGATTAAGTCTGATGAGAAATGGTATAATGATATAAAGAAAAAAGCTAAGTACAGTAACATTTCCATTGACATACAACTCTATAAAGATGTATGTTGGATAATAGGGATAAATAATCAACATGGAGAAACTAATAACAGATTTAAAAGAAATCCAAGAACAGGTTTATATAGTTTCTTATTGGTTGTTTCTGATGAAGAAGGATTGAAGAAAATTCCTAAGCAGATTAAAAATATTTCTATTTCAGATAGTATTAATGGATTCACTAATCCTTATCAATATTTCTTATTTGGAAAAGGTAGGAATATTAGAGGTGTTAGTTCTTCTTTATCAAAACAAGCATTACGTTTAAAAGCGGTTCTTTCTCCTCAAAATGGAGTTTATGTTGATGTTTTAAATTATCCTAATCAAGACTTTAAGATTTACCCAAACAATGGAAAAGTTGGAGATAATGATACATTATATTATAAGGCTCTATATAAACAGTATTTCCATAATATACCACAAGACTATTCCTTAAAGAATATCCCTTTGGTTGATGATATACTTACCGACAGCTATACTTCTCAAAAATATAATGAAAATAAGAAGAAATATGCGGACACACTAACAAGAATAAAAGACCATCCATATATTAGCGATTATCCTGGGAAGACTGTAAAAGTTGATAATAGAGGGAAATATATTTCTTTAATTAATCCTGGGAATGAAAACCGTAAAGGGAATCCAAGAAAAGAAAGTGTTGGAATTACAACAAGGGTAGGTTTTACTTATGGTAAGTTTCGTGGTAAGATTAAATTCCCAGCTCAATTAAATAAGAGTGGAGTTTGGAGCGGTTTAACTAATGCTTTTTGGTTAATATATCAATCGGAACAAGAATGGAACCAAAGAAGAACTTGTACAAAGGGAGGATATGTTAAATATGGACAAGATGATGGAAAGAATGCTGCAAGAACACCTAATACTAATTACTCTGAAATAGATATTGAAATAATAAAGACTTCCAAATATTGGGGAGGATATTATGAAAAAATACCTAAGAACTATAACCCATTCAATAAAGATGAATGTATTATAGCTTGCACAAATTGGGACTTAGCTTGCCCAAGTCCAAAGAATTTCTTTAATGGAGGTGGCCATAAATACAAATATCTTTCAAAAGATTTTACTTATGTTCGTTGGTATGATACTTATCGAGCATTAACTTCAAGAGAATCTATTCCAAATAGTATATTTCATAACGACTATTATTACTATGAAATTGAATGGAAGCCTAATGAAATAATTTGGCGTCTTGGAGCAAGTCCAGACAAGATGTATGTTGTAGGTTATATGAATGATAAATTTACTGTCATTCCAAACAATCAAATGTTAAGTGTAATAACCCAAGAATACCATTATTCTGAATTCTGGCCTCCAGTGGTATATGATCAAAACCTATTGCCTTATCCAAAGAAAGATGTAGAAGGAATGGTTTATGAGGTTGTGATTGAATAAATTTAATAGGATAGTCTATTGTGGAATAAAAATGTATTTTATTCCACAATACTTATTCCAAAGGATAAAACTAAACCTATTAATCCTTCTTTTGAGAAACGAGCTTTCTTGATTAAATTATTATTGGGATCAATTATATAATTATAGGCTGTGGTAAAGTCAGTCTTTTCAAGATTGGTATTTGAAAACAAAGCTCTTGTCATATCACAGTTTTTGAATACTGACATAGATAAATTTGACTCACTAAAATCTACTTCGTTAAGATTACAATCCACAAATTTTGTACACTTTAATTTTGTCCTCATAAATGAAGCATACTGTAAATTCGATTTTTCGAAACTGAAAGAAGAAAAGTTATTTATCTTAGTGAAATTAGCACCTGTCATTTTACATTCCTTAAACTTAACATCTCTCCATGAAGTATCCATTTTTGTAAGACAAAAATTACATGATTCAAATTGACAATTTTCAAAAACAACATTAGTTATACGCATGTCTGAAAAATTGCAATTTAAAAAAGTACAGTTTTCATACTCTTCATCCAAAGCAACTTCATTGAAATTTAAATTAGTTATCTTTTTATCTATAGTCATAAATTGAACTCTTTTTTAGCTCCCGAAGTCATCAAACATTATATTTTCTGGTGGAACACCTAAGCTATCCAACATAGCAACTGCTGAATCTATCATTAATTTTGGTCCACATAGATAATATTCTATTTCTTCTGGTTCTGGGTGATTATTTAGGTAATTATCGTAGATTACTTTATGAATAAATCCTACATATCCATCCCAATTATCTTCTGGTTTTGGTTCACTAAGCGCAATATTGAACTTAAAGTTATCATGTTCTTTTTCTATTTTTCTAAAATCATCTGTATAGAACAATTCTCTTAACGAACGTCCTCCATACCAAAATGTAACTTTACGATGAGTGTTTTTTGTTATTAATTGATCAAATATATGAGAACGCATTGGAGCCATGCCTGCTCCTCCTCCTATAAACATCATTTCTTTATTTGTTTCTTTTATAAAGAATTCTCCATAAGGTCCTGAAATTGTTACTTTATCTCCTGGCTTCAAAGACCAAATATATGATGAACAAATTCCTGGATTTACTTTCTTAAATCCTCCCGACTTTCTATCGAATGGAGGTGTTGCAATACGTATATTCAACATTATCCGATTCCCTTCAGCAGGATGATTAGCCATTGAATAAGCTCGGTAGATTGGTTCTGGATTTTTCATTTTTAAATCCCAAATCTTCATTTTATCCCAATCTTCATGATATTCTTTTATAACTTCTATATCTTTATAATCTATCTCACATTTAGGGACATCTATTTGAATATATCCTCCTGAACGGAAGTCTAATCTTTCTCCTTCTGGAAGTTTAACAACAAATTCTTTAATGAAAGTTGCTACGTTATTATTTGATATTACTTCACATTCCCATTTCTTTATACCAAATATTTCTTCTGGTATTTCTATTTTCATATCTTGAAGTACTTTCAATTGACAGCCTAAACGATAATGATCTAATTGTTCTTTACGAGAGAAATGAGGTTTTTCTGTAGGAAGAATATCTCCTCCCCCTTCTAATACTTTACATTTGCACAGACCACAAGTTCCTCCACCTCCACAAGCAGAAGGTAGATATATTTTTTGTTCTGATAGTGTAGAAAGTAAGGTTGAACCTGGTTGAACTGTAATTTCTTTTTCGTCGTTTATTAAAAGCTTTACTTCTCCTTGAGGGATAAGTTTCTTCCTCGCATATAGCAACATCCCTACAAGAAGTAGAATGATTACTAAGAAAACAACTATACTTATTATTAATACTTTTACTAACATCTTTTCTAAGTTGGGTTTAGTTCTATAATTTTATTCCTAAAAAGCTCATGAAAGCTATCGCCATAAGTCCAGTTATAATAAATGTAATTCCTAATCCTTTCAATGGTGCAGGGATTTGAGAATACCTTAATTTCTCTCTTATGGCAGCGATTCCTACAATAGCTAATAGCCAACCTATTCCTGAACCTAATGAAAAGCTAATTACTTCTCCTATATTGGAATATTCTCTTTCTTGCATAAATAAAGAAGCTCCAAGAATTGCACAGTTTACAGCTATTAAAGGAAGGAAAATACCTAATTGAGCATATAATGTTGGAGATGTTTTTTCGACAAACATTTCAACTAATTGTACCATAGCTGCAATTACAGCTATAAATATAATAAAGCTTAAGAAGCTCAAATCTACATTTGCAAATTTAGGACTAAGCCATGATAATGCCCCTTCTTTCAAAAGATAATTATCTATTAAATAGTTTAGAGGAACAGTAATAACTAAGACAAAAACAACAGCTATTCCAAGTCCCATTGACGTCTTAACTGTTTTCGATACCGCTAAATAGGAACACATGCCTAAGAAGAAGGCAAAAATCATATTGTCAATAAAAATTGACTTTACGAATATATTTATTATCTCTTGCATAATTTCAAATTCTTAAGTGTTGCTACTTTTCGCAAAGATCCTTATTCCTTGATCTTTGTATCCATATTATTATTCCTACAAGTATTAAAGCCATTGGAGGCATAATCATTAAGCTATTATTTTGATAACCTAAATCATATAATGATTGAGGAATTATTTTATAGCCCCAAAGTGTTCCACTTCCAAATAACTCTCTAACAAAGCCAAGAGTAATTAATATTACAGCATATCCCATACCATTACCTATTCCGTCTAAAAATGAATCAAAAGGTTTATGACTAAGTGCAAAGGCTTCCAAACGACCCATAACAATACAGTTAGTAATAATCAAACCAACAAATACTGATAATTGCTTGCTTACTTCATAGACAAAAGCTTTTAATACCTGATCAACTATAATTACTAATAACGAAACTATTACTAATTGAACAATAATTCTAATTCGAGAAGGTATAGTATTACGTAAAAATGATATTATTAAACTCGAAAATGCAACAACTACAGTTACACTTAATGCCATAACAAATGCGGGTTGTAATTTAGCAGTAACGGCTAAAGCAGAACAAATACCAAGTACTTGAACTGTTATTGGATTCTCCTTTGATAAAGGGTTCTTTATAAGTTTTAAATTTATTCCTGCCATAACATTTTACTTTTTAATCGAGTTAAAATAAGGAATATAGAACGTTAAGCAATCTTTTATCATTTTAGAAACACCATTAGAAGTTATTGTTCCTCCTGATATTGCATCAACTTGGTGAGGGTTTGCTTTATCTGCTCTTTTTTTAACTTCAACTGATTTAAATTCTCCTGCTTCAAATATTGATTTACCATAAAACTGCTTTTGGAAAGCAATCGTTGCAATTTCTGCTCCTAAGCCAGGAGTTTCTGACTTATGATCAAAATTAACTCCAACTATTGTATTTAAATCGTCTGCAAAAGCAATATTTCCCCATATTGCTCCCCAAAGTCCATTTCCGAGAACAGAGACAACATAAGATTTCTTCCCATCTTTTAAACAAACATATACTGGCAAACAAGCCGATGCATCATGCGTTTTATATAATGCTAATTGTTTTTTTGTATTTAATTCAAATGGATTAATTGTTCCCAATGTTTGTTTTCCATTTACTACACTTCCAACAACTTTTCCTTCTGCATTTACAGCATGCTGTTCAACAAAATATTTATTAAATAAATCTTCTGCATCTTTTGCTGTTGATTCAATTCCAACAGCTCCTAAAAGTTGTTGCATCTTCTCTACTCTAATATTTTTGTCTTGCATAGGCTTTAACCCTATTGCAGCAAATGTAAGAATAGCAGCAGAAAAAACAACTAAGATTGTTGCATAAATGAAAATATATCTATTACTAAACATTTTCTCCTCCTTTCATCTTCCAACGTTTCATCCTCTTCCGAATATTTGAATCAACAACATAATAATCAATAAGTGGTGCGAATACATTTAGGAGTAAAATTGATAACATCATACCTTCAGGATATGCAGGATTAACAACACGAATAAGTACTGCCATTAAACCAATAAGGAATCCATAAATCCACTTACCACGATTAGTTTGGGCTGCAGTTACTGGATCGGTTGCCATAAAAATAGTACCAAACATAAAACCTCCCATAACATAATGGTAATAGAAAGGCAATTGCATATAAGCATTGGTAGTACCGAAAAAGTTAAATATCAAACCCATAAAAGCTCCTCCAGCAAAAACCGAAAGGATAATCCTCCAACTTGCAATTCCTGTAAAAAGAAGTAAAATAGCTCCTAAGAGAATTGCTATTACAGATGTTTCACCAATACTTCCAGGTATTATACCAAGGAACATATCCCATAATGAAGATTTTGGTAAATGTGATCCTGCCATCATTTCAGCTAATGGTGTTGCTCCAGAGAAAGCATCTGCCTTTTCTGCAATCCAAACATTCTCTCCTGACATTGAACTCGGGAATGAAAAGAACAAAAAAGCTCGTGCTAAAAGAGCTGGATTAAGAAAGTTCATTCCTGTTCCTCCAAATACTTCCTTGCCTATAACAACAGCAAAAGCTGTAGCAGCAGCAACTTGCCATAAAGGTACATCGGCAGGCATAATCAAAGGAATTAACATTCCTGAAACTAAGAAACCTTCATTTACTTCATGACCTCTCCACTGTGCAAAACCAAATTCAATTCCTAATCCAACAACATAAGAGACTATAATTATCGGCAGAACCTTAACTAACCCAAATAAAATATTACCCCCAAACCCATCAAAGAATCCCAAAGAAGGATTTATTGAATGGAAATGTTGGTATCCTACATTATAAGTACCAAATAATAAAGCTGGCAAAAGTGCTATAATAACAATAGTCATTGTACGCTTCATATCTAAAGCATCTCTGAAGTGAGCTCCTGATTTTGTTGTTGTTTTAGGTACAAATGCAAATGTTTCAAAGGCATCAAATGTTGATTGAAGCCAAGGAAATTTTCCTCCTTTTTCAAAATTTGGCTTTAAATTATCTAATAAATTCCTTACCCATTTCATTCTCCAATCTCCTTTCTCATTAGTTCAAGACCATTACGGATTATTTGTTGAATATCTGTCTTAGACACATCTATTACTTCACAAAGGGCGAAATCTTCTGCATCTATTTCATAAATACCTAACTGCTCCATCAAATCAATATCCTCAATTATACAAGCCTTAATCAATTGCATAGGGTAAATATCTAACGGAAATACTTTTTCAAATTCACCTGTTAGAACAAAAGCACGCTTTCCTCCATGAAGATTTGTATCTAATTCAGTCGGTTTTCTCAATTTCTCTGGTAATAGATTTAAAAAGCCTGAAACAAAAGTACGATGAAAACTAAACTTCTTTATTCCGAGAAGTACCCAACCCAAAAACTCATAATAATCTCCTTCTTTAATAACAGAAATCAAATTATCATAAGCACCAAGATAACCATCTTCCCTAATTATAGAACCTGTTAAAACATTACCACTTATATAACGTAAATTATTTTCCTTATTTACATTACCACTAACCAATGTACTAATGCAAGCACCTAATTTTACATTATAGTATTGAGGATTCAACACTTCGCCACCTACCAATGCAATTGTTTTATCCGCAACAAGCTTTCCTGTAACAAATAATTTACCAATAATAGAAACATCTTGAGCATCTAAATACCATATACTTTCTCCTTTATTAATAGGGTCAAGTTTAGCAATCTGAACGCTCACGTTACCAACTGGATGTTTCCCTTCAAATTTATTTAATTGAACACCATCTAATTTTAGAAGCTCATCACAAGTTGTTTTTTGAGAATGTACATTTACATGAACAGTTCCATCAGTTAATTTTTTCAATACATCTATCCCCAATTGAATATCTGCACCTTTACCTTTTAGAATAATGTTATAATCAGGAGCCAGAGGGGAAGAGTCAAATCCCTTAACGATAATACATTTTGGAGTAGAATTTGGATTAGGAATAATAGAAAATGGTCTTTTTCTAATCAAAGTCCATAATCCACTTTTTAAAAGCTTTTCAACTACTGCTTCACGATTCATTGAAGCTAAAGGCTCTGTCCCAAAATCTTCAAATTCTTGTTCCTCATCTGCAGTAATTCTTATTTCCTGGATAACTCTTTTTTCTCCCCTTATAATAGAACTAATAGTTCCACTAACCGATGAAGTAAAGAGAATTCTCTCGTTTTGTTTTGAAAAAAAAATTGGCGAGCCAGCCTTAACTTTATCTCCTTCTTTTACTAATAGCTTTGGTGTTACGCCTATGAAATCCGTAGGTTGTAATGCGAAAGTATTAATCTTAGGAGTAGAAACCTTAGGTTCTGCCTCTCCAAATATCTTTATGTCAAAACCTTTCTTTATTTTAATTATATCAGACATAAATAATTGTATCTATTTATAATAGAATAACCATATCACAAAACATGCAATAAAAATTATTCCATTAATGAAGTAGGCAAAATTACAACATAAGAATGATACCAACAAAAGAAAGCTTTAAAAGATTATTTCTTTAGACAATAATATGGCTTAATTCATATAAATAACTATGAAATACGTCGTCATTAATTTTCTTAATCCCGATTCTTAAACCTTGTAAAACTATTATGATTATGGTGTATTCAGATTCAATAAAAGTAAATCGACCGTTTCAGCATAGGTAAATCGGCGATTTGGTTATAGAGAAAGCCCGATCTACATATTTCAATCCGCTTTTCTCTATCTGATAATCTTGCTTTGATTGTATCTTAGTTCTCCATTGACTAATGTAGAGACGATTTTGCTATGAAATGTGATACCTTCGAATGGAGACCATTTACATTTATATAGCAATGTTTCTTTTGTTACAGTTTCTTCTTGGTTAAGGTCAATAAGGACTAAGTCTGCAAAATAATTTTCTTTTATATAACCTCTATCTTTTAATCCAAAACGTTTGGCTGGATTATGGCACATCTTTTCTTGCAGTTGAAATAGTGTTAATTCGCCTTTTCTTACTAATTCAAGTATAATTTGTAGGGAATGTTGAATTGATGGCATTCCTGAAGGGGATTCAAAATAAGGTTTTTCTTTTTCTTCTAAGAGATGAGGGGCATGGTCAGTTGCTATTATATCTATTTTATCTTCTCTCAATCCTTTCCTTAGAGCAGCTCTATCCTCTTTCGATTTAATGGAAGGATTGCATTTTATCTTATTACCTAAGCGATCAAAGTCTTCTTGTGAAAACCATAGATGGCTTGGAGTTACTTCGGCAGTAATGTTTTTTGTTCCTATCTTCCCTCTTTGCAAAAGCGTTAATTCTTTTTCTGTTGCGATATTTGCTATATTAAGATTTGCATTAGTTGCATTTGCTAAATCAACAGCATATTTAGTAGATAAGTAACAAGCTTCTACATCTCGGACTAATGGATGTATAGAAGATGGGGCATTATTATTTGGATATGCTTCTTTATACTTTAACGTGTTGGCTTTTATCCTTGCTTCATCTTCACAATGGGCTGTTATTATAAAAGGACTTTTCTCAAACAACTCTTTATGTGAGTTCTTATTATCCACCAACATATTCCCCGTTGAAGAACCAAGAAATAGTTTAAATCCACATATTTCATCTTTTGGAATTGTTATAGCTGCTTCTACATTACTGTTTGTTATACCAAAATAAAACATATAGTTACATAGCATATTCTCTTTTGCTATTTCTTGCTTTTGCTTTAATGCTTCTTTGGTTGTGGTGGTTGGGTTGGTATTGGGCATTTCAAAAACAGTTGTTACTCCTCCTGCAACAGCTGCTTGTGATTCTGTAAACATATCTGCTTTATACTCTAAACCAGGTTGGCGAAAATGGACATGAGTGTCTATTATGCCCGGTAAAAGTAATAATCCTTTCGCATCAATCACTTCCGTATCTAAAGGACAATCGGATAACTCCGATTCTAAAATCTTCATTATCCGATTGTCTTTAATTAAAATATTTACTATTCTTTCTCCACCTTCTTCAACGATTCGAGCAGAGCGAATATATTTATATTTAGCCATTATTGTTCTTCTACTTCTGCTATTATTGTTTGATCAACTAATATTCTACCACAATATTCACAAACGATTATTTTTTTGTGCATTCTTATATCCATTTGTCTTTGATGAGGGATTTTATTAAAACAACCTCCGCAAGCATCTCTATCAACATCAACAACTGCTAAACCATTTCTTGAATTGCTACGGATTCTGTGATATGCTGTCAAATATCTTTCTTCAATTAATTTTTCGTTTTCTTGGCTTTCTGCCGACAATACTTTTTCTTTTTCTTCTGTTTCTGCAACAATTTCGTCTAATTCTGATTTCTTTGCTTCAAGATCACTCTTCTTATCATCTAATATTGTCTTTATCTTTTCTACTTCTTGTTTGTGATGATCAAGCTCATTTGTTGCTTCTTTTATCTTCTTTTCGCAAAGTTGTATTTCAAGATTTTGGAATTCTACTTCTTTTGCTAAAGATTCGTATTCACGATTATTACGTACATTTTTTTGTTGTTCTTCGTACTTTTTAATAAGAGCATTGCAGTCTTTCATCATTGTTTTCTTGTCTGCAATTCTTTGATCTAAGGCATCTTCTTCTGTCTTAAATTTATCAATTCTTGTTTCTAATCCTATTATTTCGTCTTCAAGGTCTTGTACTTCCAATGGCAATTCGCCCCTTACAATTCTTATCTTGTCGATTTGGGAATCAATTAGTTGTAATTTGTATAAAGCAATTAATCTTCTTTCAACAGTAATATCTGCCTCATCACTTTTTCTGATTGGAGCAACAAGTGCTTCTGCTTTTGTTTTTCCTGTAACTTTCTTTGCCATTATTGTTTATTATTATTTTTAAAAGTACTTTACTCTATTTGGGGTTTCATCCGAAATTAAGGGTACAAAATTACAAAACTTTTCAGAAAGAATAGCAATAATCCTTTCTTTTATAAATTGTTCACTTTCGAAATGACCTATTTCTGCTAATAGTAATGTGTTTTCATGATCAATAAAATCATGGTATTTAATCTCCCCCGTAATAAATATATCTGCATTTGCTTTTATTGCATCGGAAATTAAAAAGCTACCACTACCTCCGCAGAATGCTATTCTTTTTATTTGTTTTTGGTCTTTGGAATTATACTTTACTTGTGGTAAGTCTAATACTTTCTTAAGATGGTTGAAGAATTCATCTTTTTTCATTGCTATTGGTAATTCTCCAATAGCACCTCCTCCTAACCAATTCTTATTATCATAGTCAGAACCATTGCTTAGAGGTCGCATATTTTTTATTCCTAATTTCTCTGCTAATATTCCATTAACACCATTAAAAGCGTTATCCATATTTGTATGAGCAGCATAAAGGACAATATCATTCTTTATTGCCTTAATGATTATCTTTCCTATAGTTGAAGAGTAATCAATTTTCTTTATTCCTTTGAATATAATTGGGTGATGTGATAATATTAAATTACAGTTGTTTTGTATAGCTTGATCTATTACTTGTTCTGATAAGTCTAAACAGACAAAAGTTCCTGTACATTCTTTTTCTATTTCTCCTAATGTTAATCCTGAATTATCATAGCTTTCTTGCCAATTAAGAGGAGCAAAATCTTCTATTACTGAGATTATATCTTTTATTAATACCTTTTCCATTAAATCTTTTCTATTAGCTTTTCAACTATTAGCATCATCTTACTTTCTGCTTTCTTACCGGCTTCTAATACTTCTTCCATTGTAGCTTCTGCTCTAACTTCATCTTTAAAAACATTTGAAACAAGACTCATTGCAAAAACTTCTAAGCCAGAATGAACAGCCACTATTACTTCTGGAACTGTACTCATTCCAACACAATCAGCTCCTATCTTATGATAAAACTTATATTCTGCTGGAGTTTCAAAGCTTGGACCTGTATTGCCTAAGTAAGTACCTTGACGAACTTTTATATTATTTTCTTTTGCTACTTTTTGTGCTTTCTCTATTAAAGATGAAGAATACGCTTTATTCATTGCAGGAAAACGAACACCTAATCTATCATCATTCTTTCCTATAAGAGGATTTGGAAGAAAATTAATATGATCTTCAATTATCATTATATCTCCAACATTAAAATCTGGATTCATTCCTCCTGCAGCATTTGTAAGTATTAATTTTTCTACCCCTAATTCTTTCATCACTCTAATGGGAAATGTTACTTGTTGCATTGAATATCCTTCATAATAATGAAAACGTCCTTGCATTGCAATAACACTCTTTCCTCCAAGAGTCCCAAATATCAACTTGCTTTTATGTCCTTCAACTGTAGAAAGAGTAAAGTTTGGTATAGCTGAATAATCTAAAATTTTCTCAACATTAATTAGGTTAACAATATTTGCCAATCCACTACCACAAACTATTCCAACAAGTGGTCTTGTTTTAACATTAGCTTTTATAAACTCTGTTGTAGCTTTTATTTTGTCGTACATCATCTATTATTATTTCGTTAAAACTTGCTGATTTCATTGTTGAAGAAGTTATTGTAAGACCTATTGGAAGTACAAAAACAGGTAATTGTTTGAGTATTTCAAAATCCTTAAGACGTATTGAATCTTTTTCTGTTGTTATAATTATTGTGTTAGATTGTTTTTTTGTTTCGTAAATACTAATAATTTTGTCAATATCTTTATTAGAAAAATTATAATGGTCTGGGTATTCAATCTTTTCTATTATGTTGGTTTTTTCACTTATATATTCTACCATTTGAGTATTATCTGCAATACCAGTAAGAAGAATAACAGTATTGTCTTCTATTTTTGCAGTTATTTCTTTTTCCCATAATGAATAAATATCTTTATAATCTATATGACTAAAAAAGACCTTTTGATACTTCTTTGGTCTTAACTTAGATTCAAAAGAAACTCTATCTCCTAATGTATGGTTTAAAGGTGATTTTGTAATTAAGATATAGTCAGCTCTCTTATAACCATTTTTCTGTTCCCTCAAAAGACCAAATGGTAATATTCTATCATCAAAAAAAGGCTTTGAATATTCAGTTAGAAGTATAGATAAGTCTAATGATAAAGCCCTATGCTGAAAACAATCATCTAAAATAACAATATCTAAACCCTTAATTTGTTTTTCTAATGTTTCAATCCCTTTGTTTCTATCTTCACAAACAGCAAATATTATATTAGGATATTTTTGTTTCATTTGTAAAGGTTCGTCACCAACAGTAATTGCTGTATCTTTTTCTAAATCTAATAATCTAAATCCTTTTGTTTTTCGTCCATAACCACGACTAAGAACTGCAACAGAATAATTTTCGGAAAGAATACTAATTAAATATTCTACATGAGGAGTTTTGCCAGTTCCTCCTACCTTTAGATTTCCTACGCCAATAGTTGTAACATTATGCTTTTTTGAATTTAGCCAACCAAAGTCATAAAACATATTCCGAAAATAAACCCATATACTATATATTATAGTAATTGGGTATAGAAGATATGATAAAAATACTCTCATTTTAATTACAATTATAAATCCATAAATAATTTCCATCGTAATAATTACAATAGGAATACAAGCTTCGTTTTGCTTTACTTCCTGTTGTTGGAGAACCATCTATATAAATAAATTTTGAATTACATTTTGGGCAAACAAGCAAAGCATTAGAAGTTGAATCAACCTCTAATTGTCCATGGCAACCTTCTGCGGTACAAGTTCTTTCAAAACAAATAAATTCGCCCCAATTAATGCGAAAGACAACAACACCTCTCATCCCTCCTTCAAAATATTCCCAACCACGATTTCCATAGTTAAGATTATAATATTCCGTGCTTTCAGGGTCTATATAAAAGTTTACGTAACCATAATCATAAGCATCCTCCTTGCAACTCACAAATGGAATAATAAGAAATGAAAACAATATGAATAAGCTCTTCTTCATAACACTCTAAACGTTATGAAGCACTATATATTGCAACAAGGCAAATATCACCTACAGCTTTTAAAGTATTTTTACTTATACAGTTAATATCATCTTTTACTGTATGCCAATAAGGGAAGAAACTTGTTGTTGGGTCATGATTAACGATATCTATCATAGGAACCTTAGCATCTTTATTTACATAAACGTGGTCATCCATTACTCCTCCAGTATTTTCATTTACAAACATATTCCCAAAACCTCTATCTGCTGCAATCTTCCAAATCTTATCCATAATTGAAGAAGCATAATTCATAGATTGACTTTCTTTAGCAAAACGAGGATTGGAATAACCTACCATATCTAAAAGAACACCATAATTTGCTTGATAGAAAGGGACATGTGTGTGTGTTGACCAATATTGAGCTCCTAAGCACCAATCCGATTGGTCTGTAATATCTGATTTATCCCATTCAGGACAGCCTTGGTCTTCAACATCAAAGAAAACAATATCCACTCCTGTTTTTGTTGATTTTAATTTTAAACATCTTGCCATTTCCATAAGGACACCAACTCCTGAAGCTCCGTCATTAGCTCCTAAAATTGGAGTTTTATGATTATTTGTATCAGGGTCATTATCTGCCCAAGCTCGAGAATCCCAATGTGATGCAAACATTGCTCTATCGGTTGAAGACAAATTAAAGCTTGCAATTATATTACGTCCTTTAACTTGCTTTCCATTATATAACTTTGTTGTGAAGTTTTGTTCAATAACTGTATCAGCATATTGTCTTAAGAAAGAAACCAAATAATCTCCACATTCTTTATGTGCCTTTGACTCTGGAACTCTTGACCCAAAATCACATTGTTTTTTTACATAAGCGTATGCACTATCAGCACTGAAAGCAGGAATTTCAACTTTTGAATAATTTACTTCTGTCGATTCTTCTTTTTGTTTTTTATCTCCACAACTTGCTAAAACAAAAACTAATGCTACTATTACTAAACTATATTTCTTCATATTTATATTTTATTGGGTAGAGGCAAGCCCTACCCCTACAATATTCTCAAATTAAAAATTAACCACTAATCATTAACCATTAATCAATTATTCTAAGCTCCAACTAACACCTTCTTTTCCGTCCTTTATTTTAACGCCTAATGATGCTAATTGATCTCTTAACTCATCTGATTTTTTCCAATCTTTATTTTCTCTTGCTTCTTTTCTAAGTTCAATTATCATCTTAACTAAACCTTCAATTGTTGGCATCATATTTGAATTTTGCTCATCTGTTATACCTAATACTTCAACAAACCAATCTACAAATAATTCATTTAATTCTTTAAGTCCTTGTTCATCTATCTTTTCTGAGCCTTCAATTAATTTATTTATTATGGTTGCAGCTTCAAACAAATAAGAAATTACTATTGGAGTATTGAAGTCATCACACATTGCTTCAATACATTTATTCTTTATTTCTTCAATATTTACTGAATTTTCTTTTGAAGGAATTATCTTTTTAATATTTCTTTGTGCTTCCAATAAACGTTTCAGTCCTTTTTCTGCTGCACTAAGTGCTTCATTTGAAAAATCAAGTGTTGAACGATAATGTGCTTGAAGAATAAAAAAACGTATTGTCATTGGCGAGTAGGCTCTATCTAACAACTTATGATTTCCTGTAAAGAATTCTTCAAGTGTTATAAAGTTCCCTAAACTCTTACCCATCTTTTGACCACCTATTGTTATCATATTATTATGCATCCAATAGTTAGCTGGTTCATGTCCAAAAGCACACATGGATTGAGCTATTTCAGATTCGTGATGAGGGAATAAAAGATCTAAGCCTCCTCCATGAATATCAAATTTTTCTCCAAGATACTTTGCACTCATTGCTGTACATTCAAGATGCCAACCAGGGAAACCATCACTCCAAGGTGAAGGCCAACGCATAATATGTTCTGGACTTGCTTTCTTCCAAAGAGCAAAGTCGGCTGGATTATGCTTTTCACTTTGTCCATCTAATTCTCTTGTGGTTGCAAGCATATCTTCTATTACTCTATTTGAAAGTATTCCATATTTATGAGTATCGTTTTGATACTTTATTATATCGAAGTAAACGCTGCCATTTGAAATATAAGCATAACCAGCATCTAATATCTTCTTAACTATTTCTATTTGTTCAATAATATGTCCTGAAGCTACTGGTTGAATGTTTGGACGAAGAACATTTAAAGCATCCATTGCATCAAGATAACGTTTAGTATAGAATTGAGCTATTTCCATTGGCTCCAATTGTTCTAAACGAGCCTTCTTTTCTATTTTATCTTCTCCTTCATCAGCATCGTTTTCTAAATGTCCTACATCTGTAATATTACGAACATATCTAACCTTATAATCTAAGAAATTAAGGAAACGGAAAACAATATCAAAAGTTATTCCTGGACGTGCATGTCCAAGATGAGCATCACCATATACAGTAGGTCCACAGACATACAATCCAACATTTGGAGGATTGATAGCTTTAAACAGTTCTTTCTTTCTTGTTAGTGTATTATAAACGTATAGTTCCATATTATTCATTTATTTTATTTTCAAACTTAATCCTACTAACCATTAGAGCAACTGATACTGCTCCAATTGACAAAACTAAAAAAAATATTGATAAAATATCTATTGCTTTAATTACTATTGGAAACGCATCAACAACAAAATCTCCTTTTCCCATCTTAATTATTCCAAAATGTTGTTGCACTAAACAGATTCCAATACCTAATATTATTCCTATAACTGCTCCAATAAAAGATAACATTAATCCATTTAAGAAATATATAGTTCTAACTTTTTTAAGAGTTGAACCCATTGTTCTTAGGATTAGAATATCTTTTTTCTTATCCATAATGAGTAAGGATAACGCCCCCATAACATTAAATGTTGCTATAAATATTATAAAAGAAAGTATTATATAGACTCCAAAACGCTCTGCCTTTACAACCTTTTGATAAATTGGTTCTTGTTCAAATATATCCTTTACTTCATAATTCTCACCAACCAATTCTTTAATTTGACTTTTAAGCTTAGGGATATCACTCTCTGACTTTGGTCGTATAAAAATTGAACTTACCTCATTATTTGTATAATCTAATATTTCTCTTGCAAATGATATTGGAACAAAGATAGTGTTTTCATCCATTTCTGAATTCATTTGAAAACTCCCTGAATAATTTATTTCACGGTTACGAAACGACTCTTCAGGATTTATAGAAACACCACCTTCTCGTTTAGGAATTATTACTTTAACAACTGCTCCCATAAGTTCAGCATTCTTTGGAATATTAATTTGAGCAGCAAGTCCTACACCCATAACACAAGCATATGATGAAAACTTCTTTAACTTAAAATCACCATAAACAATTGAAGTGTCTACATTATTTATTTTAGCATAGGTTTCATCAATTCCTTTCATCTCAACCAAAGACTGGTTTTGACCAAAAGAAACTAAAGCATTTTCTTTTAAAACAGGAGTAATTGCAGATGTTTTATCTAAAGACTTTATTTTATTGTAAGGGATAGAATCTAATGAAAAGACCTTTCCTTTCTTGGCTTCAATAACCAAAGGAGGATTCGAGGAAGAAAGTATTTTTGTGCCAACATAAGTAAAACCATTAAAAACCGAAAGAACAACCAATAAAGCCATTGTAGTTACAGCAATACCAATCAAAGAAATTAAAGAAATAATATTAATGACTTTAAGTTTTTTCTTTGAGAAGAAATATCGCCAAGCAATAAACAAAGGAAGATTCATATTTAGTGGTTAATTATTAATGGTTAATTAGAAGGGAATCACTTATTTTCAGCCTCTTCTCTCTTATTATTCACTTTTAACTTTTAGTTTTTAGCTTTTAACTTTTTAGAAGGTTGTCTATATTTTCTATGTAGTCCAAGCTATCATCCATAAAGAAAGATATATTTGGTATTACACGAAGCTGATTTTTCACTCTTTGAGCAAGTTTCATTCTAAGAAATGTTTTCTTTTCTTCCAAAAGCTTCATAATATCTGCCACTGTTTTGCCTCTAAGAGGGAAAATGCTAACATATAAACGTGCCACAGATAAATCTGCACTCACCCTCACCCTAGTAACAGTAATCATAGCCCCTTCAAATAATGCAGTTGCCTCTTGTTGCAATATCTCGCTCATATCTCTCTGAATCAAGCGAGAAACTTTTTGTAATCTTGTTTCGTCCATAAGAATGCAAAATTACAACATATTTTCCAAATATTATCCTATGTTGTTTCTCCAAGATCAAGAGTTGATGCTCCAGAATCAAGTCTTGGCACTCCAAGATCAAGTGTTAATACCCAAAAAAGGGGCTTTTTCGCATTAAAAAAGGGGCTTTTTTACCCATCAACTTCCCATCTTGGAGCATCAACTCTTGATCTTAGAGTACTAACTTCCTATCTTAGGTCAAAAAAAGCCTATCTTTTTAGGTAAAGACTTAAGAATGATTTTTTTTTGGATTAAACTTAATCTATTTTCACTTTTATTTGCTCTGCATAATTCTAAATCTAATCAATAATACCAATCTTTTCTCTCTTGAAATTTTAATGTTATTTTAATCATTTTGGCTTTTTATTTGTCGAAGAAATGGTAAAAAGATATTTTTATGTATCTTTGTCAATTCAAAACTTTGTAATAGGGATATGAGTTTAAAAGACAAAATTAATCTTGAGCGGTTACCAAAACACATTGCTATCATTATGGATGGTAATGGTCGTTGGGCTATAAAACAAGGCAAAGAGAGAATATTTGGGCATAAAAAAGGAGTTGAAATTGTTAGAGAAGTGACTGAAGCTTCTGTGGAATTGGGCGTTGAGTATTTAACTTTTTATGCCTTTTCTACTGAGAATTGGAATCGTCCTAAAGAAGAAGTTGATTCTTTAATGTTACTTATGGTGCAAGCTATAGAAAACGAAACTCCTACATTAATGAAAAACAATGTAAAGTTTGAAGTTATTGGGGATATTGAAAAACTCAACGAAGAAACTCGTGATGCTCTTAAACGAATTATTGAAACAACTAAAAACAATAACAGTCTCACTATGATTATTGCTTTAAGTTATAGTTCAAGATGGGAAATTACAAAGGCTATGCAAGATATTGCGTTGGCGATTAAAAAAAATGATTTAAATCCAGAAGATATTAATCAAGAAACTATTTCAAAACATTTATGCACTAAGAATTATCCTGACCCTGATTTATTAATTCGTACTTCTGGAGAATATCGCATAAGTAATTTCTTAATGTGGCAACTCTCTTATTCTGAACTTTACTTTACAAATACTCTTTGGCCTGATTTTAAAAAAGAGAATTTCTATGAAGCTTTGATAGATTATCAGTCAAGGGAAAGACGTTTTGGAAAGACAAGTGAACAATTAAATAAGTAATTTATTTACTCACACAAAATTATTTGCATTTATTTGCGTTAAGGTAGCATTATATTATAAATATAGACTAATGAAGATATTAAAGACCATTCTTATTTTTTTCTTTTCGTTGAGTAGTTCAACTTTTGTTTTTTCTCAACAAGACTCCATAAAGAACACTATTGATTTAGATTATTACTCTCCTAAGGAATATGAGATAGGGAATATTATTATTACTGGTGCTGACAATTTAGACCACCCTTCAATTATTCTTCTTTCGGGATTAACTGTTGGAGAAAAGATTTATTTACCTGGTGATAAAGTTACTGGTGCTATTGATAATCTTTGGAAACAAGGTATATTTGAAGACATTCAAATAAAAGTTGATAAGATCGAAGGAAGAACAATTTATCTTAACTATTATTTAAAGACAAAGCCTCGTCTTACAAGCTTTAAGTTCGAAGGAATAAAAAGAAGTGAGGGTGATAAGTTAAGAGATGAGATAAAAATCATGGCTGGAGATATTGTTACCGAAAATTTAAAAATGAATTGCGAGAATACTATTAAAGATTTTTTCTATGACAAAGGTTTTTACAATACAGAAGTATCTATTGACGAACAAAAAGACACAAATACTACTCGTAATGATGTAAATATTATTTTTAAGATTAAGAAAGGCGATAAGATTAAGATAAAAGATGTTGTTATTTTGGGAAATGAAAAGCTTTCCGACAAAGCTATTCGTTCTCAAATGAGTGACACAAAGCGTTATCGTTGGTGGAGAATATGGAAGACTTCACGTTTTTCTGAAAAAGATTTTTCTACTGAAAAGAAAGCTATAATTGACAAATATAATGAATTAGGTTTCAGAAATGCAAAGATTGTATCGGATAGTGTTTACCTAGTAAAAAACAAAAAAGGGAAACAAGAATTAATGGTACAGCTTAATATTCAAGAAGGAGAAAAGTTTTTCTTCCGTAATATTAGTTGGGTAGGTAATACTAAATATACTTCTGAAGATTTAAGTAAACGTCTTAGAATAAAAAAAGGTGACCCTTATAATAGAACTCTTTTAGATAAAAATGTTTCCTACGATCCAACAGGGTCAAATATTACAGACCTTTATCAAGATGATGGCTATTTATTTTTCCAAGTTATTCCAGTGGAAACAAATATTCAAAATGACTCTATTGATATTGAAATGAGAGCTTATGAAGGTAAGCAAGCTAGAATCGGTAAGGTTACTATTTCTGGTAATACAAGAACAAGCGATCATGTAATTATAAGAGAGCTTAAAACTCTTCCTGGACAACTCTATTCTCGTGATAATCTTATACGTTCTTTAAGAGAACTTCAACAACTACAATATTTTGACCAAGAAAAGATGAACCCTGTCGTTCTTCCTAATCAAGAAAATGGTCTTGTTGATATAGATTATCAACTTGCAGAAGTTTCTTCAGATAAATTTGAGATCTCTGGTGGTTGGGGTTCAGGTATGGTTATTGGTACTGTTGGAGTAACATTTAATAACTTCTCAGCAAAGAAATTCTTTAAAAGAGATGCTTGGAGACCTCTTCCTTCTGGAGATGGACAACAATTATCTTTTAGAGTTCAATCAAATGGTTCTTATTACTATTCTGTTAGTGCTTCCTTTACAGAACCTTGGCTTGGAGGCAAGAAACCTAATGCTTTAACCACATCTGTTTATTATTCTTATCAAGATGATGGTTATTATAACACCACCAATGATCCTAAATATTGGTTAAGTATTATTGGGGCTTCTGTATCTTTAGGTAAGAGATTAAAATGGCCTGATGATTATTTCACATTTATGCATGGAATAGCTTTCCAGCAATATTATGTTAAAAACTATACATCTTTTGTTTTCACTAATGGAAGGGCGAATAATATAAACTATAACTTTACTTTTGCAAGAAATTCCTCAGATTCTCCTATTTATCCAAAATTTGGTTCAGATGTTTCCGTCACTACTCAATTAACATTACCTTATTCTTTACTTAATGGGAAAGATTATTCAACTATGACAGATGCAGAAAAATATAAATGGTTAGAATATTATAAGGTTAACGCTAAAGTTTCATGGTATTTTAATTTAGTTGACAACTTAGTTATTAGCACAAGAGCAAAATTTGGTTTCTTAGGAAAATATAATAAGAAACTTGATTATTCCCCTTTTGAACGTTACTATGTTGGAGGGGATGGACTTGCTGGTTGGTCATTAGATGGTCGTGAAATTATTGCTTTAAGAGGTTATACAACTTCCGCTCTATCTCCAACTGCTGGAGGAACTGTGTTTGATAAATTCACAATGGATATTCGTTATCCTATTTCCCTTAATCCAGTTGCTACGATTTATGCTTTAGCTTTCTTTGAAGGAGGTAACTCTTGGGCAAATTTTGAAGGATTTGCACCTTTCAAAATGTATCGTTCCTATGGTATAGGTCTTAGATTATATATGCCTATGTTTGGGCTTATTGGCATTGACTGGGGCTATGGTTTTGATAGTGTAGAAGGAAACGCAACTGCTGGTGGCTCTCAACTACAATTCTCAATTGGTCAATCTATAGATTAGGCATAATATTTGCAATAGAGTTATAGTAATTAATATTAAAAAAGAAAGATATGAAAAAGTTAGTTGTATTATTATTCTGTATATTATCAACAACAGTAATATTTGCACAAAAGTTTGCTTGTGTTGATTCCGAATATATATTAAGCAATATGCCAGAGTATAAACAAGCACAAAAAGAGTTAGATGACCTTTCTGTTCAATGGCAAAGAGAAGTGGAATCAAAATTTCAAGCAGTTGATAAACTATATAAAGCATTTCAAGCAGAAAGTGTTCTTTTGCCAGAAGAATTAAAGTCTAAAAAAGAAAATGAAATTATAGCAGCTGAAAAAGAAGCAAAAGATTTACAAAAGCAACGTTTTGGAAACACTGGTGATTTAACCAAAAAACGTTCAGAACTTGTAAAACCAATACAAGACAAAATATATAATGCAATAGAAAAGATAGCTCAAGAAAAGAGCTATTCAATAATATTTGATAAAGCAAGTGGAGCTACAATTCTATATGTTGATGCAAAAACTGATGTTAGTGATTTGATATTAGCAGAGCTTGGTTATAAAATAAATAGTACAAAGAAAACTAAATAATATAATTATTTACGTATTTTTGCACCCCCTAAATGAAAAGAATATTAATAATAAACACATATTTTAAAAGAATGAAAAGAACAATCCAACTATTAATTCTTGTTGTTGCAATGTCTCTAACAGGAAATTTATTTGCACAAAAAACAGTAAAATTAGGACATTTCTCATCAACAGATTTGATTAAAAAGATGCCAGAAGGAGATTCTGCTCAAGTAGTTATGAAAGCTTATATGGCAGAACTTCAAGGTGAAGCAGAATCTATGCAAAAAGAGTATCAACGTTTAACTTCTGAATACCAAGCAAAAGAAGCTCAACTTTCAGATCTTTTGAAAGCAAGCAAACAAAAAGAAATACAATCAGTAGGTGAACGTTTCCAAGAATTCCAACAAAGTGCAGAAACAGATATTCAAAAGAAACAAACTGAATTAATGTCAAAAATAACTGATAAGATTAAAGCAGCAGTTGCAGAAGTTGCAAAAGATGGAAAATATACATATATATTTGAAAGCACAGGAATACTTTGGTATGCTGAAGATAGCGAAGATGTTACTCCTTTAATTATGAAAAAACTTGGAATGAAATAATTTCAAGTATAAGAAAATATAGAGAATTGTAAAGGTAGATTATGAAAAAAACAAATGAAAAGTTTGCAAGTATCGAAAAAATATCTACCTTTGCAACCTCAATTAAAGCGGATGTGGCGTAATTGGTAGCCGCGCTAGACTTAGGATCTAGTGTCGTGAGACGTGTGGGTTCGAGTCCCTCCATCCGCACAAATAAAAAGAAAAGCACTTATATTAAATAAGTGCTTTTCTTTTTATTCATATTTACGTTCCTTCTTTTTTTTATATCATTAATTTGGGATGTAATTTATGTATTAACAACAATACTAAATAAAGCATATTTACTATTGTTAATACTAATAATACTATTATAAGTACATTTAATAATAATGTTATTGGTATTGAAACTGAGTTTTGAAATCCATTTGTAGCAATTATAGATATTACTATTGATAAGATACCTATATTTGTCCATTTAAGGATTTGCACTACTGGTCTAACTGACTTAAACGAGGAAATCAATGTTAGTACTGATATTATAATGATTATACCAATTATGGCATAAAAAACTGCTAAGTTCATAATTTTTATTGTTTTAAATTAATCTACTATTTAAACGATTAAGAACTTTATTATATTGTATTTTGGTTAATTAGAGCCAATCTTCTTGAAGTATTTCTCCTTTAATACTGATTTTTATTACTTTAATCGGTATATTTCTTTTTGCATTATCTCTTGCCATTTTTGCTATCTGAACTAATCCTCCACAACAAGGAACCTCCATAATTAACACTGTAATTGTATCTAATTTTGACTCATCAATCATTGCTGTTATCTTTTCAACATAAGATTCTTTATTAGAGTCTAATTTTGGACAAGCAATTGAAAGTACTTTATTTTTTAATAAATCTCCAAAACCAGGGTATGAGAAACCTGAACAATCGGAAGCAAGCAATAGATTAGCACCTTCAAAGTATGAAACTGTTGGACTTTGAAGATGTAATTGAATTGGCCAATTAGCAAGATTAAGAGTTTGACAATTGCATGCTGTATCTATTTTTATTGTGTTACATCCACAAGAAGCTTCAGACTTTGCTTCAAATTCTGATAAATCAATTTGAATATTATTAACTTTTAGATATTCAATACCTTGATTCAAATACTTTAATTCATTATGATCCTTCATATGTTTCAAGTGTGCCTTAATTACATGTTCTCCTTTTGAAACCATTCTTTCCATTACCTTAATTTCATCATAAGGTTCAGCTTCTCTTTCTTCCAATTCAATTGCACCTACTGGGCATTCACCAATACATGCACCTAAACCATCACAAAACATATCACTAATCATTACTGCTTTGTTGTATATTAATTGTAATGCACCTTCGTGGCAACCTTTAACACATTGTCCACAACCATTACATTTCTCTTCATCTATTTTTATTACTGTCCTTTTCATTTCTTTATTCTTTTATTTATTTTACAATGCAAAAATACTATCATGCCAAATAAATATCTGTAATATTGATTACAAGCAAAGAAGAAATATTTAAAAATGAAATTTTATCAGAATTTGTAATAAGAAAATTCTTAAAAAATAATAGGACAAAATCACTTGACATATCCTTAGAATTTTCGTATATTTGCAATTCAAACTTACTCTAATATAAAGTATAGGAGTAAAAATAGAAAAAATCACCCTTAAAATATCATAAAAATTACGATGGGCATCGTAAATAGGCTACGATACCCATCGTAACACTACCACGATGCCCATCCAAACACTCCAAAAAGCCCGATTTATTACATCAAGAGTTGCTTTTATTAGAATTATATCAAGACTTCATAGAAAAAGAAGGGCTTTAATTTCTAAAATATATTCTTTATTACTTGTTTTACTTTATTATTATTCTAATCCGTTTGGAACACAAATAGATTATCATACTTATATAAAGGATTGCTATATTGATTACAAAAAAGGCTAACTCTAAAGAGTTAGCCCCAAAATTACTGTTCGATTAGTGATTTTGTAAGGGTTTATAAAACCCAATTTTTCATATCTTCTTCAACTGTTGATATTCCTCCTATTCCAAATTTTTGTACTAATACATTTGTAATATTTGGAGAAAGGAATGCAGGAAGTGTTGGTCCTAAATGAATATTTTTAACTCCTAAAGATAATAGTGCAAGAAGAACTATTACTGCTTTTTGTTCATACCAAGCTATATTATATACTATTGGTAATTTATTTACATCATCTAAACCAAATGCTTCTTTTAATGCAAGGGCTATTACTACTAATGAATAACTATCATTACATTGTCCTGCATCAAGAACTCTTGGTATGCCTCCAATATCTCCTAAGTTTAATTTGTTATAACGATATTTTGCACAACCTGCTGTCAATATAACTGTATCATTAGGTAATTGTTTTGCAAATTCAGTATAGTAATCTCTTGATTTCATTCTTCCATCGCAACCTGCCATTACAATAAACTTCTTAATCAATCCTTGTTTTACAGCATCAACAACCTTATCTGCTAAAGCAATAACTTGGTTATGAGCAAAACCTCCAACTATTTCTCCATGTTCAATTTCTATTGGAGCCTGACATGTCTTAGCCATAGCAATTATTTGAGAGAAATCTTTTGGCTTACCATTTTCTCTTTCTGGAATATGAGTAGCTCCTTTTAGTCCTGCACTTCCTGTTGTAAATATTTTATCACTATAAGTTGCATCTTTTAAAGGAGGTACTATACAATTTGTTGTAAATAGTATTGGTCCATTGAAAGTAGTGAATTCATCTCTTTGTTTCCACCATGCATTTCCATAATTACCTATAAAGTTTGGATATTTCTTGAAAGCAGGGTAATAATGTGCTGGCAACATTTCACTATGAGTATAAACATCTACTCCTGTTCCTTGTGTTTGAATTAATAATTCTTCGAAATCTTTTAAATCATGTCCACTAACTAATATTGCAGGATTCTTACCAACTCCAATATTTACTTTAGTTATTTCAGGGTTTCCATAAGTAGAAGTATTAGCCTTATCTAATAAAGCCATTGCTTTAACTCCTGTTTCTCCCACTTGCAATACCATAGAAGTCAATTCATCTGCACCTAAATTCTTTGAACCAATTGCAAATAAGGCATCTTCTATAATTTCATATATAATTTCATCTTCATAATTTAAGTTTAATGCATGATGAGTATAGGCAGCAATTCCTTTAACTCCATACATAATTAGCTGCTTTAAAGAACGTATATCTTCATTTGTTTCATTCAATACTCCAACCTTTTCGGCAAATGCCAAATAGTCTTGGTCATCTATATCAAACCAAACCTCATCTAATTCTGGAAGGGCAATACCTTTTTCTTTAGCTAATTTAATTAACTCATTCTTTAATTGAAATGCCTTTTTAATTTTACTGCTTATAGCATTATCATCAAAGTTTGCATTTGTTATTGTACAAAAAAGTGCATCTAAAATAAAATGCTCTGTCTTTTTACTTGAATATTTATGCTCTTTCAATTGTTTATTAACAATTGCTAAACCTCTTGTTGCATAAAGTAACATATCCATTAACTTTGCTGTTTGAGGTTCTTTTCCACAAACACCTTTTATTGTGCAGCCTTTATTTCCGGCTGTTTCTTGACATTGAAAACAAAACATAGATTCCATAATAATTTGCTTTTAAAGTTTTTAATATGTTGCAAATATAGCATCGTTCTAATTCAGAGTTTTGTAATATTGATTACAAACAATGAAAAAATTTATATATTTGCATATGGAAAATTTAATTGACTGTCCTCTTTTTATTGGCATGAGCCTTGATGAAATAAAGAATATCATTGGACAAGAATTAGGAGTAAGAACATTTCTCGCTGGACAAACAATTTTTCAGCAAGGAGATGAATATTCTTCTTTATTAATAATATTAGAAGGAGAAGTTTCAAATGCCATGACTCATGTTAGTGGCAAGAATATGTTTATTGAAACACTAACCGCCCCGAATATTATAGCTCCTGCGATTCTTTATGCCAAAAACAATAAGTTACCTGTTAATGTTATTGCAATGAATAAAGTTAGAATATTACCTATTGCCAAGGTAGAATTTTCTTATTTGCTTCAACATAAACCTAAGCTACTGATGAACTTCTTAGAAATGATTTCTAATAGAAGTAGTTTCCTTTCAAACAAAGTTCGCACACTTTGCTTTGGAACAATAAAAAGTAAAATAGCAGGATACTTATTAGAATTATACCAAGAAGAAAAATCTTTACAATTTGATATCAAACACTCTCAACAAGAATTAGCAGATATGTTCGGAGTTACAAGACCTGCTCTAGCTAAAACAATTGGAGATATGATAGATGAAGGATTAATAATATCTAAACAAAAGAACTTTACAATAATAAACCAAAGAGAACTCGCAAGAATATTCAGAGAAAGTAATTAGAAAAACTCTTTTTTTATGGCCCGTTTAACAAAAGAATTCTTCACTCAAAATGCTTTAGAATTAGCACCAATGCTTATAGGGAAACTATTGTTTAGAAAGATAGGCAAAGAAATTATTAAACTTAGAATCACAGAAACAGAAAGCTATTATGGAACAGAAGATACTGCTTGCCATGCTCATAAAGGCAAAACAGAACGTACTGAGCCTATGTTCTCTGAAGGGGGAATAACTTATATTTACCTTTGTTATGGAATGTATAATATGTTAAATATCGTTAGTGGGAAGAAGGATAACCCTGAAGCAGTTTTAATAAGAGGAGTTGAAGGATTTAATGGGCCAGGAAAACTAACAAAAGCACTTAATATAACTCGTGATTTAAATACTATTGATTTATGCAAAAGCAAGGAGTTATGGATTGAAGATGATGGAATTATTTTAGAATATAAAACAACTCCAAGAATCGGAATTTCATATGCAAGTCAAGAATATCGTAATAAAGAATGGCGTTTTGTCGTTAAAAATTAGTAATTATCAAATTAATTATAGACCTTTGTCATCTATAAAATAAAAGATTTATTAACCAATAAAATAAACAATTATGCTAAGTAAGAAATTAGAAGAAGCATTAAATGCTCAAGTAAATGCAGAATTTTGGTCATCATACCTTTATCTTTCCATGTCAGCAGATTTTGCCGCAAAAGGATTACCAGGATTTGCAAATTGGATGAATATTCAATTCCAGGAAGAAAAAGATCATGCAATAAAATTCTTTGATTATATTATCTCAAGAGATGGTAAACCAGATTTAAGACCAATTGCAGAAGTAGATAAAGAATGGAAAACACCATTAGATGCATTCAAAAGTACTTTGGAACACGAACAAGTTGTTACTAAACTAATCAACAACCTTTACACTTTAGCAACAGAAGAACAAGACTATGCAACTCAATCAACATTAAAATGGTTTATTGACGAACAAGTAGAAGAAGAAAAAAATGCACAAGCAATTATTGACACCTTAAAAATTATTGGCGACAATGGATACGGGATATATCAAGTAGATAAAGAACTTGCTCTAAGAGTATATGTACCTATTGTTACCCCTGCTCCTTAAGAAGAAATAATAAACAAAATAATACTGTAGAGACGCTATTAATCGCGTCTCTATTTTTATTGCCACTATTTAGAAATAAACAATAATTCCAAATGTAGGAAGTAATGTTCCTGAGGTTGAAGATAATTTTCTTAGGGTATAAAGTTCAGAATTAGTTTCATTTATCATTGTATTTCCATTTGCATCAAGGTTAGTATAAACTGGAGTTGATTCTGATTTGAAGTTATATATATTTTGAATATCAATATAAACTGTTAGAGCTACCTTTTTCCAAGAGAATTCTTTATCTACACGAATATCTAATTGATGATAATTACCTAAGCGTAGGGAGTTATAATTATTATAATCCAAATAAGGTTGATTTCTTATATCCCAAATAGAACGTTGTGAAGAGACTGCCATATCAATTGGTGTATAAGGGCTTCCTCCTATCCAACGCCAACGAGTACTTATTAACCAATTATACTTGAATGATCGGCTCGCTGTCAAATTAAGAATAAATCTATTATCCCATGATGATGGAATAAATTTATTATCAATATCTGTAAATTCCGAAACAAAATATGTAAATACTGCATTGAAATTAAACTTACGTATATCTTTTGCACTTAATAATAATTCAAACCCATAAGCTCTTCCTTTTCCTGTTGATGCAAGTGCTTCATCTCCTACTGATCCAAAATCATTTCCCTTGCTTGCAAGACTTATTCCTTCATTTAAGGAGATTGGGTAATTATGATATTGTTTATAGAAACCTTCTAAACTTGCTTTTAGTTTAGTATCTTTATTATATTCCAAACCAATAACATAATGATTTGCACTTATGTATTTAAGAGTTTGTTTATTTGTAAATTCATTCAAAGAATCTTTATAGCCCATTGATGTATATGAAGGCATTTGTGTATAATATCCTACATTTGCATTTATGGATAAATTTTCAGTTAAAAGATATGATGCTGAAATACGTGGAGAAAACTGTTTTAAAGGATTATTCATTAAGTTAGAATAAGAATTACCATCAATTCTTGCTCCTAAACCTACATTTAATTTCTCGTTTAAATAATTATCCCCTACTTGAATGAATAATCCATAAGAAAATAAATCTAAAATGGATGAATAATTATCTTGATATATACTATTATTTACATTAATTAACTTCTTAGTATCATTGGTATATTTTGAATAACGCATATTTGCACCAAAGCTTAAATCAAATGATAATTCAGTATAACGTTTTTCGTATCTAAACTTGGTTTCAGCTTCATCGGAAGCATAGTCAAGAGTTTTTGCTTTAGTTTCATCATTATTAGGATATTTCCAATAAGTATTCCTTAGCATATTTCTACTAAAGACAAACAAATCAATTGAATTTTCATTATAATGTTTATATACCATCCCATAAGTATAACTCCACTGGTTGTAAGTTGGAAGATAGTTAACTAAATAACGTTGTGATTCATTTGGATTTTTTATTGAAGTGTTAAGATTCATTCTATCATAAGCCCCAAGTGCCAATATAAGTAATTCGTTTTTAGAGTTAATATTCCACTTATAACGGAATTGAATATCATCATAAGAAGGGAGAAAAGGAAGTCCTAAGGCTGAAAATAGAAACTGTAAATAACTCCTACGGTAAGATAATAAAAGGTTATTATTTTTTATTGGTGCATCTAAGGTAAGTGCCAAATCAGAAGCACCTATTGAGCCTTTGAAATGAACTCCATCACGAGAACCTTCCTTTTGCTTAATATTCATAACAGAACTAAGTGCATTCCCTTTATTGGAAGGAAATGCTCCTGAAAGAAAATCAACTTGACGAATAAAATCAGGATTAATAATTCCTACTGCACCCCCTGAAGCTCCTTGAGTTGAAAAATGATTAATTATTGGTATTTCAACTTCATCTAAGAAAAATATATTTTCACTTGGTCCACCTCCTCTAACTATTAAATCATTCCTATTAACTGCACTTCCTGCAACACCCGGAAGATTTTGAACTGCTTTTGAAATATCACGATTAGTTCCTGAAGCCTTTTCAATATCTTGCAGACTAATACTTCGCTTTGAAACAGGTGTTTCTTTACTTTTTTCAATAACTCCTACAATATTAATTTCTGATAGATCCTTAGTTGAAGTTTCCATTTTCAAAATAATATAAGCATTATGATTACTGAAAATCTGAAGTTCATCTGAAATAGTAGATTTATAACCAATATAAGAAGCAACAACTCTGACAAATCCAACTTCAACATCTTTAATTAAGAAATTACCTTTCTCATCAGAAGACGCTCCTAAAGATGTGCCTAAAATTAATACATTTGCATAAGGAATAGGTTGATTAGTATTTTTATTCAATACTTTTCCACTAACTGAACCAGTTCTATTACTACTGTTTTGAGAATATAAATTATTAATCATTCCTAATCCAAGAATAAGAAATAGCAAGAAAAGAAATTGTCTTTTCATAAGTATAATTCATTATATTAATAAATACAATTGAGTTTAGAGGAAATAAACCTCTCCTAAAATCTAGAATTTGTTATAACGCTTTTAATTTATTTTTTGAGGGACAAAAATAAGTTTTGTTGTGTCATAGCCTCTTTCCTTAGCTTTATTAATTAATTTATCTAATGTTGCTTTTGGTAATTGTGGAGTACGTGATAAAATCCAGAAATATTTGTCGGAACTTGAACCTATCATTGCATAAGAATAGTTTTGTTCATCAAGTTCTAATACATAATAATCACCATAGAAAATCCAAAAGAAACTAACTCTTAAATGAGCAGGGTTATTATCTGATGCAAATTTTGCTTTCCCAATAGCTTCTTTATACTCTCCATCTAAAGTATTCTTATAGCCACTATTAACAACTTTTATCATACCATTTGGTTGCAGACTATAATTAGCTTTAGTTCCAACCAAGCCTCTTTCAAAGCTATGGTCAAATCTTGCTATTTCATACCAAGATCCTAAATAACGATTTAAATCTAAAGTTTTTACAGTCTCTAAATTTAATTTCTGTTTTGTTTGACCACAAGAAGTTAATCCTAATATTGCTAATAACATAAACAAAAAAGATTTCTTCATAAGTGATTAATTTTTTATTTCTTTAAACCAAGCTCTGAAATAATTGCTTTTATCTTTACTTCTGCTTTATTTTCAAGTGCCGTAAATCCTGATTTATTATTGAGTTCATTAAATACTCCAAAATAAAATTTTATCTTTGGCTCTGTTCCTGAAGGGCGTACAGATATTTTACTTCCATCTTCAAGAAAGAATTGTAAGACATTAGAAGGAGCAAAATTCATTTTTTCTTCTTTTCCTGTTATAATATCTTTTGAAATCTGTGTTTTATAGTCTTTTATTTTTACTACATCTAAACCTATTAATACTCTTGGAGGATTTGAACGGAAAGAAGCCATCATTCTTTGAATTTCTTCAGCTCCTGATTTACCTTGTATTGTTATTGATAATAGATCTTCTTTGAAAAATCCGTATTCTTCATAAATCTCAAGTAATATATCGTAGAATGTTTTCCCTTGGTCCTCTGCCCAAGCACATATTTCTGCAATTAAACAACAAGCTGACACGGCATCTTTATCTCTTACATAGTCTCCTATTAAAAATCCATAACTTTCTTCTCCTCCACATATATATTCCTCTTTACCTTCAAGTTCTAATATCTTTTCAGCAATAAATTTAAAACCAGTAAATACATCATAGTTCTTTATTCCAAAACTTTCAGACACTTTCTTTATTAGTTCCGATGTTACAATTGTTTTAATTGTGTATTCATTGCCTTTAAACTTGCCTAATTCTTTCCAGCGCCTTAGTATATAATATGTAAGTACTGTTGCGGTTTGATTTCCATTTAGAAGTATAAATTCGTTATTTTGATTTTTTACTGCTATACCAACTCTATCTGCATCAGGATCTGTTGCTAAAAGGATACTTGCATCTATTTTTTTTGCAAGTTTCATACCCATTTCCATTGCTGAGTGTTCTTCTGGATTAGGGCTTTTGCATGTTGGAAAGTTTCCGTCTAAAACAGCTTGTTCTTTTACTATGTTTATATTATTAAACCCATACATTTCTAAAGCTTTTGGCACAAGTGTAATACCTGTTCCATGAAGAGGGGTATAACATATCTTTATATTGGAATGCTTTTTTATTTTCTCTGGTGATAAGGTAAGTTTCAATACTTCATTTAAATAGTCTTGGTCAAAAGATTTATCAATAATTGTAATATTTTCTCTTCCTCCTTCTATCTTTACTTGTGCATAATCAGTTATCTTAACAACTTCTTCTATTACAAGAGTGTCATGAGGAGATACTAATTGACCTCCGTCATTCCAATATGCTTTATAGCCGTTATATTCTTTTGGATTATGTGATGCTGTTATCATTACACCTGCATCGCAACCTAAATGACGTACTGCATAACTTAAAACAGGAGTTGGTCTTAATTCTTCAAATAAAAAAACTTTAAACCCATTAGCTACCATAACATTTGCTGTTATATTAGCAAACTCTTTACTGTTATTACGACTATCAAATGATATTACTGTCTTTATTTCTTTGTTAGGATTGTTTTTAATTATGTAGTTTACGAAGCCTTGTGTTGCCATTGCAACTGTATAATGATTCATTCGGTTACTACCAATTCCCATTATACCTCTAAGTCCTCCTGTTCCAAACTCTAAATTACGATAAAATGATTCGTTGAATTCTTCAACATTGTTTTGCATCATATCTTTTATGATGTCTTTGGTAGCTTGGTCAATGCCATTACTTAATAACCATTGTTCAGCATTTTTTTGTGCTGAGGGATCAATAACTGACATAATATTATTTAGTTTTAAAGTTTATTATCTTTTCTTCTTTATAGTTTTTTTCTTTACTATAGATTTAGATTTGGGATTTTCTAAGTCAAAAGCTTTCTTTGTCCAAGCCTTAGCTTGTTTTATATTTTTCTTAACTCCTAAACCATTTTCATACATCTTTGCAATTGCCTTACAAGCTTCTGGATTCCCTCCATTAGCTGAATTTGTATAGAATTGTAATGCCTTTGAAAAATTAACATCAACATCATTACCATTTTGATAAGCAAATCCCATAATATATCCTATCTCGCTATCATATTCCTTTGGTAGAGTCTCCATTATTTTAAAGGCTTCTGTTACCTTTTTTGTTGTTCCTTCTCCTTTAAAATACATAATTGCAAGTGGATAGTTAGCTTGTTGAATTCCTAATTGGTTTGCTTTCAAGAGACATTCAAAAGCTTTTTTCGTATTACCACCTTCTCCCATATTTATTATTCCTTCAACATAGTATGCCAATGGAATCTTTTGTTCAAACGGTTCTTTATTTAGTTTTGCCGCTTCAATGTTATTTGGAGCTAAACCTTCATTTGCAATGTATAAATATGCTAATGAAGATTTTGAATCAATATCGCCTTTTGCTATTGCTTTATCGTACCAATATTTTGCAGTTGAATGGTCTTTTGTTACCACTCTTCCATCTCTGAAATAGTCTCCCATTTTTCTACAGGCAAGCACTTCATCTCTATCTGCACATACACGATACCAAAGATATGCTCTGCTATCACTTCTCATTACTCCTTCACCTTTTTCTAATTTCTGTGCAACTATTAGTTGTGAAATAAAGTGTCCTTTTTCTGCTGCTTGTAAATAATAGTTAAATGCTATTCTTAAATTTACTGGTGTACTTATCCCTTTTTCATACATTTGTGCTGTACGATGCATTGATTCTATATGGTTTTTATTTGCAGCTCTTTCAAACCAAACCAAAGCATTAGCTTGATTTTGGATTCTTCCAATACCTGAATAGTATTCTTGTGCCAAATCATACATTGCTTGTACATTCCCATTTTTTGCTTTTTGTTCTATATTTTGTGAGAAAACAGCACCAGCAAAGAAAAATATTGTTACTAAAAAGATTATTGTTTTTTTCATATTTTGCTGTTATTTATTTTTCGTATTTCCACATTTGTTTTTCAGTCCAATACTCATAAGCTTTTGGATAACCATTATTAAAAGCTAATTTAATATAGTTTATTCCCATTGCCTTGTCTTGTTGCACTCCGTCTCCTTCAAATAGTATTTGTCCCACTTTAAATTGTGCCTTTGCTAAATTACCTTCATCAGCTGCTTTTTTATACCAATTGAATGCGGTTTGATAATGTTGTGCAACTCCTACACCATAATAGAACATCTCCCCAAGACAAAAACATGCTTCCATATTCTTAAACTCTGTACTTCTAAGGAAAAGAGTATAAGCTAAACGTGGTTTACGGTCTGTTTCTAATCCATAGTAATAGATTTCTGCTAAAGCTTGTATTGCATCTGGTTGATCTTGCTCTGCTGCTTTTGCATACCATATTAATGCTTTTCTTATATCTTTTGGCATACGATCAGCTCTTTCATACATTCTCCCTAAACGGAATTGTGCGTCTTTATCTCCAAGTTCTGCGTCTCTGATATAGGTTTGTGAAAAGGCTGTTGTGCTAAATGCAATTAGTATCACAAACATTAATTTCTTAATCATATCTCTGTATTTTATTTCTGATTTTGTTCGTTTTTCATAAAATAGTAAAGGGCAAAGGTATAACTTTTATATGTATTCTACAATTACTTCCTTCATAAATTTCTTTTCTAAAACATCTTCTAATCGTTTGATTGTTGTTCTTCTAATTTCAATTTCAACTCCAATTGTTGGGTCATGATGTGCTTGATTAATTTTTGTTCCAACCATTATTACTATCTCATCATTTTCTAAAAGTAGTTTAACTATTTGATCTGCTGGTCCATTACCAAGATTCATTGTAGACTCAGTATTATTTAAAAGTATTGTTACTACCTTGTTTAGAGTTAGTATTCCTTCAGTTACAAGGTCAATTCCTTCCATCTTCGACATTGGCGGAAGAGTTGGGTCTGTTGCTTCTATATTATCTTCAACCTTTATATTTAATTCCCTTGAAATAATATCTGTTGTAGTTGCTCCACATAATACTTTTGGACCATTAAAATTCTTTACTTTTAGAGCATATTCTGGATCGCTTTCTTTATTGAATGGAGGTCCTGTTGCAATTATCATTTTTCTTGGATCACGAAAATAAATGACACCACAAGAAGTATCGTCTTTTGATTTAAAGTTATCGTTAGCATAAGCTTTATTTACTACTCTTTGAGCAAGCTTAGATGCTGAAATATGTCTTTCATGAAGTATTGTTTCTTTTACAAATTCAACATAATTTGCTCTTGTCCAGCCTAACATTAGATTTCCTGACCCCATTCCTGATTGTGTTACTCCGTCAGAAATAAATATTATCCTATCTTCTTTCTCTGGAATAAAATTACAAGACATTATTTCTTGACTTCTTCCTAAAGTATCTGCACTTTCGAGCCATAACTTTTCCCACTCTGGTTCAAATATACTTGTTCCTCGCATTACTAAACATAAAGGATTATCATATTCCAAGATATTCACTTTTCCATTATCAACATCAACAATAGTAAATGTGGCATAACTCATCTTCCTTTCACTACATACTGGTAATGTTCGCATAATAATATTACCTATGGTTTGTGCATCTTTATGTTCTTCGGCAAAGCTCAAAGACATTGAGGCAGTAAGAGTTGCTAATACATTTGCCTTAACTCCATGCCCCATGCCATCAGCTAAAACAGATATTAGTCGACCTTCTTCCTTTAATCGTCTCGAAAGAAAAACATCTCCACAAATATATTCTCCAAAATGATTTCTTTGATGAGAGGCTACTTCAACATAATATTTTGATTCCATAGTAATTATTATGTGGATTAATTAATGAAACTTCTTTATCATAATTTCTTTTAGAGTTGTAAATGAAAGAGAATTTGGAACCCAACGTTTTTCATCCTTTGTCTTCATCAATATCTCAATTGCTTTTTCTGAAGTTTGTACATCATTAAGCTTCTGAATAAAATCAGTGTATTCACGTAGATTACCAGAGAATAAATCATTTATAAACATAAACTTTTCATTTACACCTATCGCTATTCTTAAATCTACATTATGTGGTTTTAAATGAGTTGAAACATCTTCTTGAACTGGTACATTTGCAATATTATCAAATATAGATTTCTGTTGTTCGTATCTTTCAGCTACTGTTCTTTGAGATGCATCATTTGTTTTAGGCATTTGTTCATTCAAATACTTTAAAACAGAAGGAGTTTCTCTTGGCTTTTCTTTTGGTTCTTCTACAATAAGTGGAATATCTTCAACTATTGGCTCTTCTTTAATCTCAGGTTCAAATAATATTTCAGGCTCAATTATTTCTTCAATAGGTTCTTCTGACACTTCTGGTTCTTCTTCTACAGGTGCAGACTCTTCTTCGACAAATATTTCTTCTTCTTTATCTCCTCCCTCTGGTACAGACTCTTCTTCGACAAATACTTCTTCACTTTCTTGTTCCTGTTCTATTACTGGCTCTTCATTTACCTCTACAACCTCTTCTTGTTCAATTATTTTTTCTACTATTGGCTCTTCATTTGCCACTACAACTTCTTCCTTTATTTCTTCCTTTTCTTCTTCTTTTACAATAACTGGTTTAGTTATAATAATCTCTTTTTCTACTTCTTCAAAAGAAAGAACTATATTATAGGTGTTTCTTAGTTTTTCTAATAAAACATCTAAATCTAATTGAGAAACCTTATCCGATGAAACAACTATTTCTGACACCTTATTTACTCCCGAAATAGCCCTTTGTAATTGTTCTTGAAACTTATTCATAGTTGTATTCTTATTTTTTGTTGATTAAAATTCGTGTAAAATTACCCATTTTCTTTGGATTGCAGTATGTTTTTTTGAAAACATTTTAGTAAAGTATTGTTAATAAGATTAATATATTAATAAACAACGCCAAAAGAGATGCTTTAAGTAAAGATATTCCAAAAAAATAATCAACCCATTGACTTGATTAGGATAATTACTAAAAGGTTGAAAGAAATGGGGAATTAATCAAAGTAAAAATCTTGATAATTAAGCTTTAGAACTAACTAATCTTTGTTTCAATCTAATTAATCGAAGTCTTGATCTCAAACAATGCCATTGTTTACTCAAAACAACCGTATTGTTTGGTTAAAATAATGGCATTGTTTGGGCTGAACAACCGCATTGTTTCAAGTAAACAATGGCATTGTTTGAGATTGAAAGGAAGATTAATAAGTTTAAGAGTTAATTTAACGAGTCAGAAAGCAAGTTATTATTTATCAAAACCCCTTTTAAAAGCTAAGAAATTAGGAATTAGTCCTGAAAATGAAAAACATTTATTACATTTGCAAACACATAAAAGGGAATAATACTATGACTGATATTAAATATTCCGACTGGGGATTAATTGATTACAAAGATGCTTGGGAAAAACAAGAAAAGATTTTTGATAAAAAAGTATCTGCAAAAATAAATGATGGAAAAAGTCAAATAGAACAAGACTTTATTATTTGTGAACATCCTCATGTCTATACACTCGGAAAGAACGGAGAGAGAAATAATCTTCTAATTGATGAAGAGTGCTTGAAGAAAATTAATGCTACTTATTATAGAACCAATAGAGGAGGAGATATAACCTATCATGGCTTTGGTCAAATTGTTGGTTATCCTATTTTAGATATTGAAGAACTTGGACTTTCATTAAAAAATTATATTTGGACTATTGAAGAAATGGTTATTCTAACAATGAAAGAATATAATATTTTTTGTGAACGATTGGAAGGAGCAACAGGTGTCTGGATTGATACAAATAGTCCAAAAGTAAGAAAAATTTGTGCAATTGGAGTTAAAGCCTCAAGATATATAACCATGCACGGTTTTGCTCTAAATGTAAACACCGACTTAACTTATTTTAATCATATTAATCCTTGTGGATTTGTTGACAAGGGAGTAACTTCCATGGAAAAAGAACTTGGAAAGAAAATAGATGTTCAGGGGGTTAAAACAAAACTTTACGAGAACTTTTTGAAATTAGTAAACAAGCAATAAATTATAGATAAGAAAAATATGAACCGTCAAGACTTAATTAATTTAATAAAGAGAAAGAAATCATTCCTTTGTGTTGGACTTGATTCAGATATAAATAAAATACCTGCTCATTTACTTGATGAAGAAGACCCTGTTTTTGAATTTAATAAAGCAATTATAGATGCAACTCTTCCCTTCACTGTTGCTTATAAACCTAATCTTGCTTTTTATGAAAGTAATGGAATTAATGGATTGATATCATTGAAGAAAACAATGGAATATTTAGCTTCTTTCAAAGGTGAATGTTTTACTATTGCTGATGCAAAAAGAGGAGATATTGGGAATACATCTGAACAATATGCAAAGGCGTTCTTAGACCCTAAAGGAGATTTCAATTTTGACTCAATGACAATTGCACCTTATATGGGAGAAGATTCTGTTAAGCCATTTACTATTTACGATGACAAATGGGTAATACTTCTTGCTTTAACATCCAACAAAGGAGCAAATGATTTTCAATTTACAGAAGATAAAGAAGGAAAACCATTATTTGAAAGAGTATTAACAAAGAGTCAAAAATGGGGAAATATTGGAAATTTAATGTTTGTTTGTGGAGCTACGCAGGCAACTATGTTTACAAAAATTAGAGAATTAGCACCAGAAAGTTTCTTATTAGTTCCTGGCATTGGAGCTCAAGGTGGTTCTTTGAAAGAAGTTTCAAAATATGGAATGACTAAAGATTGTGGGATGTTAGTTAATTCTTCAAGAGCAATTATCTTTGCTGACAAAACTCCTAACTTTGCTTTAGTTGCAGCAAAAGAAGCAAAAAAAGTTCAAGAAGAAATGGATAAATACATGCAATTATATATGAAGTAAAAGGTATAAGAAGGAGATATATTAATTTTTTACTATAATCTTTGCTTTTAATTAGTAAAAAATTGTATATTTGCAAGGTTGTAAAAAAGCTGTGAAATGAAGAGATTTTTTAGCATATTGTTTTTCTTAATAATCAATATTATTAGCATATCTCTTTTTGCTCAAACTTATTATATGCCTGTTTCTGGCTATCGAGAAATACATACAGATAGTGGAACTCTTTATGATGATGGAGGAACAAATAATTATTCAACACGTGTTAATGCCAAAACAACAATTTATCCTTCTTCACCTAATGCTAAAATAATAATTTCTGGAACTTATGATATTGAAGACTATAATAAGACTAAATTAAAGATTTATAGTGGAGATACTAATTCAGGTAGTATCCTTTTCAATAATCAAAATACTTCCACATCAGGAAACATTAATGTTAGATCTTTATCAGGACCAGTAACAATTACTTATTTTGTTGATACAGATAATCCTGATAGCGGTTTTGTTTTAAATATTAGTATTTGCAATACATGTCCTAATGTTTATATTTCAGCAAATGTAATTAATGATAGCACAACATTATTAACTTGGACAGGAGACATTGGAACTTCAAATTATATTGTTGAATATAAAAATGATAGTTGTGAATTTGATAATGATACTTGTAAATTCATTACGGTAGTAACTCAAGATACAAGCTTATTACTTACAAATTTAAAACATTGTTTTAATTATTGGGCTAGTATTTATACTCCTTGTGATACTTTACCATCAAGTTGTCCTCGAATAATTAATGGATGCTCTTGGATTCAATGTGAATGCCCTTTACCTGATGATGTTAATGTGAGCGCTTCAGCTGATAGTGTTTATGTTTATTGGACTACTAATATTAATACCGAATGGACTGTATTAGTTGTTGATGGAGATTCGATTGTTGATTCTTTAGTTACAACAAATAATCATGCTGTATTCGACAGTTTAATTCCTACTTATTGTTATGCAATTTACGTTTATAATAATTGCCATCATGTGCCTTTTGATTCTATCTGTAAATTTAAAGCAAAAAGTATATGCCTTCCATGCCCTTGTCCAATGGCTTTCAATATTGATTCAATCCTTACTTCAACCTCCATACAACTTAACTGGGATGAACCTTCTGATACAATAGAATGGACCGTTGAAATTTATCTTGATACCGTCTTAATTTCAACAATAACTACAAATGATACCACTGCAATTTTCACAGGTCTTAACCCCACTACGAATTATTCTTTTAGGATATATTGCAACTGTAATGATTCTCTTATGTGTAATGTTTATTCTGGAATATTTATGACTTTATGTGCTTGTCCTGTTGCACAAAATGTACATGTTGAAAATATTTCTGATGGCTCTATTCTTATTTCTTGGGATAATGACCCAACTTCACAAGGTTGGATTGTTGAATATCGTAAAAAAGATTCAACAATGAGCCATTTTGACACAACAATAACAAACTCAATTACCATTCCTTCTTCTGAAAGTACTGGCTATTATGATTGTTGGGTACATTCTCTTTGTGATAGTCTAAATGTATTTTGTGCACAATATATTGAGTTTATCAATATCGAAACTGCAGGAAATTGCATGAACTATACGGATTTAAAGTCAACAGATGTTACAGCAAATTATGGGGTTTATCAAAATCCTTATTTATTTACTGGATTAATTGACGATGGACCTTTAAACATAACAAGTCGTCATACTGTTAATATTGATACTTCCACAAGAGATGCAAGAACAAATAATATATTAAGAACAATTCCTAACGGAGAAAAAGCATCTGTTAGATTAGGAAATTGGAAAGACGGGGCTCAAGCAGAAAGTTTGACATATAGATATACCGTTGATACTAATAATTACGACCTAATGATTTTGAATTATGCAATAGTACTTCAAGACCCTAATCACAATCCAAGCAATCAACCTCGTTTTCTATTAGAAATCCTAAACAATAATAACGTTTTAATTGATTCTGTTTGTGGATTTGCTAATTTTATTGCAAGTAATACTTTAGGGTGGAATACTGTTCAAGGTTCAAATGTAATTTGGAAAGACTGGACAACTGTAGGATTTGATATTTCACAATATCATGGTCAAGTTATTAAGGTTCGTCTTACTACTTTTGATTGTAAGGACGGTGGACATTATGGATATGCTTATTACACACTAAAATGTGGTACAAAGAAAGTAACATCATCCGCTTGTGGCAATACTCAAACAAACATATTTAGCGCACCAGCTGGATTCAACTACAAATGGTATTCGTCTGCAAATCCAAACACAGTAATCTCAACCCAAAGAGTTTTAGACATTATTACCGATAGCTCTCAAAATTATCACTGTATTGTTTCTTCAAAAGAAAACCCTAATTGTAATTTTATTATAGATGCTTATGCTGGAAGACGCTTTCCTTTAGCTAATTTTTCCTACACTTCGACTTGGCAACCTTGTTACTTTGATGTACATTTTACAAATAATAGTAAGATTTCTGCTGATGGTATTAACCCTCTTCCTTCAGGAATAGCTTGCGAAACAGTAGAATGGATTTTTGATGATGGAGACATTCAATATATTGATAATCCTGTAAAAAGATATTCTTCATCAGGTGATTATACTGTTAAATTAGTTGCTGGACTTGCAAATAATCAATGCACAGATACTATTGAAATGGTAATTAGTCTTGTAGGTCCAACAGGAATATTAAGAATAGTTGGAGACTCTTCTCTTTGTCAAGGAGAATCTACAACATTAACAGCAACATTAGAAGGAACCTATAAATGGAATAACGGAGCCACCACACAATCAATATCATTTACTCCTACAATAGATTCATTATATACTGTACAAGTAATGGACACCGCTAATTGTCCTCACTTTGCAAGTAGAATGGTAAGCGTACACCCTAACTATAATGGAGTTGATGTATTTGATACTGCTTGTGATAATTTTGAATATAATGCTCAAGGAACAATACTTACTGAATCTGGAATATATCCCCTTAATTTACGATCTGTTTATGGATGCGACTCAAATATTATTCTTCATTTAACTATTAATCCTTCATTCTTTGACACAACATATCAAGTTACATGTAAAAATGAAGAATTAGAATTTCATGGATTAAGATTAGATTCAACTGGAGTTTATGAAGTGCATTACAACAATATATATGGTTGTGATAGTGTATATGTTGTAAACTTAACTGTTAATCCAATATATATTGATACAATTTCTGCCGATATTTATAAAGGAAATGTATTCAACAAATACGGATTTAATGAATCAAAAACAGGTTTCTACACCCAAAACCTGCAAACAGTAAATGGTTGTGACAGTATAATTAACCTTGATTTACAAGTTGATTACATAATGTTCCCAAACTGTGTAACGGCAAATGGAGATGGAATTAATGATGTTTTTGAGATACATAATTTAGTAGAACAAAAAGCCTTCCCTGAGAACAAATTACTAATCTACACTCGTTATGGGAAGATTGTCTATGAATTCAAAAACATATCTAAAAAAGAAGACTTCTGGTCTCCGTCAAAAACAAACACTCCAACAGGAACATACTTTTATCGTTTCACAGGCAAAAGATACGATAAAACAATTGATACAACAGGTGTTATTGAAGTAATTAGATAAAGTACGAAGTTAGAAAAAACACTGTTTTATCATTCTTTTTGGTCTGTTTTGATCCTCAGTAAGAATATTTCTTACTAATAATTTTACATAATTGCAAAGATAATAAATTCAAGTACTTATAATGTTTTAGTCTATTTTTTGGGATACTACCTTATTACACCATATTTTTAGAATAAAGAAAGTTCTCTAAAATAGCATTTATTCAAGGAATTATTATATATTTGCATTAATTACAATGGCGGAACTCGAAAAGCCTTTTAGAGTAGAGAAATTAAAAACGAAAAAACATGAAAAGAATTATTTTTGTAGCTGTTTTAGCTTTAGGTTTTGCTTTTTCAGCAAATGCACAAGCTCCTCTTTTTAAAAAAGGAGATAAAATTGGTAATCTTGGAATAGGTTTTGGTAGTTATGGAACTCCAATTGAAGCTTCAATGATGTGGGGAATGTCTAACAATGTATTTGGAGTTAAAGGATTAAATTTTGGTTTAGGTGCTTATTTAGGACTATCTTTCTATAATGAAGACTGGTTTGGATATAAATATAGTCATACTATAATTGTTCCAGGTGCAAGAGGTCAATTAAATTATACATTTGTAAAAGGACTTGAAGCTTATGCCGGTTTAATGTTAGGATGTCAAATCTGGACATCATCATCTAATTATCCAGGAGATCATAGTACTGGTCTTGGAATTGGTGGATATGCTGGACTTCGTTATTACTTCAATCATAATTGGGGAATATACTTAGAAGGTGGCTATGGAATATCAAATGGAACAATAGGTGTTTCTTATAAATTCTAAAAGAAAAATTCTATTTAAAATAAAAACCATCAGTTAATAGCTGATGGTTTTTTTATTTCAGTAAATGCTGTCTTATAATAAATTCAATATTTTTATCCTTTTTTTGTTTGGTAAATTTATATTATTAACAAGAAAGGAAAAGTAGTAAATAGTTTTTTATATTAAAAATTAATTATACATTTGCAACGTAAAATAAATGGTGGGACTCGAAAAACCTTAGTAAGAGTAGAGAAAATTTTAATATGAGAAATATGAAAAAACTTATTACTTTTTTAGCATTTGCTTTTATTCTAGCATTTGGAAACAACTTAATTGCTCAAAATAATTATCAAGATGTTGTTTATTTGAAAAATGGTTCTGTTGTAAAAGGAATAATAATAGAACAAACTCTTAATGTTAATTTGAAATTAAAAACATCTGATGGGAGTCTTTTTGTATTTGAGATGAAAGATGTAGAAAAAATAACCAAGGAATATATAGGCGTAAATAAAAGTGATAAAACTCAAACAAATATTGATGATTATTATTCTATTAAAACAACAGCAAAACGTTTTAGAGAGCCAGCTGTATCAACAATATTATCTTTCTTTGTTCCTGGTATCGGTCAGTTTTATAATGGACAAACAGCTAAGGGAGTAGGTCATTTGGTTTGGTATATTGGTAGCTATAGTGTTATGTTTGCTTGTTCTACAAATATTAAAAATAATCCAGATACATATAATTCTGATGTTGCATTATTAGGATTAGTTTCAAGTGTTAGTTTCTTAACATCTTGGATAGTAAGTATGGTAGATGCTAATAAATCAGCAAAAGCAATTAATCGCCAACTTGGTTTTGCAAGTATTCAATTAGGAGAAAGAACAAATCTATCATTTAATCCAGATATTAAACTTGTGAATAATAATTCTTCTATTAATTCAAATAGCATTAGTCCTACTTATGGATTAAATATTCGATTATCTTTCTAAGGATAATTAATATTTAAAGAGCCATAGTATGTAATAATAATAGGGTTCCATTTTTCTTTTCTGCATCAAGTATAATAAGGCTTATAATTGGTTATTTGTATTGCAAGCATTATATTTTTTAGAGACTGAAATAATATAAAAAAGAATGATGATGATAAAAATATCTAAAAAAGTTTGTTAGTCATGGAAATAATCCTTTACTTTGCATCGTAAAAAAATATTTATTCAAAAAAATAGACTTATGAAAAAGTTGATTTTATGTTTTATGGCAATGGTTGCTTTATCTACAGTTACATTTGCTGATAACTACCAAGTTAATGATAAAGATGTAGATGCTTTATTTGCATCTGCAACAGAAGTATCTGCTCAAGAAATTAACGCATTTGGAACAGGTGCATTAATGATGGCAAACTCTTCATGCAGTACTGCAAATTTAAGCAGACCTGATCCTTGGGTTGCTTTTGCAATATGTACTTTCGTTGGAGAATTTGGTATTCACCGTCATTATTTAGGAACAAGTAATTACATGTGGGCATTATATACTTGTACTTGTGGAGGTATATTTGGTATTGTTCCTTTTGTAGACTGGGTTGTTTTATTAGTTGGAGCAGCAAAAGATGACATACGTGGATATACTAATAATAAGAAATTTATAATGTGGTAACATTTATCGCATAAAATATATTTGAAATAAGAATATAAACGGGACGAATATATTACTCGTCCCGTTTTATTATATAATATAACCATGAATTTAACTTTAAAACAAGGTCTTTCAGTACTACTTATTCTCATAAGCTTATCTACTTTTGCACAGAAAAAGATAAGTGCTAACGTGCAAATCAAGCAAGTAAAGAACAAAAAAGTAATTACTATAGAAAAAGATATCTTCTATCAATCGAATGGAAACTTTATAGTCCATTTCACAAAACCACAAGAATACTTTGTGATAACAAACTCTTTGGGAGAAGCAAAGGCTTATATGCCTAAAACAAATGAAGTTGTTATAATGAATGACAAATTATTCTCTTCTCAAAATGAATTACTGTATAGTTTTCTTTCTAATGAATATGAAGACTTTGGATTGCAGAAACTTGGCTTTACACTTAAAAGTCAAAAGAAAGAAGGTTCAAAAATTATTAAGACATACACTACAAATAAAAAAGAATTTGAGAGCATTTCCAAGATAGAAATGGTCTATGAAAAGAGTTTACCTATATATTGTGCTTATTTTAATGCTAAAAACCAGATAACAAGAAAGATATATTATGCAAAATATACTCATCTTAGCCAGTTTACATTTCCTACTCAAATAACCGAAATATCATATGATACACCATCGGATTCAACAGTAAAAAGAGAAGTTTATTCAAATATACAAGTGGATAAGTTTAAAGGAAAAACGCATTTTGACTATAAGATACCTGCTTCTGCAAAGTTAGTTACCCCTTTCCTTAAAAAATAATATGAAATCATTTCTTCTTATCATATCTTTTAGTTGCTTATTTTCAGTAAATATCATAGCTCAAACTACGAATGATATAACACTTCTTAAAAATGTAGAATTTGAGAAGAAAGAATTTAATGATAGGGTAGTAAAATACGGCTTTAGAGAAGGTAAGAAAACCTATAATCCCCTATACCATATTCTTAGTTTTTCAATGTATTTATATCAGAAACATATAAGTGCACAATTATCTCGAGACTGTGCATTCAATCCTTCTTGTTCAGAATACAGCAAACAGCTTATAAAAGAGTATGGAATAGTGAAAGGAACTTTTCTTACCTCAGATAGATTAACAAGATGTACAAGAATATCTTTAGCCGATAAACCATCATATTATTTCGATGCTCCAGATGGAAAGATACATGAAACAGTAGAAAGGTATAGAATAGTACCAAAACATAATAAAGATACTGTAAAATGAATTTATTAAAACCATTCCTATTATTTCTTATAATCTTTGTTTTTTGTGCTAATACACAACAAGCACAATCAATAAAATATGCACAGGAAGACTTTGACTTTGCATTGTATCTTATAGGAAATGATATGAAAGACGATGCATTGACTCTTATAAATAATCCAAATAATAACTATTTTAATTTAAAATCAACAAGCGATAGTATTAATTACCTTAAGGGATGGACATATTATAGTTCAAAACAATTGGAAAAGGCATCATTATTCTTTGATTCAGTATCTAAAGAATCAACACTATATCCTAAATCAATTTTCTTTAATGCACTAAGTAATGCACATATAGGTAACTATTCAAAAGCTAATGATATACTAAAAACATTCTCAGACACAACAAAAACCTTTAAAGAACTCTACCATTATGAAAGAGCAGGGTTGGCATTATTAGAAAGAGACTATGATAAATATCAATATTATAGTCAGAATTTTACTTATCAGGACTTTACCTTAACAGAAGAAGAAAAAGCTCTTAAAGAAATATATAATAATCTAACAACACATAAGTACAAATCGCCATGGATTGCAGGAATAGCATCAGCAATAGTACCAGGATTAGGAAAAGTTTATGCAGGAAACTATGGAGAAGGCATCTCATCATTTCTATTAATAGGTTCATTAGGAACAATAACAGCAGAGAACTGGGTAAAGAATGGCATAATGAATTGGAAAACTATTCTTTTTGGTACAATAGGTGCAGTTTTTTATGTTGGAAATATATATGGAAGCATAACATCAGTAAAAATATATTATGAGGATTTCAATAATCAACAGAACATTACAATACTTTATAACATTCATATTCCTTTGCGTACCATCTTTAATTAATGCACAAGATTCAATATTTGCCATAGCAGATAAGCTTTTTGAGCAAAAAGACTATAAGAATGCGTCACTTGAATATGAAAGAATAGTATATAATTCTACATCTAAGCAAGACCAAAATCAAGCTCTCTTTAAAAAAGCTACTGCTTATAAAGAGAGTAATAATTATTTACAAGCATCACAAACCTTAGACCGAATACAAACCTTTTCATTAACTCCAGAACAACAAGAAACTTATTATTATGAAAAGATGTTATGTTACTATCTAAATGGAGAGTTTGAAAAAGCATCATCAACAATTGAAGATATGTATCTTAACATTGATAGTAGTAAAGCTACCAATACTCTTTTGATACAGGTATTTGTTTATAATGAATTATCAAGATATCAAGACGCAAAAATAAAAGCAAAACAGTGGGTAAAGACACTTGAAGAAGGTAATAAAGATAATACAACAAGAGTAATAGATGCAAGACTAATAGATGATATTTATGCCAAAATACCCAAGCAAAAAAGTGAAAAATTAGGGAAGGTTTTATCTTATTTTCCTGGTTTGGGACATTTATATGCAGGATATCCAATAGAAGGAATTGCATGTTTTGTTATGAATGCTTCAATTCTGACATTTGGAGTGTATGAAGCTTATAATGCTTATTATTTAACAGCCTATTTAGGTGGTGCAGGAATGTTAAGTGGAACTTATTTTGGTGGTTATGCAAGAGCAAACTACTTAATAAGAAAACATAACTATAAGATAACGAAAGCGTTTAATGATAAAGTAAGAAAATCTTTATTGAACTAAATAAAATGATTTCTTTCTTACTTTATTTCGTCCATAAATTCTTTGTTGATTTCCAAAGGTTGGTGTTTTTTTGATGATTTACATTCATTATAAACTGAACTGTTTCCACATGTACAACCAATTCTTTCTCCTGTTAAAGGGTCAACACTCGAACATTGTTTCTTGAATTCTCCGTTCTTTTTAAAAAACATCTTAATGCCAATAAAACAAAAACATAGAGCAAGAACTACAAAACTTACTATAAATACTAATATTAATGTTTCCATATCTTTATTCTCTGTTTTTACTGTCAATAATTATGGTTACAGGACCATCGTTTATTAATTCAACTTCCATATCTGCTCCAAATTCTCCTGTCTTTATTTCTTTGCCAAACTCTTTTTCTAAGACAGAAATAAAGCGTTTATATATTTGAATTGCAACCTCTGGCTTTGAAGCTTTAATATATGTTGGTCTGTTTCCTTTCTTTGTGCTTGCATGAAGTGTAAATTGACTTACTAATAATATTTCTCCTCCAATCTCGGTTATGGGCAAATTCATCACTCCATTCTCATCATCAAATATCCTTAACTTACATATCTTAGTGCAAAGCCAAGAAATATCTTCGTCATTATCTTCATCTTCAATCCCCAAAAGCACTAAAACTCCTTTTGAAATAGAACTTTTAATGTTGTTATCTATCTTTACACTTGCCCTTTTTACTCTTTGAACAACTATTCTCATCTCTTATTTATCTTCCCATTTCTCAATTTTCAACTCTTCTCCATGCATTATGTTTAGATAATTTGAATATCTTTCAATGCTTATCTCTCCTTTTTCAACTGCTTCCTTAATAGCACATTTAGGTTCATGCTCATGAGTACAGTTATAATACTGGCAGTCTTTCAATCGGGCTTTCATTTCTGGATAATAAAGTCCTACTTCTTCCTTCTTAAAGTCAAACATTCCAAACTCCTTTATTCCTGGAGTATCTATAATATCACCACCAAAACTTAACGGAAACATCTCAGCAAAAGTTGTGGTATGCATTCCTTTTAAATGAGCTTCTGAAATATGTCCTGTCTTAAGATTTAAATTATTGTCAATTGCATTAATAAGAGCAGACTTTCCAACGCCAGAATGTCCTGAAAGAAGCGTAGTCTTGTCTTTCATTATCTCTCTTAACTGTTCAATATTATCTCCTCTTTTGGCAGAAACTTCAATACATTTATAACCAATATTTTCATATATGGCTTTAATTTCATTAGCAAATTCTTGAGCTTCTTGATTATAAATATCAATCTTATTGAAAACTATAATGGTAGGGATTTGATGTGCTTCTGTTGTTACCAAAAACCTGTCTATAAACCCTGTTGAAGTTCTTGGAAAAGCAATGGTTGCTATTAAAAAAGCTTGATCTATATTTGAAGCAATGATTTGTGAGCGTTTGGAAAGATTGGTTGAACGGCGAACAAGTGTATTTTTCCTGTTGTGAATCTTAGTTATCACACCCTCAATTGTAGGAGTTGGCATAATGAAATCAACTATATCACCAACGGCAATAGGGTTAGTGGATTTAATATTCTTCATCCTAAAGCTGCCTTTTATGCGACATTCGAATATTTCATTTTCGTTTGTGCGTATGGTATAGTGACTACCAGTTGTTCTTATTATCTTTCCTTCTGCCATAATTTGAATGCAAAGTTAATAATAAACCCAAAACAAAATCACTTTATAACCTCTTTTATTGGAATATGATGCAATTAGATATTGTGAAAAGTGATTTTCGCCAAAATAGATTAAGAATTTTTATATTTTGACCCTCTTAAAATTACGAATTATTAAGTTTTGGAATAACGATTTTTTCTTGTTAATATTAGGACTTATTATGTTAATCTTTCAACATTTTAATATAACCTTGAATAACTATCTTATTTTTTGCCAAGTTTTGGTGTTTTTTTGCCAAAATGAGATGATTTTCCAAAAAAGTGAGAACTTTTTAAAAAATAATCTCATTATTTTTGGAAAAAATCTGATGTTTTTGATGAAAAAAGGGCAAAAAAATAACCACCTTTCGTGGTTTTTAAATATCATTTTCTTTGATTTTTTACTTTTTCTCTATGCTATCTCAGCATTTTCTTTTCTCTTTTTCCTATCTTTTTCCCTTTCTATGGCTCAATTCCCTCATAAGGACTTAGTAAATAAGCCATTGTTTGAATAAGATTATAAGAAATATAGGTTGTATTCATAACTTTTCTTGCTCTTAAATTATGTTGATGCAAATATAATATGAATAATTTCGATTTGAGTAAAATAATGATTATTTAACAATTCGCTTAACCTACTATCTTGAAAATTAAGCTTATTTATTTTGAATTTTAGCGTCTAATTTTCCCAAAGATATTAGATTAAAATGAGTTTCGTTTTTATGAAGTATTGTTTTTTCTCGTATATTTGCATGTTAATTGTAAAACACAGACATTGACAGGAAAAAATTGCCGATGAAGAACATAAGAAATTTTTGTATTATTGCTCATATTGACCATGGTAAGAGTACGATAGCAGATAGATTATTGGAGCTTACCAACACGGTTTCGGGGAGAGATATGGAAGCACAAGTCCTTGATGATATGGATTTGGAAAAGGAAAGAGGGATAACAATAAAATCTCACGCTATACAAATGGAATATACCTATAAGGGAGAGAAGTATTTCTTGAACTTAATTGATACTGCCGGACACGTAGACTTTAGTTATGAGGTTTCAAGATCTATTGCTGCTTGTGAAGGAGCTTTATTAATTGTAGATGCAACTCAAGGTATTCAAGCTCAAACAATATCTAATCTATATCAAGCTTTAGACCATGATTTGGAGATAATACCAGTTCTTAATAAAATGGATTTGCAAAACGCAATGCCAGAAGAAGTAAGTGATCAGATTATTGAACTTATAGGTTGTAAAGACGAAGATATAATTAGAGCAAGTGGTAAAACAGGACTTGGAATTGAAGAAATATTATCAACAATAATAGAAAAAGTACCTTGTCCAAAGGGAGATCCCGATGCACCTCTTCAAGCTTTAATATTTGATTCTGTTTTTAATTCATTTAGAGGGATTATATCTTATTTCAGAATTCTTAATGGAACAATACGAAAAGGTGATAAGATTAAGTTCTTTCACACAGGAAAAGAATACAATACCGATGAGGTTGGAGTATTAAAACTTAAACCTGAAGCTCGTAAATCGTTAAGTTGTGGAGATGTAGGTTATATTATGTCGGGTATAAAAACTTCAAAAGAAGTTCAAGTAGGAGATACTATTACTACAGTAGAGAACCCTTGTTTAACAGCTATTGAAGGATTTGAACAAGTGAAACCAATGGTTTTTGCTGGTATTTATCCAATAGATGCTGATGATTACGAAGAGTTAAGAAATTCTATTGAGAAATTACAGCTAAATGATGCCAGTCTTACCTTTGAACCTGAAAGTTCTTTAGCCTTAGGTTTTGGATTCCGTTGTGGTTTCTTAGGTCTTTTGCATATGGAAATAGTTCAAGAAAGATTGATAAGGGAGTTTAATATAGATGTAATCACAACAGTTCCTAACGTAAACTATAAGGTCTATACCAATAAGGGAGAATGTATAAACGTATATAACCCTTCTGGATTACCAGAACCTAACTATATCAATTACATAGAAGAGCCTTATATTATAGCTTCTATTATTACTAAGGCAGAATATATAGGACCTATACTAACACTTTGCATAGAAAAGCGTGGAATATTAAAAAATCAAACCTATTTAACTTGCGATAGGGCAGAAATTACCTTTGAGTTACCACTTGGAGAAGTAGTTTTTGACTTCTATGATAAGCTTAAATCAATCTCAAAAGGGTATGCTTCATTTGATTATCACCCATTAGACTTTAAGGTTTCTAAGCTTGCAAGACTTGAAATACTTCTTAATGGAGATCCAGTTGATGCACTTTCTACTCTAACACATGTTGATAATGCCTACCCACTTGGCAGAAAGATGTGTGAAAAGCTTAAAGAACTTATACCACGTCAGCAGTTTGATATTGCAATTCAGGCAGCAATTGGTTCTAAGATTATAGCTCGTGAAACAGTTAAGGCAGTAAGAAAGGACGTAACGGCTAAGTGCTATGGTGGAGATATCTCTCGTAAACGTAAACTTTTGGAAAAGCAAAAGGAAGGCAAGAAGAGAATGCGTCAAATTGGTAATGTAGAAGTTCCACAATCAGCGTTCTTAGCAGTATTGAAATTAGATTAAAACATAAAAAAGAAAATATCATGATTTGGACAGCAGTAATTTTAGCCTTAGCTTTTGTAGGTGCAATAGCATTAATAGGCTATTTCAACAATCAATCAATAAAACAGTTTGTTGTAAACGAACAAAAAAAGACATTACTTGAGATAAAAAAGATTCAAGAAACAGAAACTCGCAAGGTTGTTACTCCAATTCAATTACAAGCTTATGAACGTTTGGTTCTTTTTCTTGAAAGAATGAACCCAGATAATCTTGTACTTCGTTGCTATGAACCTTCTATGGATTCAAAACTATTGAAGGATGTTATGGTAAAAAACATACGTGATGAATTTGAACATAACCTTTCTCAACAACTATACATATCAAATCAAGCTTGGGCATTGATAAAAAACGCTAAGGAAGAGATGATTAGTCTTATCAATTCTGTTCAAGCAAAAAAACAAGAATCAGAAGAAAAAGTTAGTGCAACAGGATTTGTAGGTAATCTTTTTGAACAATTTGCAGGAAAAAAGAACCCTTTGGAACAAGCTATGGAAGTTCTTAAAGAAGAAATACAATCAAGATTTCAATAGAATAAGTAAAAAGTAAAAGATAAAAAGTAAAAAGTAATCTACCTTTTACCTCTTACTTATTACCTTTTACCTAAAAAAACAATTATTATGACAGTAAAAGAATTAGCAGAGAAGTTAAACCTAAGAATTCTTTCTGGGGAAAAAGGAATGGATAGAGTAATCGATGGTGGTTACACTTCTGACCTTTTAAGTGATGTTATGGGTAATGCAGAAATGGGACAGTGCTGGATAACATTACAAACACATAAAAATATTATGGCAATTGCTTCATTAAAGGAACTTGCTTGTATTGTTTTAGTAAAAAATCTTGAACCAAATCCAGATACTATAGAACAAAGCAATGAAGAAGGTATTCCTATTCTTTCTTCCGATAAAGAAGCGTTTGAATTAACAGGGGAAATATATTCTCTGTTTAACTAAAAAATGCAATCCTTTAAAGCAGATTTACATATTCATACTGTTCTTTCGCCTTGTGGTGATTTGGAAATGAGTCCAACTAACATCATAGCAAAAGCAAAGGAATTGGGAATAAAATGCTTGGGAATAACTGATCATAATTGTACTCTTAACGCAAAACTTGCAAAAAAGATAGGTAAAGATAATAATATTCTTGTTTTGATGGGAGCAGAAGTAACTTCAAAGGAAGAAGCTCATTGCTTATCATTTTTTGAAGATGAAGAGAGTTTGGATAAGTTTCAATTATGGCTTGATGAAAAGCTCCCAAAGATAGAACTTGATGAAGATAGATTTGGTTATCAGCTTGTTGTTAATGAAGAAGAAGAGATAATTGATCAAAAAGAGTATCTTTTAATCAATGCTATTGATGCCGATTTAGATGAGATATATGATAAAGTACATTCATTAAATGGGTTATTTATACCTGCTCATGTTAATAAAGCGGCTAATAGCTTAACTTCTCAACTTGGTTTTATCCCTCCTGATATTAAAGCTGATGCTTTAGAGATTTCTCGTCATGTTACAAAACAAAACTTTATTAAGAAGAATGCTTACCTTAAGAAGTTCCAATTTATTCAAGACTCTGATGCACATTTTATTGATTCAATAGGAGAAATATATTGTAATCTTATTATTGAAGAATTAAATTTTGCAGAAATACGCTTGGCAATAGGAGGAAAAGAAGGACGTTATATAGAAAATATATTATAAATAAGATGAAAGACTTATCACTTCATATACTTGATTTATTACAAAACTCAACTGTTGTTGACTCAACTCTTATTAAATTAGATATAATAGATAGTGTAAAAGACAATATATTTAAGTTCTGCATAACAGATAATGGAAGAGGAATGAGTAAGGAGTTCTTAGAAAAAGTAACAGATCCTTACAGCACAACAAGAACAACCAGAAAAGTAGGCTTAGGTTTACCTCTTGTTAAGATGAATGCAGAAAACTGTAATGGAGGTTTTGAGATAGAAAGTGAACTAGGTAAAGGAACGAAACTAACATTCTGGTTTGAACATAATAATATAGATCGTCCACCAATGGGAGATTTAGCAGGTTGTTTTGTCCTAACTATTGCTCAAAGTGAAGAAATACATTTTATCTTAACCTATAAAACCGATAAAGATATATTTGTTTTTGATACCCAAGAAATAAAAGAAGCACTTGATGGAATCCCATTTAATAATAATGATGTAATCAAGATGCTTAGAGAAATGATAGAAGAAAACCTAAAAGAAATAGAAGCAAACGAATAAAAACTAAGGACATTAAAGAGATTAAGGACATTAAAGACCTTAAACTCATTAAATTCCTTTTAAAAAAAATATACCATGAGTTTAGAAGAAAAAATAAATGCTGACATTAAACAAGCAATGTTAGCAAAGGAAAAAGAAAAATTAGAAGCATTACGTGCCGTAAAATCTGCTGTTCTTTTATTAAAGACAGATAAAAACTTCACAGGAGAGGTAGCAGAAAAAGATGAAATAGCAACTCTTCAACGTTTAGTGAAACAAAGAAAAGAAGCAGCTATAATGTATAAAGAACAAAACCGTGAAGATCTTTATGATGTAGAAATGTTTCAAGTAGGAGTAATAGAAAAATACCTACCACAACAAATGAGTGAAGAAGAAATCCGCATAGCTTTACAAAACATAATCACAGAAGTAGGTGCAACATCAGCAAAAGATATGGGTAAAGTAATGGGAAATGCTCAAAAAACATTTGCAGGAAAAGCAGATAACAAAATAGTATCTCAATTAGTAAAAGAACTATTAGGATAAAAGAATATTGCGAACCCCAAAAGTTCTCAATTAAATTCAAATTAATATCACATACAAAAGGCTATCAATTATGGTAGCCTTTTTGCATAAATAATTCAATAAAAACTATTGATATTTCCCAAAAATATTGTATCTTTGCATTATAAACTTACTCAAGTTCAAAAGAGTAGACCAAAAAGTAAAAGGAATCCCCCTTAAAATATCATAAAAAATACGATGCCCATCGTAATACCCCCACGATACCCATCGTAAAGATGCTACGATGTGCATCGTACTACAATTTAAAGCAAGTTTCCTAACAACAAAACTTGCTTTCACTGGAATTATATCCCGTTTCCTTAGCAAAAGACTTGCTTTAATTTCAGAAAGACTTCTTTTTTTTATTTGTTATTATAAAATTAGTTATATCTTTGTGACTTTAATTATAATTTTACTTCTATAATATAAAATACAGATAAGAATATGAATGAGCTAAAAAGATATTTCTTTACCATAATAAGCATAATGATTGTAGGCTTATTACCATTACAAGCACAAAACATCAAGAATTATAATGTATATACTGATAGTCTTGTAATTAACTCTAATCAATATATTAATGGAAATATTTATCAAAAGGATTTTCTCCTTTATATTGATTTACTTAAAACTACTCATCCTGAATTTGCCCCCGGAAGATTTTCCTCAATAAATATTGATAGTATAAGTAAAGAAGGATATAAATGGATTGCTAAATGTAATTTAACTGATAATTTAAAAGTATATTTACAGTCTATTGCATCATTAATAAATGATGGTCACACAGGTGTTATGCCTAATTTAGACAAAAATTATATTTATCCTTTTTCTTTGTTTTTTGATGAGAATGGTACTTACTTACAATTAATTGATAAAAACTATGAGTCTTATTTAGGTAAGAAAATTATAAAAATAAATCATCAGCCAATAGAAAAAATAGTAGAAAGTTTTAGAAGTCAAATTAGTAGTGATAATGAAACTTCTTTTTATGATAAAGTAAAAGTATACATGCAATTTTATGATCCATGGAGATATATTCCATATTGTATGAAAGATTCATCTTTGATTATTTCGTTTAAAGACACAAATGATATAATTTTAAAACCAATGTCTTCTAAAACCATAAATTATGTATCATTACAAACGAAAGACTCAAAAGATCTAATTACAATAGAAAACAAAAAGCCATTTTCATATTCTATATTACCAGAGGAAAGCATATGCTATTTACAATTTAATAAATGTACTGATAATAGTGATATAAGATATCAACTTAATGCACGAAATACTAAGATTACTGAAGAAATGGAAAGGGAATTATCTCAAGTTCCACGTTTTGATACTTTAGTTGCAAGTATGTTTGATAAAATGGGAGAAGAGAATATTAATACATTGGTAGTAGATGTAAGAAATAATGGAGGAGGAAATAGTAGATTATGTGATGTGCTTTTATCATATTTAAAGCCTTATGATGAGATGAAATCATTATCATCTCAAATACGAATTTCTAATTTATGGGAAGAACAATTTCCTATAATGGCTAAGGAATATAAAGATATATTTGAAAAAGAGAATAAGGAATTAGAGAAAGGTAGATTATATGGTGATAATGAGTTTAATTTTGAAAATAATGATTCATCTTTCTTTAATAATATGGAAGATTATTTTCAATTAAATAAAGATAAAAATAAGATATATAGGGGTAATGTTGTTTTTATTCAAAGCCCAAAAACATTTAGTAGCGCAGGATTATTAATAATGTTAGCTGTAGATAATAATATAGGAAAGGTTATTGGAAGTAAGAGTTCCTATAAACCTTGTAATTATGGGGATTTATTAACTTGGGAACTCCCAAATACTAATATACAAGGATTCATTAGTCATAAAATTTTTTATAGACCGGACACAACCAAATGTAATGAGACTTCAATTGTACCGGAAATTAATATCCAAACAACAATTGAAGACATGTTAAATGGAAACGATAGATGTTGGGATTGGGTATTAGAGAAATATTCTAAATAACAAATAGGCTATCAAGATAATTGGTAGACTATTTTGTTTTATGTTTTGTTGTTTAAAAATTATCCGAATATTGTTTTGAAGATTAGTTCTATGTCTCCACAAAAGGGTTTTACTTTTGATAGAATTATATCAAGTTTCCTTACAAAAAGACTTGCTTTAATTCCAAGAAGAATTTATTTCTTATCGGCTAAACTTAATTTCTATTACCTACGCTATTCGTTATAGAACCAATTTCTGAAAATATAAATATATATGGAACAAGTTTATCCTATAGGAATTTTACATTAAGCCATAGTCTTACTTCAGAATCCAATTAATAAATAGAAATAAGCCTCCTGAAATAATTACAGCTACTGGTATTGTTAATGCCCATGCAAGAAGTATACTTTTTACTGTATCTGCTTGAATATTCTTAATCCCTCCACGGGTTGACATCGCTCCGGCTATACCTGAGGATAAAACATGAGTTGTACTTACTGGTAAACCTAACATTGTTGAAACTGCAATTGTACTTGCTGCAACGATTTCTGCACTCGCTCCTTGAGCATAACTCAAATGTTTTTTACCAATCTTTTCTCCTATCGTCACAACAATTCTTTTCCATCCAATCATTGTTCCCATACCTAAAGAAAGAGATACAAGAAGCATTACCCACCATGGGACAAATTCTGTATATGATTTTAATTGTTTAATGTTTTGTTTCAATTCACTCTTCACTCTTGCGTCAGTTGGATCTGTACTTAATATTACCTTTGAAGCAGATTCAAGGATTAAAATATTTTTTCTGATCTCAAAATTATACTTATGAGTATTTACCTCTGGATCACTAAGTATTGAAGAAATTTCTTTTAGTCTAATTAAACTATGTTTAGATTTATTCACAAGCACTGTATCATTGACAGGTATCTTAGAGTAGTCAACCTTATTATATGCCCACATTATATGATCAAGATTACCACCCATTGAAGCAGGATTTTTTGCAGGGTCAATAGCAAACTTAGCTGGCAAGAAACAAATTAAAATAATCATCATCAAACCAACTCCCTTTTGTCCGTCATTTGAACCATGAGCAAAACTTACTGAAGTACATGTTAATATTAAAGTCAATCTTACCAAAAATGGAGGCTTTTTATTTTTATCTGCTTGAGCAAAAAATCGTTTCTTCTTAACAAAGATACTAAATAAGAACATTAATCCTATTGCCAAGAAAAAACCAAATAATGGAGAAACTAATAAGGACAAACCTGCCTCTTCTAATTTTTTCCATGGCAAATTCGCAACACCAGTATTTGTAACATAAGCTAAAGCTAAACTTGCACCAAAGATTGAACCCAATAATGTATGAGAACTGGAACAAGGAAGTCCTAAATACCAAGTTCCAATATTCCAAATAATTGCAGTTATTAGTAGAGTGAGAATTAAAGACACACTTAAACTCATTGATTGTTCAATCAATACATCAAGAGGTAATAAATGCATTATTGCCATTGCAACAGTTATACCTCCAAGATAAACTCCCAGAAAATTCCAAAGTCCTGACCAAAGAACAGCAATACGTGGTTTTAATGTTCTTGTATAAATTACAGTTGCTACAGCATTAGCTGTATCGTGAAATCCATTAATAAATTCAAATATTATAGCACAAACTACACAAGCAATAAAGAGAATAAAAATAGATGGCTCGAGTCCAAACATAATTTGAGTATTTAATATTTTTTAGAGGGTGCAAAATTAGATATAATAATTGCTCTACACATTAATTCAGTATTAAGCCTATGTTAAATTAATGTTAAGTCTTCAATGTCGCTTAACAAACATACAAACTAAAATAGGAAATCAACTACAAGCTTAGAGAAAATAAAAAAAAGGAGGGTTTTCCCCTCCTCCGTTTCTATTTGTTGTATTCAGTCAAACAATAACTAACAAACAGAAATAAATTCTTTTCCTATTTCATGAAGTCCCTGAACTATCTTTTGTCTTTGATTCGCTCGTGGGGTCCTTATACCATTTGCGTAATACTCGAAAAGTAGGCTAAAAACGTTATAAGTGATTGAATTTATTATATTTTCATGTATTACTCTAAGAAGACTATTAACATGTTGTAACAGTCATATTATTATCTTCTATTTGAAGTTTTAAAGTTAATCCCAACGCCTTAAATACCTTTGCAATGGTTGAGATTGTTAAGTTGTTGCCGTTCTCTATTTTTGAGATTTGGGCTTTTTGTACTCCTATCAATTTGCCTAAATCTTCCTGTGTCATTTCTTTTGCTTCTCTTAATTCTTTTATCTTCCTACCTACCAAAAATAATTCTACATTCATATCAAATTCAATCCTTGCTGGGGTTTCTTTTTCTCCGATAAACTCATTTAAAATTTCATCGTGAGTATAAAATTTCTTACTCATAGTTTTATTGTTTTTCTTCAAAATATATCTTCATTATTTGGTTTGCTTTGTCTATTTCTTTTTGTGGTACCTTACTTGTCTTTTTAATAAATCCATGTGTGGCAATTACCAAAGTTTTTTTCTTATTCTCTTTATCCCAAAATGCAAGTATTCTATATTTTTTATTATTGTATAGTGTCCTAAACTCCCAAATATTGCCTTTTAGTTTTTTAAATAATTTTGGGTCTATTAGTTTTGTAGCTTTATCAATGTTTTCAAGTATCTTTATCCTTGTTTTTTCGTCAATTCTATGCAAAAAAGACTTTGCATCTTCTGAATAAACAACATCAAACTTTGCTTCTTGCATAATATAATTAGTTTGTTTATAACGGCAAAAATACAATATTGTTTCCTTATAAAGAAACTTTATTGTATTTTTATGTTTATTTTATCTTTACAGTTGGAATTTCTGCGTATTTTTCGCTTCAAATAGGTATCTTATTTTCATACCAAGGTTATTTTGATGCAACAAAGTTATAAAAAACAATTATAAAACAATGCTTTCTATGATTTTTTTGCATAAAGAGAGCAAAACTACTCATACATTGGTCTTAAGTGTATGTTAAATTATTGTTAAGTTTTCAATGTCGCTTAACAAATAAACAAAAATAGGGAATCAATTACAAGCTTAGAGAAAACAAAAAAAGCTAACTGCCTTAAATAAAACAATTAGCTCATTATAAGTGGACTTGCAGGGAGTCGAACCCTGGTCCAAACAAGAAATACATAAGTTTTCTACATGCTTATTTTGTTATTGTTTTTCGTGAAAGAAACGGAAACAAACACCCAATTCTAACCTTATCTTCTTTAATTTCATCATTGCACCAAAGCTTTGCTATGACTATCTCTATCTCGCGTGCGTCCCTATATCTTCGACCGTAGAGCGGAGGTCTTGGAGGAACGTCTTGCTCCATGCCAATGACATGGATTAAGCTAATCTACTAAACTTCGATTAAGCAGCAAAAGCGTAGTTTTCTTCGCCAATTATTTGTTTTGTAACCCTTTTTAAGGCGGCTATTACGTGTGCCTGCATGCTTACTTACCCATTTGCGTTGCTGTCAAAACCAAACCAAGCCCATAAGTAAGTTCCATTAAAACGAACTAATCCTTTAATTCGTATCTATTATATACAATAAAAGAGTCCTATGATTAAGACTCTTTTACTTTGTATTTAATTGGCGGTCCGGACGAGACTCGAACTCGCGACCCCATGCGTGACAGGCATGTATTCTAACCAAACTGAACTACCGAACCAATTTCCATGAAGTAATTACCCTTCAAAGCGAGTGCAAAGATACAATGTTTTTTGTTATTACCAAACTTTCTTGAAAAAATTTTAGTCTAATTAGTCTAATTTTAGTTTTAATTTATAGAAGATATCCCAAACTACTATTCCAGTAGTAACAGAAACATTTAATGAATGCTTTGTTCCATACTGTGGTATTTCTATTACAGAGTCTGATAAATCAATTACTTGTTGATCTACGCCATCAACTTCATTACCCATAATTATTGCAATTGGATTATCTTTTGGAGGAATAAATTCATTTAACATTATACTTTCTGATGCTTGTTCTATACTATATATTTTATAGCCTTTTGATTTTAATTCTTCAACAGCTTCTTTAGTCGTTGGCTTATATTGCCACTGTACTGTTTCTGTTGCGCCTAATGCTGTTTTATTTATCTCTCTATGAGGAGGTGTTGGAGTTATTCCACATAGGAATATTTCCTCAACACGGAACGCATCTGAAGTTCTAAACACAGAGCCAACATTATTCATACTTCTTATATTATCAAGAACTATTACTAACGGCAACTTCTTAGAGGTTTTAAATTCTTCAGTACTTATACGATTTAGTTCTAAGAGTGAGAGTTTCTTGTTCATTGTATTCTTATTCCAAGTTGAAGAAATCCTCTATCATCTGGGTCAAGTAGAGGAATAATATATTTTACTTGTTTCTTTATTAATAAGGTCTGTCTATTTATGCTCCAAGTTTCTCCTATGCGAATGTTATTAATATCCTCTGGTAAAATATCACTTGTTACTTCTTTCTTTTCACTCGTTCCTGTTTCATCATTCTCGATTAGAATTGTTTTTCTTATAATAAACAAGTCTTCAATTTCCTTTGGTGCTTTAAATCTTGAGCCATCAGCTTTTAATACACAAGCCTCTCTATTCTTAGCTTTTTGAAATAATGATGTTGTATAAGGATTTTGAACAGGATATTTTAATGGTTGAAGAGATATTACTGTATCTGGAATATTAAAATCACTTCCTCCTAATTTGTCTTTTTGTTTTGTAGCCATTTCAAGAGTTTCGTTTTCTGGGAAAAGCCAAAATAGTTGTAATTGGACAGTATCTAACTTTTGATCAGTAAAACTTTTGTAACGAACAAGTGTTGGGCAATAAGCTTTTACTTCCTTTCCTAAAGCAAGAGTTTTGTAATTGTAGTTTATAAATTCTTCAAAAGAATAAGCAGAGATATAAGGATAAATAAAATCAAATACAGAATCTTTCTTTAGTGTATGACCAAATTCTTTTTGTTCAAATTCTATTACATTCTTGATGACACTATCCAATGAAATCTCTCTCTTTCGGATATCATATATTTTTACTCTTTTAGATTTAACCCCATCAAGAATTATTTTTGCCAATTCTTCTCTATAATAACCTGTAATATGTTCAAATTTCTTTGGATTTAAACTATGATATATCTCCCATTCTGGATTAAATACTCCTACCTTATGATATTCATGTTCTA
>JBAZSY010000008.1:0-434 GCA_041662185.1 Bacteroidales bacterium
TTACAACATCTATAGGAACTCAATTCAATTATTTATTATCAGGCTTTTCAGTTAATACAAAATATAATGTTAGAGCTTTTGTTACAACACAAACAGAAGGCACAACATATTCAACAATTGATACTTTCACAACAGATTCTGTTACTTTAGGAGAAGTATTAACTAATGAGGCTAGTGGTATAACCAATTCAAGTGCGGTTTTAAATGGAACTTTATTAAGTACAGGTTATGCAACAAGTAATATTGAATTAGGATTTGTTTATTCAAATACTACAAATACATTTATTGATGATACTAATGCATATAAAGTAATTATTCCTTACACAAGTGGAATGACCTCTTTTGATACAATTATAACAACATTTTATCCATCTACAACTTATGCTAAAGCATATATTACTAATGCCGCAGGAACATATTATGGAGAAGAAATA
>JBAZSY010000008.1:444-128459 GCA_041662185.1 Bacteroidales bacterium
TTCAGGATTAAGTAATGTAAACAATAACCAATTAAATATTCAACTCTATCCTAACCCTGCAACAAGTTCAACTAAACTTATAATAAATGGTATTAGTGGAGAAACACAAATTATCATTAACGATATTCAAGGAAGAACAATAAACACTACAAAAAATAATCCTTTAAATGGTAAAATAGAACAAACAATAGATCTAACAAAACTATCAAAAGGTATTTATATTATAAATATAAAGAATGCTAATAATAGCAAGACAGAGAAACTAATTGTTCAGTAAGAAAATACCAAGTGATTTAGTTATTAGAAAAAAGACTAAGTATATTTGGATTTATACTTAATATAAATTGAAAAAGAGTTAATATAATTGCAAATATATTAACTCTTTTTTCATAAAGATTCCGTTTGATTTCTTGGCAATAAAGATAAATCAATTATTAAGCAAAACATTTTCTGTTCTATTCTTCATTAATATCTCTACTATTTGCCATCGTACGAAAATCGTTTGGCGTTACTCCTGTTTCTCTTTTAAATGCTAAATGAAAGACTTGTCTATTATTATATCCACACATCTCACTTATTACTTCCATTTTATAGTTACGGGTTTTGGTATCCATTAATAATTTTACAGCTTCATTTATTCTATATTCATTTAAAAGAGCAGGACAATTTTTATTAAAATATGTATTGATAATTTTTGATAATACTGAACGATTTGTCCCTAATTGCTTTGCTATTTCATTTATATTTAATTCACTATTAAGATATATTTTCTCATTTGTAAAGAGATTTATTAGCTTTGTTAGTATTTGTTGTTCTTTTGTGTCAAATTCTCCATTATCTTTATCTAAAGTCCTCATTTTATTTGTCCTTGTAGCCCATTCCATGTTCTTTCTTACAAGTTTTTTATAAGCTCTTTGTTTTTCCAAATAAAGAAAAAGAAATAATCCTATTGCATCAATAAGAAAAAATAGAAAAATTGCAAGGTTTAATTTAGATGATTTTATATTTGACTTTATCTTATTGGCTTTTATGAAATGTTCACAAGCTGTTTGATAATCGCCCTTATAATAACATTCCATAGCCTTTTTTTCATTATCATCGGTTTTTCTTTGACCTTTCCCTTGTGCTCGAATGGAGTGATTTAGTCCACTGAAAGTAAGTAATAATACTAATAATAGTGTTTTGATATGTCTAGCTTTCATTTTTTATCATTAAATATGGCACAAATTTACAAAAAAAAAGTAAGACAACAATGCAAATAGAACAATTAGTTAAATAAATATATTTCAAAGCATTAATAATGCATTTTACATATCATTACTCATATTACAGATAAATTATTACACTTTTTTGTGTTGAGAAATGACACATAAGAGAAAAAACATACACTTATTAGATTTTATCTATTATATATTTGCAACCGAAAATTACAATTATTTACTAACTAAAATCAAAAAATGGTGAAAAAGATTTTATTATTTATGGTAGTTTCTGTTCTTTTATGTGCAGCAACTAATCTTAAGGCTCAGAGCAATTTCTCTATATCTACAGACTTTCAAAGTAGATATATTTGGCGTGGTCAAGCATTAGGTAAAAACGTACCAAGTATTCAACCTGGAATCAAGTACAGTTGGAAAGGCTTAAACGTAGGAGTTTGGGGTGCATTCTCAACATCAGAACTTAACTCTCAAGAATTGGATTTATATGTTTCATATACTTTCTTGAAAGATATGTTTACTGTTATTGTTACGGATTATGCTTTTCCTCAAGATAATGCTCCTTTTAAATATTTTGACTACGATAAAAACACAACATCTCATGTGTTTGAAGGAGGATTAATTTTCAATGGATTAAAAAACTTACCTTTATCTGCTGCCGTATATATGAATTTCTATGGTGCTGATGCAAAAAATATTGATGGAGATAATGTTTTCTCTACATACGGAGAAGTGTCATATAACCCAACTTGTGAAAAAATAAATACAAGCTTTAGCTTCTTTGCTGGCTTTGCTTTCAATGGTGGTTATAGAGTAGACAATATTTCACCTCTTGATGTAATTGAAACAACAGTTGTAAATGGATTCTATGGTAATGAAGGTTTTGCATTTGTTAATCTTGGTATGGGAGCAACAAAAGCTTTAAAAATTACAGATTCTTTCTCTTTACCAATAAATACAAAACTAATTTTCAATCCTTATGCTAACAAAGCTTATTTTACTGTTGGTACTGGAATTTCTTTGTAAATCAAACAAAAAAACAATATTATTAATAACTAAAATCTAAAAAAAAATGTTCGATTCAGGTTCAACAGGATTTATGCTTGTATGTACAAGCCTTGTTATGCTAATGACCCCAGCATTAGCCTTTTTCTATGGAGGATTAGCCTCAAAGAGAAATATATTGGGAATTATGATTCAAAGTTTTGTATCGTTAGGTTGGTCAACAGTACTTTGGTTTATTGTAGGATATTCATTTTGCTTTAGCGGTTCTCTTGCAGATGGTTCTGACTTTTGGGGAATATTAGGTAACTTCAACAAATGCTTCTTAAATGGAATAACACCATCAACTGCATTTGCAGGTAATGGAAAAATACCAGAATATGTATTTGTTGCCTTTCAAATGATGTTTGCAATCATCACTCCAGCCCTTATTACAGGAGCATTTGTAAATCGTATTTCATTTAAAGCTTATTTTATATTCCTAACAGCATGGCAATTCTTAGTTTACTATCCTTTCTGCCACATGGTATGGGGCGGTGGAATTCTTGCTGAATGGGGAGTATTAGACTTCGCAGGAGGTATTGTTGTTCATGCAACAGCAGGATTTGCAGCCTTGGCATCTGTTTTATTTGTTGGAGCCAGAGTAGATAAAAATTCAACACCTAACAGTATTCCTCTTGTAGCTATTGGTAGCGGTTTATTATGGTTTGGCTGGTATGGTTTCAATGCTGGTAGCGAATTACAAGTTGATGGAACTACAGCTAACGCATTTCTAAATACAGACGTTGCTGCTTCATTTGCATTAGTAGCTTGGTTATTAATAGAATGGATAAGAGATAGAAAACCAAAATTAATTGGAGTATTAACAGGCTCCATAGCAGGATTAGCAACAATAACACCTTGTGCTGGATTTGTTCCATTATGGTCAGCACCTATAATTGGATTAGTAGCAGGAGCAGGTTGTTATCTTGCCGTTCAATGGAAAAACAAAAGACAATGGGATGATGCCCTTGACGTATGGGGAGTTCATGGAATTGGTGGATTGTTAGGTACAATATTACTTGGAGTTTTTGCATCAAAAGCAGTAAATCCAGCAGGAGCTGATGGTTTATTATTTGGTGATGCTTCATTCTTCTGGAAAGAAGTTGTAGCTGTAGCATTAGCATCAGTTTACGGATTTGTATTTACTTACGTGATACTTTGGTTAATTAATAAATTTACACCAGTTAGAGTATCAGAACAAACAGAAATAGATGGAATAGACTTTGCAATTCATGGTGAAAGAGCATATGATGAAGGTTGTCTATAAAATCTTATTATAGTTTAATTTCGTTTCAAAGGAGTGACTAATAATCACTCCTTTTTTTATTGATTTGATTATTGATTCTCTTTATTATTTGTTGTTGTGTCTTCTAACCAATAAGGATTTTCATCTGATGGTTCGTCTTCATCTTCTTGGGGATTTGTTATTCCTTTTTTACGATAGTAAATAGCAAACACTAAGCCTGTGATTGCTCCTCCTAAATGTCCTTGCCAACTGATATGGGGGCTTGGTTGAAACATAGGGAATATACCCCATATCACAGAACCATAAAGAAATATAACTAAGAGTCCAAATGCTGCCTGTTGCTTGTTTTTCTTTATAAGTCCACTTACGATATGGAACCAAGACAAGCAATATACCAATCCGCTGGCTCCAATATGTATTGTTCCACTTTCTCCTATTATCCAAGTGGCAAAGTTTGAGCAAACGTATAATATTAAAAATATGGTTGAGGCTGAGTTTTTATAGAATAAATATAATCCAAACAGAAGTACAAGGCAAGCAAGAGTGTTGGAAGAGAGATGAGAAAAATCAGCATGTAGTAAAGGCATGGTTATAATTCCTCGTAATCCTTTGAAAGTATGAGGCTCAAGCCCATAATCCGATAATGAAATACCTGAGATTGTTTCAAGTATTTTTATACTCCAAAGTAATAAAACGAAGCTTGCGGGTATTAGCAAAGCTTTAAAAAGTTCTCGTCTTTCGTTTTCCATTATATGGGTGCAAAGATAATAATTCTAACCAATTTTACAGTTTTATTCTATCTTTTATACTTAGTTTCATAAAGAAATCTTATATTTGCAAACCAAACTTATTGCAATAGAAAATATGAACAAAAAGAATTTTATATCAGCTGTGGCAATTCTAATATTGCTTGTTTGTGCAATAGAAACGAATGCTCAACGTCGTAATAAAGCTCCTCAAACTCGTTTTGGAGTTAGGGTTGGGTATAATATGAGTGATTTAACTTCATCTAATGGTTTAGATGTTATGAATGGACTCGCTTTTTATGATAAAAATTTAGACTATGTTGGGTTTACAGATACAAAACCTTTTAAATATGGTTTTAGTCTTGGGTTTACGTCCCAAGTTCAGCTTTCTGGTTCTTGGTTTTTGCAACCTTCTTTGATTTTTACTTCAAAGGGTTATAAGCTAAATACTCAAAACTTGGGTAATGAATTGCAGGACGTTGAAATCGATTGCCAAGCATATTATGTTCAATTGCCAATAGATGTTGTTTGGAAATATGAACTTAGTGACGATTGGCGTTTTTTAACGCAAATAGGGGGTTATATTGGAGTTGGTGTATCGGGAACAACTTATTTCAATGACCACTATGGAGAAAAGTCGTTACCAAGAACTCAACATGAGCAAACATCTTCTCCATCATCAGTTAATGGTTATATCGGTTATGATTACTCTATTCATGGTTTATCGACAACTGACTACGATGCAACCTTTGAAACAGATGGTACAAATTTGATTGACGCTGGTGCAGAGATAGGCATTGGTTTTGAATATAAGAGTTTCCAATTTATGCTTAACTATCAGTACAGTCTTACTCCATTATATGACTATAATCATGACTTCTCTGCAAGGTATCTTGAAGCAGGAATAAACAATACTAACTCTTCTTTCGATTATTTGAAACAAAAAGTTCCTTCATCTCCGACTCAATATGTAATCTCGCTAACTGTATCATATTATTTTGACTTCTTTTCTAACAAATTAAAATGGTAGAATAAACAGATAAATTTTGCGTTACCTTATCATGAAAAAGATAATTTGTTTCGGCGTTTTAATGTTCTCTTTTGTAGCTCTCTTTGCACAAAAAGAAAATCTTATGTCATCGAAAGACACCATAAGTTCGCTCCAAGATACTAATTATTTATTTAAAGAAGTTTACTCTCCAGCCCAATACAATATCTCTATGGGTGCAGGCTTTGGAACTGGATTCTTTGGGGAGAGATTCGCATCAACCTACATTGCACCATCGATTAGAATAAAGGTAAATGAAAAAGCCTATGTTAGAGCAGGAATCCTCACAGGGGACACTTGGGTAAGAGGTAATTCCTATTGCAACAGAGTCGAAGACAGGGCACCATACTCCGATCACTACAAACGGACAGCTGCTTACATGGGAATGGATATTGAACTAAATCCAAACCTAAACCTTTCCGTCACAGCCTTCTATGATGTCTCCAACCCTATGTCAAGTTTAAAAACATCTAATTCAAGTAAAGGTTTATACACCTACGGTTTCAATGCCAACATGACCTATGAAATCACAAAGAACTCCTTCTTGAATTTAAGCTTTACCTATATAGAGTCAAACAACCCTTATTCAACCATGCTTTACAATGGTTATGGTCTAAACCCAATGGGACTAATGCACAATAGCATAAATCCATATAACAATATCTTTTATAATAATTCCTTTGGTTGGTAGAGAAAAACCAGAAAAGAGAAAAGGAAAACTACAGGTTTAAAATACATAGTTTCCGAAATAAATACATAGTCAGTCTAAATTCGCTTGGATTGACTCTAATTTTACTTGGATTAACTCTAATTTCAGCTACTGTTCTTTAAAGCTTTCTTAATCATTATCAATCAAACATTCCAAATAATTAAACCTTAGTGGATTTCCCTTTGGTTTACTTTGCTTTTTTGCAAACTCCATCTGCGTAAAATTAGACTAACTCTAATTTTGCTTAGGTTAACTCTAAATTTGCTTGGATTAACTCTAATTTCGGTGGGAGTTAATTTGGTGACTCTTAAATTTAGTTCAAGGAAGGCAGCAATTAGTTCAAGGACAAAATAGACCTAATAGACAAAATGGACGCTGCGACTAACAGCCATGAAACATCTTCTCATAATTGTTGGAGATTAACTGCTAATTATTGGAAATTAACCATTAATCATTAACCGTTAACCATTAAATTACAGTTTTCTTCCCATCATAAGTCCGTCTCTTATGGGGATGATTACATTTTCTACTCTTGAGTCTTGAGTTATTAGGTTGTTGAACTGATTAATTGCAAGGGTTTCCTTGTCTTGTGGCATTGGGCTTAGACCTACTTTGCCGTACCAGAGAATATTGTCGGCTATGATTATCCCTCCTTTGCGTAGTTTTTCAATACATATATTATAATAGGCATCGTAGGAGGCTTTGTCGGCATCTATAAAGATTAAATCAAACTCTTCTTCTATTGTTGGGAGAATATCTATGGCTTTACCTATATGGAGTTTGATTTTGTTTTTATTGTATTTCTCGAAGCTTTCATTAAGGAAGTCTTCATATTCTTCTTCTTTCTCTATGGTGTGAATTAGTCCCCCTTCTTGCAAACCTTCTGCAAGGCAAATTGTAGCATATCCGCTAAAGGTGCCAATTTCTAGAATGGTTTTTGGATTAATCATCTTGGAAATCATCCTTAGGAATGTGCCTTGCCAATTTCCACTTATCATATTTGGACGCACGAAACGAAGATGGGTCTTTCTATCAAGTTCTTCTAAAATTTCTGGCTCTTGGCTTACATGCTCTTGACAGTAATTTTCAATTCTTTGGTCAATAAAGGGGTATATCTGTATTTTGCTCATTATAACTCTAAGATTTTAAATTCTACTCTTCTATTCTTTGCTCTTCCTTCTTCGGTTTTGTTGTCGGCAATTGGTTGTTTTGCTCCGTAGGCTTTGTATTGTAGGCGTTTGGATGATATATCCTTAGACGTAAGGTAATCGTAAATAGCTTTAACTCTGGTTAGGGAAAGGTTAGCGTTATATTTGTCAGAGCCTTTGTTGTCGGTATGACCTGAAAGCTCAATCTTCATATTCGGATGCTTGTTTAAAAGAGAGAGAAGGTTATGAAGCTCAACAAAAGACTGAGGAAGAATAACGCTCTTGTCAAATTCAAAGAATATATTCTCAAGGACAATAACTTGACCTACCTCGTATTGCTTCTCATCCTTGGTTTTGGTAACCGTAACATTATTTGCAATCTCTTTCTTTTCCTTGCACGTTAAGCAAACCACATCAACGTCATCAATATAGTAATAAGCACCAGGAAGAAGATAGGTAAGATAAGATAAATCCACAACATTGCTAAGTGGAGCAGGGTAGAAATTACCTATTGTTAGAAAGCGTTCACCTCCCTTGGCAGTAAATTCACCTTCTATCTTGGTCCAGTTTTCTGTATCTATAATTGGCTTATCAAAAGGATTAACAACTTGAGGTTTTAGATAGGTTGAAATGGATTGACTAACACCTTTTTCATATTTCTTTGTGGTTCTATCAGTCAGCATTTCTCTTGTGTTTTCTTCAATTCTTTCTTTGGTAAACAAACCCCCAATTGTTGCAACTGCACCTGCCGAGTATTCAGATAAACTCACATAGAATCTAAGTTTATATCTTTCACCTTCCAATAAGTCTTGCTTTAATTCAGTTTGAATATACTCACGGTAGGTTGTCTTTGAAGTGTAGATGCCAACCATTCCAATACCAGTTCTTGGCATCTGAACGCCTAATTTGTTCTTTGGAATTGTGGTTTGTTTCCTCCCACATTTATTATAGTAATCAGCACTGCCACCAGTTGGTTGCCACCAAGCAACAGCCTGCGACATATAACCATAAGGTTCAATATTCTTAGGACAGTCCGAATACTCCTCGAACGAAGGGTTATAGATAAGGTTGGTAGTGTCCTGACTAAATACATTTAAACTTGACAAAATGGTCAAGGCAATAAAGAGAGTTGAAAGTAAATTTCTTCTTAGTCTTCTAATAAACATTTCCAGTTAATTTTATCGTTAGCATCTAACCATTTAATTTCTTCGTCGTTTCGGAACCATGTCATCTGTCGTTTTGCGTAGCGACGTGTGTTTGTTTTAATGTCTTCTACTGCCTGTTCAAGTCCAATTGATTTATCGAAGTATTTAAATAATTCCTTGTAGCCTACGGTGTTTAGTGCTTGGAGTGATTTGTAAGGATATAGCCATTTGGCTTCTTCTATCAAGCCTTCGTTTATCATAATTTCAACCCTTCTGTTTATCCTTCCAATTAACTCTTGTCTATCTCTTCTAAGGGCAAATTTAATTATATCGAAATCTCTTTTTACTTTTGTTTTAGTTCTTTGCGAAGAGAATGTTTCCCCTGTTTGTCGAATAACTTCCAAGGCACGAATAAGTCTAACGTGGTTTTGCTTATCCACAACATTATAATATTCCAAGTCCTTTTCCTTTAATTCTTCTTGAAGAGGAATTATTCCATCGTTAAGAAAAATATTGTTTAACTCTTCCCTAATCATTGTATCTGCATTAGGAAGACAGTCAATTCCATTACAAACAACATCAACATACATCCCACTTCCACCAGTTAAAACTATCTTGTCGTGAGAGAGGAAAAGCTCTTCAATTTTCGCAAGGGCATCTTTCTCATATTCACCAACATTATAAGAGTCAAAAATAGAAATATGTCCAATGAAATGATGCTTGGCTTGAGATAATTCTTCTTTGGTAGGAGATGCCACGCCAATATTAAGCTCCTTATAGAACTGACGAGAATCCGCAGAGATAATTTCCGTATCAAAACAATTAGCTAATGCAATCGCTTCCTTAGTTTTACCTACTGCCGTTGGACCAACAAGAACAATTAACTGCTTTTTCATTTCTTTGCTTCTAAACCAAGCTTCTTGGCTTCTTCATACATTAGTTTAAGGGCGGCTTCTCTTTCATTTGGTATCTTTCCTTCGAGAATAGCTTCCTTTATCGTTGTCTTTATATCACCAATTTCCCTACAAGGTGCTATGTTAAATATCTCCATTATGTCTTCGCCTGAAACAGGGGGCTGGAAATTTCTAATTCTGTCGTTTTCCTCCAGAAAAACTAATTTTTGACGCACAATCTCGAAGTTTCTTTTGAAACGTTGTACCTTGTTAAAGTTCTTGGAGGTAATGTCAGCCTCACAAAGTGTCATTAAATCGTCAACGTCATCACCTGCCTCGAAAAGCAATCTCCTTACAGCCGAATCGGTAACAATATCTTCTGCCAGTATTATGGGTCTTAGGTGCATTCCTACAAGCTTCTCAACATATTTCATGTTCTCATTCAAAGGAAGTTTCAGTCTACGGAAGATAAACTTAACCATCTTTGCCCCCTTTGCCTCATGAGAGTGAAAAGTGAAGCCTATCTTTGGTTCGTATCTCTTGGTTAGTGGCTTTCCTATATCGTGAAGGATAGCAGCCCAGCGCAACCATAGATTATCTGTGTGTAAAGATATATTATCTAAAACCTCAAGGGTATGCTTGAAATTGTCTTTGTGAGCCTTATCGCCAACATATTCAACTCCTTTAAGTGCAACCAGCTCAGGGAAGATTAAATTTAAAAGCCCACATTTATCCATTAAACGGAATCCATAAGAAGGACGAGAGGAGAGAATCATTTTATTCATCTCATCTATTATTCTTTCTTGGGATATAATTTCAATCCTATTGGCATTCCTTGTTATTGCATCAAAGGTGTCGTTATGGATAACAAAATTAAGCTGGGTTGAAAACCTTATGGCTCTGAGCATCCTTAATGGGTCATCGGAGAAAGTAATATCTGGGTCAAGTGGAGTTTGTATAACCTTGTTTTCAATATCTCTTAACCCATTGAAAGGGTCTATTAATTCGCCGTAAGTTTTTGAATTAAGAGATATAGCCATTGCATTTATAGTGAAATCCCTTCTGTTTTGGTCGTCTTCCAATGTGCCGTTTTCCACAATAGGTTTGCGACTGTCGTGAGAGTAGGATTCTTTCCTTGCCCCCACAAATTCTATCTGCCAATTATATCCATTGTCATTATAATTAACCATGGCTGTACCGAAATTCTTAAAGACAGAAACCTTAGAATGTTTGCCAATCTTTAAAGCTACTTGCTTTGCCAATTCAATACCGCTGCCAATGCATACAATATCTATATCCTTACTTTCACGTTTTAAAATCACGTCACGAACCCATCCGCCAACAACATAAGTATCTATCTGCATCTCGTCAGCAACTTTCTGAACAATCTGAAAAATGGGGTGTATTAAGTGCTTCTCTAAATTCATATAATGCAAAAGTAATATTTTTCTCAGACCTAATAAATCAAAACCGTGAAATAATTAAAGAAAAGAAATAATTTATTTGATTTCATTCCTTGCTGTTTAGAAAATAAGTACTAATTTTGCAACAACGTATAGATATTATCTATATGCGATTAAATATACAAAAACCGTTAAATACAAAATTAAGATGAAACAAGTACATAACTTTAACGCAGGCCCTTGCGTTTTGCCAAAACAAGCAGTTGAATCAGCAATTGATGCTATTCGTAATTTCGACAACACAGGAATTGGCCTTCTTGAAATTTCTCACCGTACCCCAGGTTGGGAGAGAATAATGAAAGAAACAGAAGAGCTTTGGAGAGAATTATTAAATATCCCTTCAAACTACAAAATATTGTTTTTAGGTGGTGGAGCTTCAACTCAATTCTTCAATGTTCCAGCTAACCTTTTAAACAAGAAAGCTGCTTATCTTCAAACTGGTGTTTGGGCTAAGAAAGCTGCAAAAGAAGCTAAATTTTATGGAGAAACAGAAGTAGTTGCTTCTTCTGAAGATAAAGTATATTCATATATACCAAAAGGATACACAATCCCAACTGATGCTGATTATTTCCATATCACAACAAATAATACTATCTACGGAACAGAAATAAAATACGACATGGATTGCCCAATTAACCTTGTAGCAGATATGTCTTCTGATATTATGTCTCGTCCTGTTGATGTATCAAAATATGCTTTAATCTATGGTGGAGCTCAAAAGAATGTAGGTCCTGCTGGTGTTACTTTTGTTATCGTTCGTGAAGACGTATTAGGAAAAGTAGAACGTAAAATTCAAACAATGGTTGATTACAGAACACATATTGAAGGAGAATCTATGTTTAATACACCTCCTGTATTTTCTATATTTGTTATGCATGAAACTTTGAAATGGGTTAAAGAACTTGGCGGTCTTGAAGCAATGAATAAAATTAATGTAGAAAAAGCCAATATACTTTATAATGAAATTGACCGTAACAAAATGTTTGTAGGAACAGCTGCAAAAGAAGATCGTTCAATAATGAATATATGTTTTGTAATGGCTGAAGGATTTAAAGAAAAAGAAGCTGAATTTATGGCATTTGCAAAAGAAAGAGGTATGGTTGGTATTAAAGGTCACCGTTCTGTTGGTGGTTTCCGTGCTTCTACATATAACGCTTGTCCAAAAGAATCAGTAGAAGCTTTAGTTGCTTGTATGCAAGAATTTGAAAAATTAAACGCATAATTAATATGACAAAAGTATTGGTAGCAACCGATAAACCATTTGCAAAAGCAGCGGTTGACGGAATTAGAAATATAGTAGAAGGAGCTGGCTTTGAATTAGCTCTTTTAGAAAAATATACTGACGTTAATGATTTCTACAAAGCAGTTGAAGATGTAGACGCATTAATAGTTCGTTCAGATAAAGTTACAAAAGAAGTAATTGACGCAGCTAAGAAATTAAGGATAGTTGTTAGAGCAGGAGCTGGTTTTGATAACCTTGATCTTGAAGCTTGCACTCAAAGAGGAATTGTTGCAATGAATACTCCTGGACAAAACTCTAATGCAGTTGCTGAATTAGCATTAGGTATGATGATTTATATGGCTCGTACTTCATTTACTCCTGCAACAGGAAGTGAACTTATGGGTAAAAAATTAGGTATTCATGCTTATGGTAACGTTGGACGCTTAGTAGCTAACAAAGCAAAAGCAATGGGTATGGAAGTTTGGGCTTTTGATCCATTCGTACCAGCTGAAGCAATGAAAGCAGAAGGTGTACATGTAGCATCAACAATTGAAGAGTTATACTCAAACTGTAATTATGTATCTTTACATATTCCAGCAAATGACCAAACTAAAAAATCAATTAACTATGAACTATTATCAAAAATGCCAAAAGGTGGTTGTTTGATAAACACAGCTCGTAAGGAAGTTATAGATGAAGAAGGAATGGTTAAATTACTTGCAGAAAGAACAGATTTGAAATACTGTACAGATATTGAAGCATCAAATCAAGCAGAATTAAATCAATTTGCACCAAGAGTTTTTGCAACTCCAAAGAAAATGGGAGCTCAAACGGCAGAAGCAAATCTAAATGCAGGTCTTGCAGCAGCAAATCAAATAGTATCCTTCATTAAAGATGGTGTAACTAAATTCAAAGTAAACAAATAGTATTTACTATTCAAGATATTAATTTTGAAAACAATTTAAAGGCAATTCACTTATGTGGATTGCCTTTTTTAGTGAGCTTTTTATAGTGAAAAGAAAAGATTATTCTTATTATTTATACTTTGGCATAGAAATTGAAGTAAGAATGAAAATCTGACGTAAAATTGAAAAATATGAAAAGACTTTTATTCCTTTTATCCCTTTTGTTTAGCTTTAATGCTTTTTCTCAAAATCAAGATAGCTCTATTGATCAATTTCCTAAGGTTGATTATTCTTATATTTCTTCTAATTGTGCTTTACTTTATCAAACATATATTGAGGAAAATAAACTTGATTCTGCAAGTTTAATTATTAACTATTGGGAAAGTCAATTAGGTGAATCTGAGCCAATATTTAGGGCTAAGGTTTTGTTATCTTTGAAAGAAAAAGGATATTTAGAAGATAATTTGCAAACTGAATTATCCTTGAATTATATTAATAATTACATTGATAGGGTTGATATAGAAAGAACTTCTAATTATATAGTATATGATGATAATAAGCCATATTTTGGATATATTCCAATTTCAAAAGAGTATGATTCTTTTACTAAGCATAAGGCTATTGAATTAAAAGATAAGTTTAAGAAGAAATCATTAGAATATACTATTTGTGAGTTTTATGGGAATAATCCTGATTCTTTATTTGTTAGACTTAAAGATGATTCGTTGAAGAATACCAAATTAGGTAAGCAATATAGTAAGATGCTTAAAAGATATTTGAATGAGCCTTATTTTGTTACTAATTTTTCTCTTGGAGCATGGATACCAACAGGAATGAATATGAAAAACTTCGGCATTCATCCAGATTTAGGTTTCTTATTTGGCGTTCAAGTTAATAAAATGACTTATGGGCTTGATATGCATATAAGGTTTGTTGATACTCCTAATTCATATTTAGCAAGAAGATCTAAAGGTGGAGCTGAGGAAGAAACTAAACGTTTCTTCTGCACTTATATCGGATTTGATGTAAAAAGGAGCCTAATTAAAGAAAAAAAGGTTGAATTAAAAGCTATGTGTGGGTTAGGTCTAGACTTTTTAGAAGTGTTTCCATCTGATAATGATGAAGAGTATAATGGTACACGTATTACATCATATAATTTTAATTTTGGTTTAGGTGGTATATATAAATTTAATGATTTTAATTTAGGAGTTGAAGCAAAATATAATATTGTTGATTACACATTAGGACATTATCTTGATTTTAGAGGCAATTACTTTTCTTTATCATTAATTGTTGGAGGAATATTCAAAACAAATGACCAGAATTTTTTAGATGGATTAGAAATGTTTAATACAATGATATCTTCATTCTAAGATTTAAACTTATTATTATGGAATTTAAGTTAGCTCTTTTAGCAGTTAAAAGTGTTGAAGTTTCAAAGCACTTTTATAAAGAATTATTTAACCAAGATGTTATTGCTGATTTTGGAAAGAATGTAACATTTAGTGGGGGTTTTGCAATTCAGGAAGATTTTCCTTGGTTAACAGATTTACCTATAAATTCAGTTATAGAGAAATCAAATAATATGGAATTATATTTTGAAGTAGATGATTTTGACTCCTTTGTTGAAAAATTATCTTCATACGACAATATAAATTATGTACATCCACCAAAGAAGCATGATTGGCAGCAAAGAGTAGTAAGAATTTATGACCCAGATTATCATATAATAGAAATAGGAGAGTCAATGACTATTATTGCAAAACGTTACCTATCTCAAGGCTATTCTGAAGAAGAAACATCAAAAATTATTCAACATCCAATAGAATTTGTTAGAAGCTGCAAATAATAGACAAAAGCAGGATATTTACTTAAAGTACTTATCAATAAATATTTGCTTTATTTTTATCCATTACACCAAAAATAGAAAATAAATTTGTATATTTGCATATCAAAACAACTCATAAAGAACAAACGAGAGTTAATTGATAAAACCCTCCCTAAAATTTGTTAAAATAAAAGATGTACATCTTTCTACCCAAAAGATGCACATGATTTGATGTGAAAGATGTGCATCTTTCGAGATTTAATCCTTATTTAAAAAGTTTTAATCCTTATTAGCGCTAATTTTATTAACTAACAAAAAACTTTTTGATAGTAATAGAAATTATTTTGATAGTGATAGAATCTATTTAAACAGCAATTCAATTAATCCAGATAAAATTAGTCCAGTTTAATACAAACTTAGTTTTACATAGAATTAAGAGTAAATGCCTTTTCCTAATTTCCAAATACTTTAATTTTAAATAATTATTCTCTCGAAATCTTTCTTTATATGAATAATTTTTTCTAATATTGCACTCTTAAATTTATGTTATTAAAAACAGTATATGTAATAAAGATTTTGTTGCATAAATACTATATAAAATAGTAGAATATGGAAGATGAAGATTTGAAAAACTTTAAACTTGCAATTTATCTTTTAAAAGATACAATTATCAATTATAAGGATGCAATTAAGGGAAATGCTTCGTATGATGAATATGACTTCAATGGAAAAATAAATGTTGATGGAAAAGTGTTAATTGGAAAGTCTAAAACAAATGAACCTAATTGGAAATTATTTTTGCAAGAAGGAGTTAAAGAAGAACTTCCCAACTTAAATAATATTTCAAATAGAGCAGTTGTTTTCTTCAAAATTGAAAGAAGTTATTTTGCTATTCCATTTGGTTATGGAAAACACTTGATAAAAGAAGAAAGTATTGATAGAGAATTTGGACTAAAAACAGCATTGAATATTATTGATGCAGATAAATTACTAAGTATTGATAAAGCAAATGTTGGTGACTTATCGGTACTTACAAAAACACAAGCTTCAAAAAAGGGTTCTCCTGATTATTTTAATATTGACATTTTTAAAGATTTGCTTAGAAGTATTACAGGTGAACCTGCAATAGCGCTTCCTAATGAATTTGGTAATGTGATTACTGGTAATGAAGGAATATACATATCTCCCAAAACAAATATTACACAAATCCCCTCTATTCTGAAAAAACTTAATGAAGAATATCATAAAGAAACTTATAAAAAAAGATTTGATTGGATTGATAATATTAAGACGGAGCGTGATCCATCAATTATTGAAAATTTACAAAATATGTTGATTGATGAATTAAAAAACAAAAAATCTGAGAATATTCATTTGGCACCACCATTTATTGTTGATTGGGAAAACTTTGAAGGGGTATCATTTACTCCAAAAGGTGAGTATTTAAATGAATTTGATATACAGAATTTTTATTCTTTAAAAGAAGAGAACTTAACTGATTTGGATTGGGATAAATTAATAAGACAAAAAATTTATTTTAAGCAAAACGATAATGATGAAGCTTTACCATTTTATTTATGGCGATTTTTAAATTTTGAAACAGAATATCTGGGGAATAATTATGTATTTACTTTGTCTAATTGGTTTAAAGTAAATAATAAATATTATGAATCTATTCTTGAATATTGTAAAGGATTTAATGAGTCTGATATTGATTTTCCTGCATGTGAAAAAGATGAAGATGAAGGAAAATATAATGAGAAAATGGCTAAATTTAATAAAGACTGCATTTGTCTAGATAAAAAATTAATTCGTTCAGAAATCTCTCGTTCACAAATTGAAGCTTGTGACATATTTACTACATCTAGAGAATTAATTCATGTAAAATTTAGAAGTAGTTCTGCGACATTGAGTCATTTATTTGCACAAGGAAGAATTTCAGGTAATTCTCTTAGAAGAGACAAACAGTTCAGAAAAAATTTAAGATCTAAACTTAAATCACTTGGATTTAAAAATGACCTAATCCCTTTAGAAAGTAAAGATTTTAATCCTAATGATTTTACTATAACATATGCTATAATTGATAAAAAAGAAAGAAAATTTGTTGATTCACTTCCATTTTTTAGTTTAATTAATTTTAGATTGACAGCTGAAGAACTCTCAATGATGGGTTTTCAGATAAAAGTAAAAAAGATATTACAACATTAATAAAGACTATTTATTAGAATGAGTTTATAAATAAATAAAATAGAAATAATGGCAAAAATTAAAGTAGAAGATGTAATTGATTATTTTGATAATGATATTAGAAAGGTTCTTGAATCAACGTTAAAAGAACATTTTCCAAATCAATCTTTTGATACAAGAGCCATTTTTAGAACATTTAAACGTCAAGTTCGCAGGAAATGTCATATTTGGGAGAATGTTCCTGATAAATATGTTCAAAAGGATTAATGTATAAATCCTAATACTATGACCTACATAAAAAGTTCGCTATGTATAAATGATACAAACTTTTTTTAGAATAAAGAGAGTTGGTAGAGAATATAAAATATTTGTAATATTATGGAATTTACTATTAAGAATTGCAACAATATTGATGAGGGAACAATTCAAATTATTAATTCTAAATTAAATATTAAATTTGGAATTAATGGAACTGGAAAAAGTACCATATCAAAGGCAATTAAATATGGAGTTGAATCTCCTGAAAAGTTGAATGAATTAATGCCATTCAAATTACGAAATAATGGAACTGAATTGAAGCCAGAAGTCATAAAATCAGAAGAAATAGAGAGTGTATTTATTTTTAATGAAGAGTATTTGGACCAATTTTTATATAAACAAGACGAATTAATATCTAATAGTTTTGAGATTTTTATTAAAACACCAAATTATATTGAGTCTATATCTAAGATTGATGAGATTTTGATAGATGTAAAAAAGATATTTTCTGAGAATGAAGAACTTGAACTTATTATTAATGATTTTGATAAACTATCTAACAGTTTTAAGACAACACAAAGTGGTCTTTCTAAAACTTCATCTATTTACAAAGGACTAGAAGGGGGAAACAAACAAGAACATATTCCTGAACATCTGGAAGGTTATAGGTCATTTATAAAAAACAAGAATTGTACAAGCTGGCTTGATTGGCAAATAAAAGGTGAACAATTTCTCGATATTTCAGATGATTGCCCATATTGCACAGCTAGAACTACAGACAAGAAGGAAACTATAAAATCAGTTGCAAAAAATTATGATAGAACTGTAATTAAAAACTTCAATATTATTATTGATGCGATTCAAGATTTAGGAGATTATTTTTCTAATGAAGCAAAAAGCACTCTTGATACTATTACAAAGAAACAATCAGGATTAGAAAATTCAGAAATAAATTATATCGTTGTAATTAAACAACAAATAGATGATTTACTTACGAAATTAAAGTCATTAAGAGATATTTCTCCAAAAAGTTTTCAAGATGATGAAAAAGCAGAAGAGAAATTAAAAAATTTATTGATTAATATTGAACTATTTGATAGGTTTAACTCAATCAAAACAAAAGGAATTATCGATTCATTAAATAATTCATTAGATGCTGTTTTACAACAAATTGGTCGTCTTCAAGGAGAAATAAATAAGCAAAAACAACAAACAAAACAAATAATAGAGAAGTATCAAGAGAGCATCAATAATTTTCTTGTAAATGCTGGTTATAAGTATAATGTTGAGATTAATAATACTCAAACCAATGATTATAAATTACTTTTAAGGCATATTGATTGTCCAGAAACTATTTCTGGAGGTAATCAACATTTAAGTTATGGAGAGAAGAACGCATTTGCATTAGTTTTATTTATGTATGAGGCATTGTCAAAGAATCCTGATTTAATTATTCTTGATGATCCTATTTCATCTTTTGACAAAAATAAAAAATATGCAATTATGCATATGCTTTTTAGGGGAGAAAAATGTTTAAAAGGTAAAACTGTATTAATGCTTACGCATGACCTTGATCCAATAATCGACACTGTAAAAGTTCTTCAAGAATTTTATAATTTGACATGTGCTAAATTTCTATACACAAAAAAAGGAAAATTAATAGAGAAGGATATAAAAAGAGATAATATTTTAACTTTTGCTCAAATATGTAAGAATGTTGTTTATTCAGATATGGATGATATAATTAAGCTTATTTATTTAAGGAGAAATTATGAACTTTTGGATGATTTTGGTGATGAATATCAGGTGCTTTCAAATCTATTCCATAAAAGGAAAAGGGGAGAGGTTAAAGATTTTAGGCAAGATTCAAGTAGTGATAGTATGAATTTAGAAAATTTTGACAAAGGTGTATCTATGATAAAAAAGAATATTGAAAGTTTTGATTATGATACTATTTTATTGAAAATTTGTGATAATGAACATGTTAAAAATATTTATAAGTCTACAGACAATAGTTATGTAAAACTTCACTTATTTAGAATTTTATATGCAGATTCTTTATTAACGATAGGAAGTGTTTTGAGGAAGTTTATTAATGAAACTTATCATATCGAAAATGAATTAATTAGTCAACTCGATCCAGCAGAATTTGATTTAATTCCAGACTTTATTATTGATGAGTGTGATAAATATGTACTAGGAGAAGATTAAATTGAAAATAATTTTGGTTAATTGGGAATATAAAGACTAAGAATTAGCTTGAAATAATTAAAGTATAGAGATATTAAGAATATATATATCAAGATATTTAAACTCAAAACTTCATAATTGAATAATAATTCAGTTGTCTGGAATTTCCGGATAACTGAATTCGATGATAAATCTTAATAAGGTTAATTTTCCCTTTTCCTTTTCTTAATTTTTTCTATCTTTGTACTTCTATTGATTATAAATTAGAACCTGTCGGGAATTCCGACAAGTTTGACAATAAGATTTATATAATTACTTTATATGGCATTGAAAAAATCAAGTGAAGAATATGAGAAGTATAAAATTACTCAAGTTGAAATGGAGAAAGAGGAGAGTTTAAAGGAAATAGAAGAGGATATTAAGAAAATAAAACAATAATTATACTATGAAAATACTATTGACTGGGGCTACTGGTTTTATTGGCTCTTATATTGCTGATGAATTATTTCTTAAGGGGTATGAGTTAATGCTTACTAAAAGGAGTAGTTCTAATTTAAAGAATTGTGAGTTATTTAAAGATAAGGTTAAGTGGGTTGATACTGATTGTGGGGATTGGATATTAAAGACTGTGGAGTTTATGCCTGATATTATAATTCATTCTGCTTGGATTGGGGTTGAGGCTAAGGATAGGGACGATTATGAAATGCAAAGAAAGAATATAGATTTTGTTGATAAGCTTATTTCTATTGCTGAAAAGACAAAGCCTATTAAGTTTATTGGTTTTGGTTCTCAAGCTGAGTATGGTTATTTAGATTCTGTTGTTTCGGAAGAAAAAGAATGTAAGCCTGATTTTGCTTATGGAAAGGTTAAGCTTGAGGTTTTGGATAAGATAAAGAGTTTTTGTGAAGGAAAAGGAATTTCTTGGTATTGGTTAAGAGTGTTTGCTGTTCGTGGAGAAAGGGAAGGACAAAATTGGTTATTGCCTTCTTTTGAAAGGAAGATGAAGGATATGAATGAAACTTCTATGGACTTTACCTTAGGAGAGCAAAAGTATGCTTATTTAGATGTTAAGGTGGCTGCTTCTTATGTTGGAAAGATTGTAGAAAAAGAAAATGGTAAGAATGGTATATATAATATATCTGCTGAAGGTGCAAATAGTATTCGTGATATTTTAACAGATATAAGAGATAGATTAAGACCTGACTTTGTTCTTAATTTTGGAGCTTTACCAACAAGACCAAATCAATCCTCTATTATTGAAGGAAAGATGGATAAATTTTTCAAAGAGTTTGGACGCTCTAACTAATCTATTATGAAGAAAATAATATTAATTAGTTTGTGCTTTATTTTTAGTCTTTCTTCTTTTGCACAAAATGAGAAATTAACTTTGGTTAAGAATGGTAAGAGTGATTATGTTATTGTAATTCCTAAGTATAAAAGAGATAGGTTAGCTGCAAATGTGGAAAAAGTAAACTATGCTGCTCAGCTTTTGCAAAGAGATATTCAAAAAGTAACAGGTTGTTTAATTCCTATTGTAAATGATGATAATAAACCACAGAAGAAAGAAATTTGTATTGGTTATACAGAGAGAGATAAGTCTAAAGAATATTCTCAAGGAAGTTGTTTTTATAAAATTGAAGATGAAAGATTATTAATTTATGGTACAAATAATGATTTTGAAGATAATTTTGATATTTATGCTGTTGTTGATTTTCTTGAAAGGAATATAGGAATAAGAAAGTTTACTTCAGATTGTGAAGTTTATCCTAAGAAGAAGGATATTATTATTGATGTGAAAGATTTGAATTATTCTTATAGTCCTCAAAATACTTTCCGTCAAGTTCATTCTTGTTTTACGAGGGAGAATAAAGATTTTCGTTATTGGTTAAAGCAACACTTGCAAGAGGATATGTTTGCTGATGGATTCTTTGTTCATACATTTGAGAAGTTAGTTCCAAGAGCTAAATATTTTGAAACTCATCCTGAATATTATTCTCTTGTTAATGGTAAAAGAGTACATGACCAATTATGCTTAACTAATCCTGATGTTTTAAATATAGTTGTTGAGCAATTAAAGGAAGAAATGAAGAAACAACCTAATGTAAAGGTTTGGTCGGTTAGTCAAAATGATAATTATTCTTATTGTACTTGCGACAAGTGTAGGGAAATAAATGAAAGAGAAGGTTCTCCTTCTGGAACTATAATTGCTTTTGTTAATGAGGTTGCAAAACATTTCCCAGATAAAACTATTTCAACATTAGCTTATCAATATTCTCGTAAGGCTCCAAAGACAATTAAGCCAGAGAAGAATGTCCAAATTATGCTTTGTACTATAGAAGAGGATAGGAATAGGACTATTGAGCAAGAAGGCAAAGATGATTTAAAGAAAAATCCAAATGCTCAAACTTTTGCAAATGATATTAGAGATTGGGGAAAAATAAGTGATAATATATTTCTTTGGGATTATGAGGTTGATTTTGCTTATTCTATATCTCCTTTTCCAAATCTTCATGTTTTAAAGCCAAACATTAAGTTCTTTAAGGATAATCATGCTTACCAACATTTTCAACAAGCTAATTCTGATGTAGGACATGAGTTTGCTGAATTAAAGACCTATCTAATAAGTAAATTATTATGGAATATTGATATTGATCAAGACTCAATTATTAATGAGTTCTTAGAAGGTTATTATGGAAATGCTTCTTCTTATATAAAACAATATATAGATACTCTTGAATATTATGGACAAGCATCAAAGGTAATTTTAGATATTTACGCTCCGCCTACCAATTACTCAAAAACTTTTCTTTCAAAAGAAAAGATAGATATTTATTCTTCATTATTTGATAAGGCAGAAAAAGCAGTTAAGGATGATTCAACTTATCTTTTAAGAGTTAGAACTTCTCGTTTGCCTCTTTGGTTTGCTATTATGGAAATAGGAAAAACTGATATGTTTGGAGAAAGAGGCTGGTATTATCAAGATAAGAATGGAAAGTTTATTCTTCGTCAGGATATGAATAAAATGATAGAAGATTTTTATTATACTTGTGTTAATGCCAAAGTCAAGAGTATAAACGAAAGCAATCTAAGTCCAAAAGATTATTATGATGCAACAAAACGTTTTATTAATATAAGTGTTGATAATAACCTTGCATTTAGAAAAAAAGTAGTTTCTGAGCCAAAGCCAAGTTCATCGTATAATGAAGGTAATATGGATGTTCTTACAAATGGAGTAAGGGGTGATTCAGAATATAAGATACATTGGTTAGGTTGGTATGGGGTTGATTTTAGTTTGGTTTTAGATTTAGAACAGGTAGTTAAGGATAAAACTATTAAATTATCTTCATTATATTGCCCAAAGAGTTGGATACTTCACCCAAAAAAGGTTGAATGTTTTGTTTCTAAAGATGGAATAGAATATGAAAAAGTGGGAGAGGTTGAAGTTGGAAATATTCAAAAAGAAGAAGATGTAATAAGAGAATATATATTTAAACCAGAATATATAAATTATAGGTATGTAAAGTTTGAAATAAAAGGGACAAAGACGCTCCCATCATGGCATCCATCAGAAGGAGGAACAAGCTGGGTATTTTTAGATGAAATTATTGTTGAATAGTAGTTATTTTTTGAGTAGTTATTGTTAAATAGAAATTGTTGTAGGCTTCTTATGTTGTATTATCTATAATAATATTATATTTGCAGATTAATTTAAATGGAATATGAAAAATAAAAATATTTGGAAGTACGGTTTTAATTGGGGCTCTATTATTGGTGGAGCTTTCTTTGTTTATCACATAATTGGGTTTTTCTTAAAGATTGACACAAGTTTTATTTGGGGATTATTAGGAACCTTTATTATCGTTTTTGGTATGGGTTGGTCTATGGTAAACTATAAAAAAAATGTCTTAAAAGAAAATTTAAAATTTGGGAAGTTTTTCGCTTTAGGGACTATAATGTCTCTTGTTATCTCAATTTTCTTTCTATTCTTTATGGTGCTTTATGTTGCTAAACTTAATACAACATATTTAGATAACTTTCTTTTACAATATCAAGATGTTTTAGATTCAGCAGGTTCTGAGGTTGATATTGTTAATGACCCACTTTTTATGAAAACTATTAGAATTTTCTTTTTCCCTTCTATTTATATCTTTGATTTTATAGGTAATCTTTTCTATGTCCTTTTGTTTTCTTTTTTGCTTTCTCGACCAACTATTGGAATGCAGAAAGTACAAAATAGACCTAATCCTAATGATTATGTTCCTTACCAAGAAGTAAAGGAAGAAGATAAAGAAGATGAGGAAGATGAAAATAAAAGAACAAATGAAGATGAGAGAGAAAATGACGATATAGAAGAAATAGGTGCAATTGAAAGCAGTAAAGGGAAAATTCAAGAGGATGATAAGGAAGAAAAAGAATAATAAATTATTAAAAGCTAATATACAAAAATTAATAGAATGGGATTACTAAATAGATATAAATCAACAATGCATGGAAACTATTGGAAAGGTATTTGTCAATATGGCTTATTAATTGGTATAGGGCTTTCATTAGTTGTATTAGTACGTTATTGGTTGATGTATCCAATTTCACAGCCAGTAAGTTATACAGAAAATTTTGCTATGCTTATTTTTATGTTTTTGGCTGTTTTCTTTTATAAAAGAGGACTTGAGAAGAGAAAGATAACATTAAAAGAGAGTTATATTCTTGGTTTTGGTTCTGGAATTGTTGCTTCAATTATTTATGGGATGTTTCTTTTTGCTTATGCACAATACATAGATGTAGATATTCAACAACGTTGTTTTGAACTTCAAAGAGCAGTTAAGACTAATGCTAATTTTAATGATGAGCAATTAATGTCAATGGTAACACCTTCTGCAATTGCTTTTTCAGGAATTATGCTTTCTTCTGTGATATCTATTCTTTGGGCTTTGATTGTTTCAATATTTCTTAGAAACGAAAAAGGAGTCTTAATAACAAAAGAAATGAAAAATCTCGAAAAAGAAAAATAATATGGATATATCAATTATAGTACCTTTATTTAATGAAGAAGAATCTCTACCACATTTAATTGAGTGGATAGAGAAAGTAATGGATCGAGATGGTTATTCTTATGAAGTTTTGCTTATTGATGATGGGAGTAGTGATGGAAGTTGGGGAGTTGTTGAGCAATTGAGTGAAAAGAATAAAAATATTAAGGGTATAAAATTCCGTAGAAATTATGGTAAGAGTGCAGCATTAAATGTTGGTTTTGAACATTGCAAAGGTGAAGTTGTGATAACTATGGATGCAGACCTTCAAGATTCTCCTGATGAGATTCCCGGGCTTTATTCTATGATAATGAATGATGGTTTCGATTTGGTTTCGGGTTGGAAGAAGAAGCGTTACGATTCTAAGTATGCAAAGAAAATACCTTCAAAGATTTATAATGCAACAACAAGAATGCTTTCTGGTATTAAACTACATGATATGAATTGTGGTTTGAAAGCATATAGAAAAGATGTTGTCAAGTCTATTGAAGTTTATGGAGAAATGCATCGCTATATTCCTGTTATTGCAAAATGGGCTGGATTTAGAAATATAGGTGAAAAAGTTGTGCAACACCGCAAGAGAGAGTTTGGCGAGTCTAAGTTTGGTATGAGTAGGTTTGTGAATGGTTACTTAGACCTTATGTCAATTATGTTTGTTTCCAAATTCAGTAAAAAGCCAATGCACTTTTTTGGACTTTTGGGAACAATGATGTTTATTTTAGGTTTTCTTTCAGCTTGCGTGCTTGGGGTTCAAAAAATAATTTCAAGCATTCATGGAGAACCTATGAGATTAATTGCAAGTAGTCCATATTTTTATATTTCTTTGGTTTTAATGATTATTGGTTGCATGATGTTCCTTACAGGATTTCTTGCAGAACTAATAGGTAGAAGCTCTTCAACACGTAATCAGTATCTAATCCATAAAAAAGCAAATATTGAATAAGCTTATGAGAATTAAAGAAGTAATAGAACAATCAATATCGTTAAAAACTCAATTGCTTAACGATAATAATTTAATAGAAGAAATAGAAAAGGTAAAAACTATAATGGTTAAAGCCTTTAAAGACAATAAAAAAGTACTTTGGTGTGGTAATGGAGGTAGTGCTGCTGATGCTCAACATTTAGCTGCGGAGTTTTCAGGAAGATTTTATTATGATAGACCTCCTTTAAAATCAGAAGCCCTTCATGTTAATACTTCATATTTAACTGCTGTTGCAAATGATTATTCCTATGATGTTATATATAGTAGATTAATTAAAGCAATGGGAGATGAAGGTGATGTATTGATTGGTATTTCAACATCAGGTAATTCAAAGAATATAATTTTAGCTTTTGAAGAAGCAAAGAAAAAAGGAATGATTACTGTTGGTTTTACTGGCGCTGATGGAGGGTTAATGAAGGAAACATCTGATTATTTATTTGCAATACCTTCAAAAGATACTCCAAGAGTCCAAGAATGTCATATAATGATAGGACATATTCTTTGTGAATTAGTAGAAGCAGAGATATTTCCTATATAATTATTTAATAATTGATATGTAGGGGTGTATTTCATACACCCAATTGAATAAATGAATAGAAAGAAAGAATATAAAACATTATTCCTTGATAGAGATGGTGTAATAAATGTACGTTTGATAGGTGATTATATTAAGAAATGGGATGAGTTTAAGTTTGAAGAAGGTGTAATAGAAGCATTAAGTATATTTACTAAGTTTTTTGATACAATTATTGTTGTTTCTAACCAACAAGGTGTAGGCAAAGGTTTAATGACTGAAGATGATTTAAAATCTATTCACGAAAAGATGAAGCAAGAGATAGCCAAGGCAGGAGGCAGGATAGATGAGGTTTATTATTGTACTGCTTTAAGTAAAGAACATCATTTTTGTAGAAAGCCAAGTGTTGGAATGGGATTAAAAGCAAGGAAGCAGTTTAAGAATATTCGTTTTAAAGAAAGTGTTATGGTCGGAGATTCTTCAACCGATATGCAGTTTGGAAAACGTTTAAAGATGCAGACAGTTTTTATTTCCACATCTTTACAAAAGACAAGGAAATATTATAGATTGATAAATAAAAGATTCGATTCCTTAATTGATTACGCAAAACATTTAGAAGATGAAAAAAATAGTTAGTTTATCGTTAGTTTTAGCATTTTGTGGCTTGATTTCATTTGAAGCCTATTCTCAAAATAAAGTAGATGATCAAGGTCGAAAACAAGGCTCTTGGTCAAAAGCTAATAAGAATGGGAATAAGATTTATGAAGGTAATTTTAAAGATGATTATGAAGTTGGAGTATTTACATATTACTATGAAGATGGAAAAACAGTAAAAGCAAAGTCAGAGTTTAAGGATAATGGAAAGTTTGCTTCAACTAAGATATTTAATAAAGAAGGCAATGTAATATCAGAAGGATTTTATAAGAACAAAAAGAAAGACAGTCTTTGGACTTTATATGATGGAAAAGGGAATAAGATAGGAGAAGAAAGATATATAAATGGATTAAAGAATGGAACTACAAATTATTGGGATAAAAATAAAGTTCTTGTAGAAACAATAAACTTCAAAGACAATAAGAGAAATGGGGTTTATTATATGAATACATTTCAAAATGGATACTATTACTTAACTTATAAAGATGATAAGAAAGATGGTCCTTATGAAGACTTCTATTATTTTCAAAAGATAAAAATCAAAGGTATTTACAAAGAAGGCAAGCAAGAAGGAGAATGGAGATACTTTGATAGCATAGGCACTTGTGTTAAGATTCAAAAATGGCAAAAAGATATAATGTTAAGTGAAAAAGTTAGAATTGATTTTGGCAGTGAAGAAAAATATATAGATACAAAGGATATAGCATATTTTTATCCAACAGGAAAGAGATTAAAAATAATTTTATTTAATGGAGAAGAAATATCCTGTATTAATAATATAGAAAAATTTCTTGATGTCTTGGGACTTAATGGATTTATTCAGTTGAATAAGAAACTTATGCTTTATTCAAGTTTTAGTGCAATAAAAGGAATTGGGGATAAGGTAGGAGAGGAATATATTATACTGCTTGATCCAAAACCTAAATCAGCATTAATAACAGATAAAGAAAGTAGAAAAGCATTAGAGAGTTTCTTTAAAAAATAATGGTTAATGATTAATGATCAGTGGTTAATGGTTAATACAAATTTTAATGTCTAAAAAGATATTAGTAGGCTTAAGTGGGGGCGTTGATAGTTTATCAGTCGCCCTTTTGCTTAAAAATAAGGGATATGAGGTTGTTGGTGCAATGCTTGACATGTTTTCTGTATCAAAACTTGATTCTAAAGAAATAAATTCTAATTACAGTGAACTTGTTGAAAATGCAAGGAAGATAGGAGTTGAAGTTTATTATATAGATGTAAAAAAGAAATTTGAAGAAAAGGTAATAAATTATTTCTGCAAATCATATATCAATGCAATTACTCCAAATATTTGTGTGCATTGCAATCAAAATATTAAGATACCTACACTTTTAGAATTAGCAAAAGAACTTTCTTGTGATTATGTTGCAACCGGTCATTATGCAAGAATAAGAAAGGAAGACAACAGGTATATTTTAACAGAAGCAATAGATTCTTGGAAAGACCAGTCATATATGCTTCATCGCTTAAAACAAGAAGAGCTTTCAAAGCTAATATTTCCATTAGGGGATTACAAGAAACAAGATATTAAAGCCTTGATGCAAGAAAATGGTTTTGAACAAGTAGCGAAGAAAAGAGAAAGTTATGGTGTCTGCTTTTTAGGAAATGAAACTTATCAAGACTTTTTATTAAGACATAACCCAGAGCTATCAAACCTAAAACAAGGCAAGATAATAAATGAAAATAATGAGGTTGTAGGAACTCATGATGGTTACCCATTCTACACAATTGGACAATATAAGAGTTTAAAGACAATTTTAGAAGGAAAGCAATATATTAACTCAATAAATTATAAAGATAATATATTAAAGGTAGGGGATAAGTCATCATGTTATAAACAGAATATTACCATCAAGGATATTAACTTTATTAAGTATAAAGCCCTTTTGGGAGATTATTCTTTTAGAGTAAAGATTAGAGGAAAAGATGAAGGAACGCTTGCAAATATAAAGTTTCTAAATGATAGAGCCGAGATAAATTTCACTAAACCAATATTTGCCCCAATGCAAGGTCAAAGCATAGTAATATATGAAAATAAAGATATAGTATGTGGAGGCGAAATCCTTTGATAATTATCCTTATTCTTGAATATTCTCTACTCCTAAAAGCTCTTAAACAATTTATTTCCCATAAAGAGTAAACCAACTGCTACACTTGCTTCTTCCTATATATTTAATATATCACTTACTATTTGTGGCTCAATGTGAAATTATGGTGGTATAAAGACTATCAATACTCTTCTTTTAAGGAGATAAACTCATTCCAAAAATAAACTCCATATAATTTTATTTATATGGAGTTTATTTGGAAATATATGAAGTATAAATTTATTTATATGGAGTTTAATTTCAGAAAGAAGGACTTTGTTTTATTCTGTAAATATAAGCCAGTTTGTTTGGTCTTTTGTACTTGAAGTTAGTTTACCTATTGGGGTGTAATTATCATTTTCTGTTCTTAACCACCCTTTACTCCATGTCCCCATATCCAAACATAGGGCATTTTTTATTCCCATTCTTATCAATGCTCTTGAAAAGTCGTCAATACTTAATCTAACTGCTGATTCAATTACGCAAGGTTTTTCATCTATTATAACAAGGGCACGGCGATATGTTGCGGCTTTGCCAAATATTCGGCATGGGACTAATTGAGAGTCTTTAACTAATAGCATTTGTTGGAAAAGATATCCTTTCTTTTTTATTGCTATGTTTTTGTAGTTGTTTATTTTTCCCGAATATGGTTTTATTATTACTTTATTATCTAATAAAACTGCATATCCTGTTGATTTAAGTTTTTTGCCTCTTTTTAATTTCCCATCAATTATATAATTTCCCATTATGCTTTTTAGGTTTGGACCAGTGAAAGCTGCGGCAACTGATAATTTTATTTTAGTATTATTTGAATCGGGACGAGTATTTATGAATTGTGGTTTACAGTTTATTGGACGGAATACTAAAAGAGTTATAGTGTCTTTATCAACATTTTGAATTATTGTATCTATCTCTACTTTTGCTTGTTTAGTTTCGTTATATTTAGTTTTCTTTTCTGGGTTTGCATTTAGGTTGATGTTTGTTATTATGCAGAGTATTATTATTAAAGTTTTTCGCATGAGATTATTATTTTTTCATTTTCTTTATTTGTGGTGAAGAATAGGTATTCATCACCTCCTTCTTTAACATTTGTTCGCTTCCTGATTTCAGATACTGTTTGAGGGAAGTTTCTAATTGTAATATTGGCTTTAGGGTATCGGGTAGATAGCGTTTTTATTATTTTATTATTGTATTGGAGTATAGTTTTTATTTTGAATTTTCTTCCAGGAAAGTCTTCTATTTCTTCTTCTGATAAATATATGTGAGAGTGAGGAGCTAATTTGCTTACTTCAAATCTTTCACAAAGAGCATGAAATCCTCCTGATTTAAGAATTGATGTGTTTGGTTCATATAAGTAAACACCACTTCTTTGTAGGTTTTTTTCTGCTAAGGAAGTATTCGATTTACTTGGAATGAATGTAAATTTGTTCATCTTCCCATTAGAATCAAAATCAACGCAGTTATATTCTATTTCTTTGTCGTAGTATTCTTCTAAAACTAAGAATAATTCTTTACAGTCATTCTTTACAGATATAATATGGATTTCTTTTATATTCTTTATTTCTTTTATCGTTAGTTTTATATCTAACATAGGAGAAAGCTTTAAGCAAATAGTTTTTGCTTTATCAAAGAGAAAGGGGAGTATTTCAATAATATCAGGTTGGCAGTCCTTTATTAAGAATACTTTATTTTTGTTTTCATCCCTTCGTGAGGGGTCAAGGTAAATTATATCTGTTGTCTCTAAGGAATCTATATCATTAGCACTATTCCCTTTATTTACAATTATGTTTTCTAAACCTAAGGCTTTAAAGTTTTTCTCAGCAATACAGGCAAGTTCATAATTAATTTCGTGATAATATACTTTTTTTAGTTCTTTGGCAAAGAAAATAACATCTATTCCAAAACCTGATGTAAGGTCTCTAAGTGTTGATTCTTTTGGAAATAACGATGCTTTATATTTTGCAGTTTGTTCTGAAGATGTTTGTTCCAGATTAATTTTTGGAGGGAATAATAAGTCGTCATTTTCTAATAATGAAGGAAATTTTTCTTTAGCTTTTTTATTCCTTCTATTTGTTGTACACAAAATTTTATATCAATATCTTCTTTTATTGGTTGGAATAAAAGTTTGTTAGTGTCAGATTCAATGTTCTGATTTATAAATTCTTTCTCAATTTGGTTTAACGTTTTCATTTTGCAAAGATAAGACTATTTTTACTGTTTTTATTTGGTTGTTTTAAATATACTTGTATATTTGCCATACAAAATCTTATTAATTAGGTTGGATATATGAGAAAGATTGCTATTTTTTTATTTATAAATATTATCTTTATGACAAGCATTGCTAATGCACAAGAAACAAAATCTAAGAGTAATCCAAAAAAAGTAGGGTTGGCTTTAAGTGGTGGTGGGGCATTGGGTTATGCTCATATAGGATTTCTTCAAGCTATGAAGGAATATAAATTTGATGTTGATGTAGTTTCTGGAACTTCTATGGGTTCTATTATTGGAGTTTTATATTCCGCTGGTTATACTCCCATGGAAATTTTGGAGCTTGTGGATAAAGAGAATATGAATAAATTCTTGAATGTAGTTAAACTTAATTCCAGATTTTATAAGGGATTCTTTAATCATGAAAAGTTAAGCGCTGTTTTGTCAAAGACTATTCCTCATAATGATTTTTCCAAATTGAATAAGAAGTTTTATTGTTGTGTAACCGATTTTAATCAAGCTACTTATAAGTTTGTCGGAGAAGGTAATTTATTAAAGGAATATGTTATGGCTTCGGCTTCCATACCTATTGTTTATGAACCTATGGAAGTTGAGGGGGAACAGTATATTGATGGTGGTGTTATGCAAAATCTTCCTGTTGAACCATTGATTAATGAAAAATGTGATTTAATAATAGGCGTTGATGTTGTTTCATTGCCTCAACATAAAGAAATAAAAGGTTTAGGTAAAATTATGTCAAGAACAATTACTCTTTATATTATGGGCAATACAAAAACTTGGGCTGATAAATGTGATTATGTAGTTAGACCTAATTTAGAGAATTATACTATTTTAGATTTTGATAAAGCTCAAGAACTTTTTGACATAGGTTACGAAGCTGGAAAGGCATTTTTCCAGAATTATATGAAAAATAATAAATAGAATTGATTTAGTACCTCTTTTTTTTACTTCTATCTTTTGAAGGAGAAGCGTCTTTTACTTTTACATTACTTCTTACTACATTTGATCTCCTTTGTGAGTATCTATATAATCCAACAGGTTCTCCCATTGGGCTACCACTTGAAGCGCAACTTGAAGAAAGAACACAAACGCTAGACAATGCTATTGTAAAAAGGCTTAATAGACAAATCTTTTTCTTGATGCTTTTCATAATATATTAATGTTTCTTTTATGGTTTGATTATTTTTTGTTGTGGTAATGAAGGCATAAATGCTGACATATCAATAAATAATGTGCATATTAGATAAATTCCGAACACTATTAAAACTCCACCAATAATTCTATTCATATATGTAATAACCCTATCGGTCATAAATCTTTTTAATTCGTTAGATATTGCACATTTTATTAAATCCATGCTTAACGTTGTAGCTAAGATTGATATTAAGAAAATAATTTGATATGTTGTTCTTGGATAAGAACTTGCTACACCAATAGGAATAAGCCAAAACATCCATGTTGTTGGATTTGCAATATTAAAAATAAATCCTTTTATAGTGTATTTGAAATGAAATTTACTTTTCGGATCAATATCTGCATTTTCTGGAATAGTAACATGACGTTTGAGTGCAGTGTAAATCCCAAAACATAGAAGAACTATCCCTCCGCATATAGATAAAATCTTTTGGGCATGAGAAGTCCCGAATAATGAAGATAAACCATACCAAGCAACAAATGCCATAATAACATCGCTTATTGATACGCCAACAGCAAGATGTGCACCCTTACGAAACCCATGACTTATGCTAGTTTGAATAAGTGAAAAAAAAGCAGGACCAGCCATTAAAGCTAAAGCTAATCCGAAGAGTATTCCCTGTGTTATTATATGAAAATAAAGCATATCTTTGTCTAAATAATAATTTATTGAACGGCAAATTTACATAAATATCATTAATAAACGGCAAAAATATTTCTATTTATTGTATCTTTGCCCCCTAAAATTAAAAGAAATGGAAATTAAATTAAATACAATAGAAGAAGCGATAGAGGACTTTAAACAAGGTAAATTGCTTATATGTGTTGACGATGAAGACCGTGAGAATGAAGGAGATTTTATATTCCCAGCTGAGAAAATAACTCCTGATATTGTTAACTTTATGGTGACAAATGGTAGAGGTTTAATGTGTGCACCTTTAACAGAAGAAAGGTGTGCTGAATTAAATTTAGATATGATGGTATCACAAAACACTTCAACTCACGAAACACCTTTTACTATTTCTGTAGATAAACTTGGAGATGGCTGCACTACAGGTATTTCAACAAGCGATAGAGCAAAAACAATTAAAGCCTTAGCCGATGAGAATACTCGTCCAGAAGATTTAGGTCGTCCTGGACATATTTTTCCATTAAGAGCTAAGAGTGCCGGCGTTTTGCAAAGAAGTGGACATACAGAGGCTTGTGTTGATTTGGCACGTTTAGCAGGTTTAGCTCCTGTTTCTGTTTTGGTTGAAATATTAAACCAAGATGGGACTATGGCTCGCTTGCCTCAATTAATGGAAATATCTCAAAAATATGGTATTAAGATTGTTTCTATTAAAGATCTTATCGCCTATAGAGTTGCTCACGAATCACTTATTCGTCGTGAACAAGAAGTAACGCTTCCAACAAAATGGGGAACATTCCAATTAATTCCTTATTCTCAATTGAATACAGATGCAACACATGTAGTATTAAAAAAAGGTACTTGGGAAAAAGGAGAACCAGTTCTTGTAAGAATGCACTCTTCATGTATGACAGGTGATATATTTGGCTCTTGTAAATGCGATTGTGGTGATCAATTACATGAATCAATGAAAATGATTGATGAATTAGGCAAAGGGATGATTGTATATATGAGTCAAGAGGGTAGAGGTATAGGTTTTGTAAACAAAATTAAAGCATACCACCTTCAAGAACAAGGAATGGATACAGTTGATGCTAATATTGCACTTGGATTTAAGGCAGATGAAAGAAATTATGGAATAGGTGCTCAAATTATTAGAGATCAAAATGCAACTAAGGTACGTCTTTTGACAAATAACCCAGTAAAGAGAACCGGTCTTGAAGGTTATGGAATAGAAATAGTAGAAACAATACCTCTAGTTGTGGGGATAAATAAGTTTAACGAAAAGTATTTGAAGACTAAAGCTAATAGAATGGGGCATACTTTAAATATTGATTAAAAGATAGTTGATAGTTGCTTTGTTAAAATAATAGAGCAACTATCAACATTTTGTCAAAAAAAGTACTATATTTGCACTGTTAGTAACCTAAAAAAGTAATGGAAGATTTACAAACGCTTATAGCGGGGATTGATTATAAAATCAGAAAATTATTAGATGATAAGCGTGAGTTGGAGACAGTAATTGAAGGTTTACAAGCAGATAAGGAAGAAAAAAATAAGATTATACAAGAACAATCAGAAGTAATAAATAATTTAAAAGAACAAATAACAACATTAAAATTAGGAGAAGCAATAAAAAATAGTTCAGATATAACAGAGGTTAAACTGAAAATAAATAACTTGGTGCGAAAAATAGATAGGTGTGTGGGGATGATAACAAAGACTGAACAACAGCAAAAGCTATAATGCTATGAGCGAAGAATTAGTAATAAGTGTTGAAATAGCAGATAGAATTTACAAGGTTAAGGTAAAGAGGGAAGAGGAAGAGGTTTTTAGAAAGGCCGTCGAAGCTGTAAAGTCAAATATAAAAGAGTATGCCAAGATGTATGCTTACAAAGATAAACAAGACCTATTAGCAATGGTACTATTACAATATGTAACATCATATATTAAAATAGGAGAAGAACAGGTTTTTAGTGACAAAACTTTGGTAGCAAAATTAGAAGAAATAGATAGCATACTTAACGAGGAAATATAAAAAAAGGAATTATAAGGTATTCCCGCATCAGTTCAGAAACAGTTTGGAAACTCAACACTAAAATTGAAAAGAGAACGCTCAAAACTGTGAAAAACAGGCCTCAACCCTTATGGGTTCTCTAGTAAAGAGACGGTGGACGTTTGACACAGATGGCACTCAAATCTTGTTTATCGGAGTTTTTCAATACTCCATTTTGAGAGGATGCGGGTTTTTATTTTTAGCCAACTAATGTTTATCCGAACAAAAAACTCCAAAAGAGGATAATTACACTAAATAAACACTATAAATTTATATGAATACAGGAATCGTAATAATCGTATGCGTAATAGTTGCATTAGTTTTCACCGGATTAGGAATCTTTTTAGCAACAAATAAACTTCGAGCTTCATTAACAAAGGATGCTAAACAAGTATTAGCAGAAGCCGATGAAAAAGCCGAAATGGTTAAGAAGGAAAAAATCCTTCAAGCAAAAGAAAAATTTCTACAATTAAAATCAGAACACGAAAAGCAAGTGCAAGAACGCAATAATCGTGTAATGCAAGTAGAAAATAAACTTAAACAAAGAGAACAAGAACTTAAGTTAAAGGTAGAAGAATTTCAAAAGAAATACACAGAATTTACAGCCGCAAGAGAAAGTCTAAACAAACAATTAGAAATTCTTTCATCACGTCAATCAGAAGTAGAAAAAGCATTTCAAAAAAGTGTTGAAAAATTAGAACAAATAGCAGGACTTTCTGCGGAAGAAGCAAAACAACAATTAATTGAAGCAATGACAGGCGAAGCAAGAGCAGATGCTTCAAGTAGAATAATGGAAATTGTTGAAGAAGCAAAACTAACAGCAAATCAACAAGCAAAGAAAATTGTTGTAGAATCAATTCAAAGAACAGCAACTGAAAATGCAATAGAAAACACAGTCTCAGTTTTTAATCTTGAAAACGAAGAAGTAAAAGGAAGAATCATTGGACGTGAAGGAAGAAACATCAGAGCATTAGAAAGCCTAACAGGTGTAGAAGTAATAATTGATGACTCTCCAGACGCAATAATCCTTTCATGCTTTGATCCAGTAAGAAGAGAAATAGCACGCTTAGCACTTCATAAACTTGTAACCGATGGACGTATTCACCCTGCAAGAATAGAAGAAGTTGTTTCAAAAACAAAGAAATTAATAGATCAAGAAATAATTGAAATAGGTAAGAGGACTTGTATAGACCTTGGTATTATAAACCTACATCACGAATTAGTAAGAATGATAGGTAAAATGAAATACCGTTCATCTTATGGTCAAAACTTATTACAACACTCAAGAGAAGTTGCAAACCTTTGTGCAACTATGGCATCGGAATTAGGTTTAAATCCAAAGATAGCTAAACGTGCAGGACTTTTACATGATATAGGAAAAGTGCCAGATAACGAACCTGAACTTCCACATGCAATTCATGGTATGAAGCTTGCAGAACGTTGTAAAGAAAAACCAGAAATATGTAATGCAATTGGAGCTCACCATGACGAAATAGAAATGCAAAGTCTTTATGCACCAATAGTACAAGTATGTGATGCAATATCAGGAGCAAGACCAGGAGCAAGACGAGAAGTAGTTGAAGCATATATCAACCGATTAAATAAATTGGAAGAAATAGCAATGTCTTATCCAGGAGTTGTTAAAACTTATGCAATTCAAGCAGGTAGAGAACTAAGGGTAATTGTAGCAGCAGAAAAAATAACAGACCAAGAAGCAAACCAAATCTCAGTGGACTTATCAAAACAAATCCAAGCAGAAATGGTATTCCCAGGAATGATAAAAGTAACTGTAATACGAGAAACACGTTCAGTAAACTACGCAAAATAAATAAGGAAATTAATTCTACAAATAGTAAAATAACAAATATCAAAAGCGAAGTCAATTATGGCTTCGCTTTTTTTATTGCATAATAATTAATATTCTGTACTTTTGTAATTCATAAAATTAGGATATAAAGATATGATAGAGACAGAAAGGTTATTAATAAAGCCATTGTCGGCAGAGGAATTAATTAAACATATTAAGTTGCCTGATGAATTGGCAAAAGAATTAGGTTTTAAACCGTCTAAGGCTTTGATTGATGAAGAAACACAAGAAGCTATAATAAATGATTTATTACCTAATATAGTTGATCCGAACAGAGATTCATTGTTCTATACTATGTGGATAATTATTGAAAGGAAAGAAAAAACAATAATAGGAGGAATTTGTTTCCATGGACAAGCAGATAAGGATGGTGAAGTAGAAATAGGATATGGAATAGATGACGAGTATATAAATAAAGGATATATGACAGAAACAATTCAATCACTACTTACATGGTTGGAAAAAAGAAAAGATGTAAGAATCGTTAAAGCAGAAACAGAACAAACAAATATTTCATCAATAAGGGTCTTAGAAAAAACAGGCTTTAAACAATTTAATCGGGTAGGGGATTTGATTGTATTTAAATATAATTTCTAATATATAAAGCCAAAAGCCTTTGCAAATAAATTTTAGTTTGTTTTTCCAAACAAGAAAAAGCCATTTATATAACTAATCTTGACCTATCGAGAATTAAACTTGATATAAACCTGGAAAATCCTTGTTTAATTGTCCAGAGAGTTCATTTAATTGTCCAGAGACTTCGTTTAAATTTACAAAAACCTTGTTTAAATCCGCTACGATGGGCATCATAGCTATACTACGATGGGCATCGTAGAACTACTACAATGCCCATCGTAAGTTTTAACTTTATTTTAGTTCCGATTTCTTTACTTTGAAAGTATATGCCTTATTATTAAGTGCAAAGATACAAAATATAAATGATTTTGTCAAGTGATTTTTGTAAAAAAAAATCAGGCTTTTGGACGAAAAGGAGTAAATACTATAAAATATTTATAAAGAAAGTCGAAGATGATAAATGGTAATGGGTGTTTTAATAAACCTATTGTTCTCCCAAGAGAAAGCAAAGATAATAAATATTCTTTCTTCCACCGGAATTTTAAATTGAGTCATTAAAAGTTTATCGAACAACAATAAAAAAAGCTCTCATCGGTTTAACAATGAGAGCTTTTAACTGGAATTATATTCTATTTTATTCTTTATTTACTCCTTAGAGACTCAAGAGTTGCACTTACTTGTTTGTATTTATCTGTCATTTCAAGACGTGAATAGATTACCTTTAGTGCATTAAGCGTTTTTATATCTTTTGGTTTCATTGTTAAGACTTTTTCAAAGAATGGTATTGATAAAGCAAATTGAGCTTTTGATTCTGCTTGTAGTTTATCATATTCTGTTGTTTGATCTAATGGTAGTTTATCTGCTTTTTCTTTCATATCAACTGCTGAATTAAAATATAATACTCCTAATCCAAAGTTTGCTTCTGTTTGTTCTGGTTGAAGGGCAAGTGATTTATTATACATTGCAATTGCTTCATCCTTATTTCCTCCGTCACGAAGAGCATCTCCCACCATAACAATTACTACTTGTTTATTTGTTGTAATTGTATCTGCCATATTTTTTAATATTCCTATACATTTATCAGCTTCTTCTTTCTTTCCTGCTTCAATATAAGCCCCAGAAAGTAGTCCTAATAATTTGTAATTAGTCGGAAGATTTTTCACACCTCTTTTTAGTACGTTTATTGCTTTATCCATTTCTTTTGCTTGTGTATTTGCAATGAAAAGGTTAATATAAACAGATTCTTCTTGTGTATTATCGTTTATAAGTTCACGATACATTTCAACTGCTTTATCTTTTTGTTTTGTTACATCATAAGCCATGGCTATACAAAACCTTGCTTTCATTTCAACATCACTAGCATTTTTTCCAATAGTTTTAGATGTAATAACAATATCCTCAAACATAGGAATTGATTCTGCATATTTTCCTGAATTGAAAACATTAAGGGCGTTGCTTAATTGGTATCTTACAATAAAATTTAATGTACCATTATTTAATGTAGTATATTCATTTGTATTTGTAGTTTTTTCTAATTCATTTGATTTTAGAAAAGCTATTTTTGCTTTTTCTGCTAATTCAGGTATAGAAGTTTCTACTTTTTGTTTTTTCCAAAGTTTTTGATCTTCTGATTTTTCTGATTGTGAAATTTCTACAAGTTTAGCATAAATTAATCCTGCATAGTGCCAAGTTTTTGGGTCTGCTTTTGTGTTTTCGTTAATACAAGCATCATTAATGTTTTCCATTGCTTGTGCTAAACGATTAGCTTTCATATCAGCATAAGCGCTTTGCACTTTCATTGTTTGAGCTGTTGCACTTAAACCAAATGCTAATAAAGCAACAATTAAAATTATCCTCTTAATTTTCATTTTAATTCGTGTTTTTGATTAATAATTTATTTTTATTGTTCGTTTTCTTCTTCCTCAGTTTCTTCTACTTCTATTTCTTCATCAACAATTGTACCGTCATCAATAATTTCTTCTCCATCAATTACTGCTCTTTCAATATCTTCATCATCTTCTGTAATATCAATCTTACAAACTGCTGCTATTTCGTCAGTTTCTTTTAGTTTAATTAATCTTACACCTTGAGTTGCACGTCCAAGAATTCTAAGGTCTTTTATACCAATTCTAATAGTAATACCTGATTTGTTTATTATCATTAAGTCGTTGTTATCATCAACGTCTTTTATTGCTATTAGACTTCCTGTCTTTTCAGTTATCTTTAAAGTTCTAACTCCCTTTCCTCCACGATTGGTATGACGATATTCTTCTATGTCTGAACGTTTTCCATAACCCTTAGAAGATACTACAAGTATATTCTTTTCTGCATTTTCAATACAAACCATTCCAATAACAAAGTCATCTTCACCTTTTAAAGTTATACCTTTAACCCCTGAAGCATTTCTTCCCATTGGTCTTACTTTACTTTCACTAAAACGAATACAGTTACCTGAATGAAGTGCCATAAATACTTCATGGTTACCATTTGTTAATTTAGCTTCTAAAAGAACATCTCCCTCACGAATTGTAACTGCATTTATACCGTTTATACGTGGACGAGAATAAGCAGCAAGAGTTGTTTTCTTGATTATACCGTTTTTAGTACATAATATAATATAGTTATTGTTTACGTAATCAACGTCTTTTAGATCCTTAGTATTAATATATGCTTTTACTTTATCATCAGGTTCTATACTTATTAAGTTTTGGATTGCACGACCTTTAGATGTTTTTGTGCCTTCTGGGATTTCAAATACCCTCATCCAGTAACAACGTCCTTTTTCTGTAAAGAACAATATATAATTATGCATTGTTGCTGGATAAATATGTTCAATAAAGTCTTCATCTCTTGATGCAGCACCTTTTGAACCTTTACCTCCACGATTTTGTACTTTAAAGTCTGTAAGTGGAGTTCGTTTTATGTAGCCAAGATGTGATATTGTAATAACAACTTCTTGGTCTGCTATCATATCTTCTATCTTAAAGTCTGATGAAGAGTATTCTATTGTTGTTTTTCTTTCGTCTCCATATTTTTCACGTATTTCAATCAATTCGTCTTTGATTACTTGCATTAAGACATCGTGATTATCAAGAATTTTGTGACAACGTTCAATAAATGCCATTAATTCATCATATTCTGCTTGAAGTTTTTCTCTTTCCAATGCAGCTAATTGACGTAAACGCATTTCAACAATTGCTTTTGTTTGGAGTTCTGAGAAACCCCATTTTTCAGACATTGTATCTCTTGCTTCTTGTACAGTTTGAGAAGCACGAATTATTGCTATAATTTCGTCAATAAAATCTAAAGCTTTTACTAAGCCTGCTAATATATGAGCTCTCTTTTCTGCTTCTACAAGTTCAAATCTTGTTCTTCTTTCAACAACTTCTATTCTATGTTCAATAAAGTATTTGATAATTTCCTTAATGTTCAAAAGTCTTGGTCTTCCGTGAACTAATGCAATACTATTTATTGAGAATGATGATTGTAATTCTGAGTATTGGTATAGTTTATTTAATACAACATTTGTTATTGCATCTCTTTTTAATTTATATACAATACGAATACCATCTTTATTACTTTCATCTTTTATTTCTGAAATACCTTCTATTTTCTTTTCGTCAGCAAGTTGAGCTTGACGACGAATCATTTCTGATTTATTTACTTGATAAGGTATTGATGTTACAATAATTTGGTCATGTCCATTTGCTGCTTGTTCAATATTTGCATTTGCTCTCATTACAACTTGTCCACGTCCTGTTTCGTAAGCTGATTTAACACCTTCATAACCATAAATAATACCTCCTGTTGGAAAGTCTGGTGCTTTAATATATTGCATTAACTCTTCAATAGTTATATCATTATTTTCAACATAGGCAATCGTTCCATTTAACACCTCTGTTAGGTTATGTGGTGCCATATTTGTTGCCATACCAACCGCAATACCAGATGTACCATTAATTAATAGGGTTGGAATACGTGTAGGGAGAACAGTTGGCTCTTTTAAACTATCATCAAAGTTATTTTGAAAATCAACTGTATCTTTATCAATATCTGCTAATATTTCGTCTGAAATTTTAGCAAGGCGAGCTTCGGTGTAACGCATTGCTGCTGGTGGATCTGCATCAATGGAACCAAAGTTACCTTGTCCATCAATTAATTTATAACGCATTGACCAAGATTGAGCTAAACGAACCATTGCCATATAAACAGAACTGTCGCCATGTGGGTGATACTTACCAAGAACTTCCCCTACAATTCTTGCACTTTTCTTGGTTGCTGTGTTGTAAAACATCCCCATATCACTCATAGCAAATAAAATTCTACGGTGAACAGGTTTCATCCCATCTCTAACATCTGGTAAAGCACGAGAAACAATAACACTCATCGCATAATCAATATATGCTGATTTCATTTGTTCTTCAATATTTACCTTTACTATCTTTTCGTTTTCTGAGTACATTTTTCTGAGTATTTTTTAAACTGCGAAGATACTATTTTTTTTTGATATGAAATCCTTACTTAAATATAAAATAGAGAATCTTATAATAAAAATGTAATTTATCTTTGCTTTATAGGTTATTTTTTCATTAGCTTGAAGATGCTATTTTAAATAAATAATGTACATTTGCAAGCCAATAAATTAATATTACAGATATGTATAATGAACAATATAGCCCACCAAAATTTAATATCTTACCTCCTGTTTGTAAGAATTTGATTATTATCAATGCTTTAGTATTTGTTGCTTCTTATGTTTTGAAACTAAGAGGAATAAATATTGAAGATTATCTAGGACTCCATTTTTTTATGTCCGATAATCATTATATTTGGCAATATATTACATATTCATTTGTACACGCAAATTTCAGTCATCTTTTCTTTAATATGTTTGCATTTTGGATGTTTGGGAACACTTTAGAAAATATTTGGGGTACAAAACGCTTTTTATTTTTCTGTTTTACAGCTGCCTTAGGTGCTGCCATTACTCAACAGATTACATATTATTTTATGTATGCAGATATTGCTTCAGGGGTGTATGATTATGTAAACACAGGAATGGAACATATCCCGTATAAAGAATTTTTAAATCAAATAAATACCGTTGGAGCTTCAGGTATTGTCTTTGGACTTTTACTTGCTTTTGGTATGATGTTTCCTAACAATTACATATATCTTTACTTCTTCTTACCTATGAAAACTAAATGGTTTGTTATGGGATATATAATTTTAGAACTATTTAATGGTGTTATAGGTTCAGCTGATGGTGTTGCTCACTTTGCACATCTTGGAGGAGCATTAGCTGGATTTATCCTTATTATGCTTTGGAAAAAAGGTAAATTTAAATTTTAAATTCAAAGGACTTGGATAAGAAAGAAAAAAAAGACCAGTTCGTTATTGCTTATCTACCTAATTTAGATAAGACAGAATCAATAATAAGTAATGCTATTTGTTTTGCAAAAATGCTTAACAAAGGTCTTATACTTTTGCATATTTCCGATCAGTTATATACAGATGTAAATAGCAACCAAGCAGAAAAACGTTTACAAGAATTAGATAGTAAAATAACAGATATTAGCTTTCACTCCTATTGTGCAATTGAAGGGAAAACTCAGGAAATACTTTATAGTATCCCTAAGTTATTATCAGGTGTTTTATTAGTTACTGCAACTGATAATAATTCTATTGCAAAAAAGAAAAAAAAATTAGCAGACGAACCAAATACCTTATTAAATAATTTATACACCTCACGTATTGCATATTTCATTGTTCCTCAAAATCAGATAAGTCCCATACCATTTGATAAAGTGATCTTAACTATAGATAATATGAGAGAAAGCAAAGAAAAAGTTCTTTGGGCTTCTTATTTTGGTCGCTTTGCAAATAGTGATATAATAGTGTATTATCATAACTATAAAGATGAGTTTTATCGTCAACAACTACATTATAATATTAAATTTGTAATGAAAATGTTTGATAACTTCAAGCTAAAATACAAACTTAATTTATCATCTGACATGAAAACTTATGTCGATTATCAAGCAATTGATTATGCAGAAAAAGAAAATGCAGGATTAGTTATTTGTCAAACAACTAAAAATAAAGATTGGATTAATAAGTGGTTTATAGGAGTTAAAGAGTTAAAGACAATAAATAATAATAAAAATATACCTATACTTTTTATTAATCCAAGAGAGGATTTATTTATTTTATGCGAATAAAATTATGTTAAATTTATTATTTGGTATTATTGCTTTCTACATAATATTTAGGTTATTAATAACATTGGTAATACCTAAGATAACTCGGTATAGAATTAATAAATACCAAGAAAAATTCAAACAAGAAAACAAAGAATTATTTAAATACCAAGAAAAAGGATATACAGGAAATATTCACCCTTCATTAAAGAAGTACTACGAAAATGATATTAAAATTAAAAACGATATAAAATGAAGAAAGAAAACGCTTTTAAAAAAATCATACCACATATAATAGCTATTGCTATATTTGTGGTAATTAGTTCTATTTATTTTTCTCCTATATTGAAAGGATTGGAACTTCGTCAAAGTGATATGGCAAATTACTCTGGAATATCTAAAGAATTAGTTGACTACAAAACAGAAACAGGAAATGGAGCATCTTGGACTAACTCATTATTTGGAGGCATGCCATCTTATCAAATTCAAGGTCCAAATACAAATAATGTATTAATCCCCTTAAGTAAACCTTTAGTATTGTGGGGATTTCAATTAAATATTGGAATACTATTCCTTTATATGTTAGGATTCTATGTTTTCGTTATAGCTCTTGGCGGTAGTCCTTGGCTTGGAATTATTGCTGGAATTTCCTTTGCCCTTGCTTCATATAACATAATTATAATAGAAGTTGGGCATATCACAAAAGCATGGGCAATGGCAATGATGGCTCCAATATTTGCAGGTATGATATTAGTTTTTAGAAAGAAATATTTATATGGAGGAGCATTATTTGTAATTGCTCTTGCTCTTCAAATATACTTTAATCATATTCAAATAACATACTACACAATGCTTGGTGCATTAATTCTTGCAATAAGTTATTTTGTTTATGCCATTAAAGAAAAAGGAATTAAAGATTATCTTATTAGTGTACTTATTCTTATAGTTGGTTGTGTTATTGCTTTAATGCCAACATCTGCTCAATTAAAAATGAATCAACAATACGTTACTCACACAATGAGGGGTGGTTCAGAAATAACTGTTAAACCAAAAGGAGATACTCAAACAAAAAATGATAAAGGATTAACAATAGACTATGCTTATGCTTGGAGTTATGGTGTTGGAGAATCATTATCACTTCTTATTCCAGATGCAAGAGGTGGAGGTTCTTCTGACCAACGTTACGAAAAAAATGCAACAAATAGAATGGCTATGGCTCAATCTGTTGCTCCTGCACATCAAGGCGATCCAAATATTAATCAAGTAATGAACCAATATGTTCAATCAACTTATTGGGGAGAACAACCTTTTACAGCAGGAACAGTTTATTTTGGAGCAATTATTATCTTTTTAGCTCTTCTTGGACTTATTTTAGTTAAGGGTGCTGAACGTTGGTGGTTATTATTAGCAACAATATTATCTCTTATTCTCTCTTGGGGTAATAACTTTATGTCAATTAACGAATGGTTATTTTATCACCTTCCTCTATACAATAAGTTCCGAACCCCTTCAATGGCATTAGTTCTTGCAAATGTAACATTAATTATTCTTGGAGTTTTAGGTCTTAAAGAATTTTTCTCAAAAGACTTAGACGCAAAGAAAAGAAAGAAAGCATTATATATATCAGGAGGTATTGTTGGAGGTATAACACTTCTATGTGCAATTATGCCAGAAATGTTTGCATCATTCTCTTCTTCAAAAGATGATATGTTCCAACAATGGTTAGGAGCAAGTTATATTCAAGCATTATTTGAAGATAGAAAAGCTTTATTTGTTTCTGACTCATGGCGTTCATTCCTATTTATTACAGCTTCTTTTTGTGCATTATTATTATTTGCTTTTGATAAAATAAAGAAAGAATACTTAGTAGTAATTATACTTGGATTCCTAATAACATTTGACCTTTGGGGCGTTGATAAACGTTATTTAACAGATTCAAATTTTGCTAAACCACAAGATACAGCAATATATCCTACAAATGCAGATGAACAAATCTCACAAATGGTTAAACAAGGAAATATAGACCACTATAGAGTATATAATTTATCCGTAAATACTTTTAACGATGCAACAACATCTTATTTTCATCCTTCTATTGGAGGTTATCATGGAGCAAAGCTACAACGTTATCAAGATATAATTGACTTTTACTTTTTAAATAAGAACTACGTTCAAAATGATTTAAACGATACATCAAGACTAAGAACAAATCAGATACGTCAAATATACAACCAGTTCAAAGGACAAATACTCCCTGTAAATTTTGGAGTATTAAATATGCTCGATACAAAATACTACATTCTTCCACTTGGAGAAAAAGGTGAAGGCGTAGCAATTCCAAATCCAGAAGCATGTGGAGCCGCATGGTTTGTTCCAGCAATTGATTGGGCAAAAGATGCAAATGAAGAAATATTAAAACTTGATAACTTTAACCCTCGTAAAGTTGCAATAGTAGATGTTAAATTCAAAAATATAGCAAAACCAATTACTTCTTTTGACTCAACAGCAACCATAAAATTTGAAAAAGCAGCTGATAAAAGTCCTGATTACGTAAAATATACAACTTCATCTAAAACAGATGGACTAATGATATGCTCAGAAATTTATTATGCTGAAGACTGGAAAGCATTCTTAGATGGAAAAGAAGTACCATACTTTAGAGCAAATTATATTCTTAGAGGTATAAATGTTCCAGCAGGAAAACACATAGTAGAATTCAAAATTCAGTCAGATACATTTAAAGCATATAATATAATATCTCTTATCGGTTCAATCCTAATAGTACTTATAATTCTCGCAGCAATAGGTTACACTATCTATAATTACTATAAGAAACCTCGTGATAATAAGGATTCAAAAAAGATTAAACCAACAAAGAAGTAATTAAAACTAAATTAAACAAAGAAAGGCAATCGTAATTGGTTGCCTTTCTTTGTTTAATTTTACTTGTTATATTTATTTGGTTTAATACCCCAAAAAGAAATTAATCAAACTCTTTTTGAAATTAAACAAGGTTTATTTGTGGTAAATCAAAGTCTTTTTGTTGTGAAAGCTTGTTTTATTCTCATAAATCAAGCTTTAATTCCTGAAAGATATGCATCTTTTGCATCAAATCATGTGCATCTTTTGGGGCGAAAGATGTATATCTTTTATTTTAACAAATTTTAGGGAGGAATTTTTCAATTAACTCTTGTTGGTTCTTTAAGAGTTGCTTTGCAAATATACAAATTTATTTTCTATTTTAGAAATAATTTGTAAATTATTTTGCAGTCATTTTTATTGTATTTTATGTCTTGTATTTCTAAGTCAAGTCATGTCCAATCTCCCTTTTCTAACTCTCACGTTACTTTCATTTTTGATGCAACTCTTATTTTTTCAAATGTTTTGTATTATTGAATTGTTATTAACCATGGATAACGCTTTGCTTCTGGGATATTATCTTTATAACGTATGGTTGTGATTTTATAAAGTTTCCTTTTTCATTGAAATAGAATATCCCATTTGCAACTGTTCTTTTATAATTAATTATTACTTTTGCTAATAATGAATATATTCCTTCCCATTCGATTAGAGGGCTAATTGCTGATGATGGTGACCAAACTTTTTCTGCCAAGTAATGATGCCAAGCTCCTTAGAAATTATGCTAAACAGCCTCAAGGAATATTTGTAAGAATTACTACTTAATCATCAATTGTAGGAATAATAAAGACATTGGCTGATTAAAATATGTTTTATTTTAATCAGCCAATAGGTAATATCATTAATACTTTTTTACTTGTATTCTTGTCCGTTTAAGAATACTTGGTCAATTTTATTTGTGCCATAATAATAAGGCATATATTCAAATGATGGTATTTCTTTTGTTATATAGAAATTTGCTATTTTACCTTTTGCTATTGAGCCGTGTGTTTTACTTAATCCCATTGCATAAGCTGAATTAATTGTGGTGGCATTGAATGCTTCTTGTGGTGTCATTCTATAGTTTACGCAAGCAAAGGTGATAATTGTTTGCATATTTCCACTTGGTGAAGAACCTGGATTAAAGTCAGAAGCCATTGCAATTGGTAGCCCAGAGTCCATCATTTTTCTTACAGGAGCAAGTCTCATATTTAGGAAGAAAGCAGCTCCAGGTAATATTGTTGGCATTGTTTCTGAATCTCTCAAACATTCTATTTCTTCATCTCCTACAAATTCTAAATGGTCGCAAGATAATGCATTGTTTTTAACAGCAACTTGTATTCCTCCTGAATAGTCTAATTCGTTTGCATGAATTTTTGGACGCATTCCATATTTTATTCCTTGCTTTAACATTCTATCTGTTTCTTCAACAGTAAAGAAGCCTTTATCACAAAATACATCAATAAAGTCAGCAAGATTATCTTTTGCAACTAAAGGTATCATTTCATTTACAACTAAGTTAACAAATTCTCCTTGACGTCCTCTGTATTCCATTGGTACTCCATGAGCCCCTAGAAAATTAGATTTTATTGTAAGTGGTGAGTTTTCTTTTAAACGTTTAATTACTCTAAGCATTTTTAGTTCGCTTTGAGTGTTTAATCCATAACCAGATTTTATTTCAACAGCTCCTGTACCTAAGCGGATTATTTCATCTAAACGTTTCATTGCGTCTTGATATAGTTCTTCTTCTGATGTTTCTTGAAGACGTTTTGCAGAGTTTAAAATACCACCTCCTCGTTCTGCTATTTCTTCATAAGATAAGCCTCTGATTTTATCTATATATTCTATTTCTCTACTTCCTGCGTAAACTAAGTGTGTATGTGAGTCGCAAAAAGAAGGGAATACTAAACGATTTGTTGCATCTATAATTTTATCGGCATTTTTTTCTTTTATATCACTCATTTTGCCGAAGTCTGCTATTTTATCATCTTCAATTAAAAGGTAAGCATCTTTTATGGTTGACATTTCTGCCATATCTTTTCCACATACTTTTAGGCGTGGAGTTTCTTCTACTTGTACTAATTCTTTTATATTTGTTATTAAGGTCTTCATCTTCTTGTTTTTTTGTTTGTGCAAAGATAATATTTTTGTTTATTTGTCAAACATTAGGTCCATATAAGAGTTTTGAAATATTAGATAGTTTAGTTTTGAAATTTCTATTTCTTCAAATTCTTCTACATTTTCTATTATCTTGATATTTCCTTCTTTTATTTCAATTAGTTTATTGTTTTCTTTTATTTGGTTGTCATTGATTTTGTATGCTTTTTCTTCTGAGGGGAAGTTCTTAGCATAAAGAGCCAATGCTTTTTCTACGTCTATTATTCTTAATAAACCTATTGTATTCGGTTTTAGTTGTGATATGTCATAGCCAAGTTCTTTATATAGATTTATCGTTTTTTGTTCGTGAATAATTGATTTGTTTTTATCGAGTTCTTGTTTGTCTATAAAACATTTTGAATAACCATATCTTTGATAAGTTATGCTTAACTCTTCGCTTGCTGGTATTAAAAATGAAATAATATATTCTTGATTAATCAATCTATCAAATATTTTTTGCATAGTCTTGCGGAAATAGCCTTGGTTTCTGTATTTTGGATTTGTAAGAACTGCTGTTACATATCCTATAGAAATTATTTCATTATAGTATTTATAATAGTATTTTACTATTAATCCCATATAGATAAACTCATTATTCTTTCCTAAGTTTATTATTAGGTTATGAGCATTATAATATGTGTAAAAATACTTGTTAAGAAAATCCATATCATCTCCGAAGTATTTATTCCATGCTTGTTTTGCAATATTTTCTATCATAAGAGAGTGGCTAATGTTTTGGTTAGTAATTCAACAGGATTATAGGATAGTTTTGCCTTTCTTAATCCTTCTAAACCAAGATCTTCTTCTCTGTTTATATAAATGTATTGTGCAGGTAAATGATTTGAGAACTCTTTATTTATAATTGCATAAGATCCATCATAGGCTTTATTGGCTTTTTCTATGTGAGTGTTGAAGGTTTCGTTATTAACTTTTGAGCCAAGAGAAAATGCAACCATCTTTTCTTCAACCATTATTGCTCCTGCTATTAATTCTAATTCATCAAAGTGTTCTGCAAAATACTTTATTACCTTTAGTTCGTCTTTATAACTTTCTATATTTTCTGGATTATTTACACTGTTTTCTTTTAACCAGCATTCTGCAAAATCTACGCATATGTTTATATTAGAAGAATTGATTTCTATGTATTCATACTTATAGGTTTTTATGAATTTATTTACATGGTTTCGTTTGGCTTGTAGTTTTTTGCCAGAAAGATTTATCATTGATTCTCGTAAATAAACATAATCGAAAAACTCTCTTTTGTCTTCCAAACTGAATTTATCGCAGAAATGTTCTTTAAATAATTCCTTGCAATCAATCATCATTTTTAGTACATATCCTTTTTCTATGGAGTCACTTATTATTTGATTTATTATCTTTACTTTATCACCTTTTCCAATTGGGCAATGGTAGCATATTTCTTTATTTAATTTATAGTGTACTCTTGTGATAAGGGTATTGTCAATTATTGTATATTCTCCATTGAAAATGAAGCTCCAAGCACATAAATTAGCAAAAGCTGTTTCGCAATTTTTTATTGTTTTGTATTGGTAGAAAGAATCAAAAATATCTTTGTCTTTCGGTGTTATTTGTTTAAATTCTAACATTTTTTTTTATTTTTCTGTGTGCAAAGATATGATATTTGATATTTTTATTATCTTTGCCAGCAAAATTAATCATTTAATATATTTATGTTATGACAAAATTAAGACTATCTATGTTTTTGCTTGTTTGCATATTGGGAACTTCTTTTATCCCTTGTTATGCAGAAAATAATGTATCAAGCAACAAAAAAAGTGAAACAACTTTAAATCAAGATGCTTCTTCATTAAATGGACCAAAAAGAAGAAAATCAAAAAGAAGAAGAGGTAGAAGAGGACAAAGTGAACAACAGCAATTCCGTGTTGGTATTGAATTAGGCGGAAATATGTCTTCAATGAAACCTTCTAGTGATTATGAAAAACTTATGAAAACTGTAAATGGAGATACTTATAAAAATACTTCAGGTTATGGTTTTCAAGGAGGAGTTTATGGAGATTATAATATGAATGAAATGTTTTTTTTAGAAGGAGGTTTGTATATTATGCAAAGACCTTATAAAGAAGCGTATGGTGGTTTAGATTTAATTACAGGTTCTGTATCTACATCAGAAATAACTTATTCTCCAATGTATATCCAAGTGCCAATTCTTTTTGGAGTAAATTTTTCTATATCAGATAATTTTTCAATTAATTTAAAAGCTGGACCATATTTTGCTTATGGTATTTCAGGTAAAGCAGATATTCATCAAGTTATGACATCAGGTTTCTCAATAATAGATACAACCATGAGTACTAATTATTTTGATTCATACGAGGGTTTAGATCTTGGTTTAAGAGCTGGTGCAGGAATTGAATTTTCTAAGTTTACTTTAGGTTTCTTTATGGATTATGGATTACTAAATACATTAAAAAATGTTACAGGAAGTATATCTACAAAGAATTTCTCTCTTGGGTTAAATGTTGGATATAAATTCTAATATAAATCGTACTATAATTATAAATAAAAAATAGAGACAAACAATACTGTCTCTATTTTTTTATCTTTGCAAGTGTAATTATGAATTAAATATATACATGTTATGGCAAAATTAAGATTAAATATATTGTTACTTGTTTGCTTTTTGGGCACTTCTTTTATTCCTTGTTATGCTGATAATTATTTGATTATAAATAAAAAAGATGATAATAATTTAACAACAGATGCATCGTTATCTCCTTCACCGATGAAAAGAAAATCTAATAAAAAAGGGCAAAGTGATAAACAATTTCAAATTGGTATTGAATTGGGTGGAAATATGTCCTCGATTATAAGTTCTAAGGACTATCAAAATTCAATTGCTACTAATTATGCAGGAGCATACACAGCTTATTCTGGGTTTGGTTTTCAAGGAGGCGTTTATGGAGATTTTAATTTAAGCGAAAATATTTCCTTAGAATGTGGTTTATATTTTATACAAAAACCGTATAAAGAAAATGTTAATTCTGAAAATGTTAGTTATGAAATGGAAAATACTATCATGATAACCACAACTACAACTACAGAAATTAAATATAGTCCTATATATTTGCAAGTACCAATTCTTTTTAAAGTAAATTTTCATTTATCTGAGAATGCTTCAATTAATTTGAAAGCTGGACCATATTTTGCTTTTGGTCTTGGGGGTAAAATTAAAATAAATACAGTGGAAAAAGTGGTAGCAACTCAATTAGATCCAGTAACAGAATTAGAAAGATTAAAGCAAGAAGTTTCTACTTCAAGTGATTATTTTGATGGTTATGAAAAGTCAGATATAGGATTAAAAGCAGGTTTAGGATTTGAATTTTCAAAAATTACTTGTGGATTATTTATGGATTATGGTTTAATGAATATCCTAATAGGATCAAAAGAAAATATGTCTGCAAATAATTTTTCTTTAGGACTAAATGTAGGATATAAATTCTAAGAGAAATAAATTAACTAAATCATAAATAAAAATAGAGACTAAGTGATTTGTCTCTATTTTTTTTATATTTGCAAACTCTAATGTCTAAGAAAACAAAATATATATTTGACCAGAAAACTTTATCATTTAAGATAAAAACGACAACACTAAAAGAAAAAGTAAAACATATCTCTTTTAGTGTGGTTTTTGGTTTAGTCCTTGCTGTTGTTTTTGTTATTGCTATTTATTATTTGGTTGATTCCCCCAAAGAAAAAATATTAGAAAGACAGGTGCAAACTTATGAACGAAACTATAATGTATTGAACAAAAAAGTTAATACATTATCGGATATTGTAGTTGATTTGGAAGGACGAGATAAGGATGTTTATAGGGTTATTTTTGAGGCAGAACCAAACCAATTAGAATTTGAAAAGGCTAATATGGTTAAAGATGAATATGAAGCTTTAAAAAGAGAAACTAATAATAATGAGTTAGTTTTAATGACAACCAAGAAAATTGACGAGCTATCTAAGCAATTATATATTCAATCCAAGTCTCTTGATGAAGTATTTGGAATGGCTAAAACCAAAAAAGAACGTTTACTTTGTATGCCAGCAATACTACCTGTTTCTAAAACAGTTTCTCATCTTATTTCTGGATTTGGTATGCGTTTTCACCCAATTCTTCAAATTCGAAGAATGCATACTGGTATCGATTTTTCAGCTCCAACAGGCACTCCAATTTATGCAACTGGTGATGGCGTAGTTGCAGAATCGGAGGGGTCAGGGAATGGTTATGGTCTTGCAGTAAAGATAAATCATGGATTTGGTTTTGAAACTCTTTATGCTCATATGTCTAAGATAATGGTTAAGACAGGTCAGAAGGTAAAGAGAGGCGATGTTATTGGGTTGGTTGGAAGTACTGGGTTAGCTCAAGCTCCTCATTTGCATTATGAAGTACATAAGAATGGAATACAGGTAAATCCCGTTTATTACTTCTTTAATGATTTATCTGTTGATGAATATGAAGAAGTAATTGAAAAGTCTCAACAAGATAATCAAAGTTTATCATAAATGATAGTAAAAATAGAAGAATCAGCAGGTTTCTGTTTTGGTGTTGTTTCTGCTATTAATTTAGTGGAAAAAGAACTTAAAGAGTCTAATCAATTATATTGTCTGGGTGATATTGTTCATAATAATATGGAGGTTGAAAGACTTTCTTCCTTAGGTTTAGAAGTTATTGATATTAAAAAAATGGAGCTTTTGAATAATACTAAGGTTATGATTAGAGCTCATGGAGAACCCCCATCAACTTATGAATTAGCGAAGAAAAATAATATTCAAATTATAGATGCAACTTGTCCTATTGTTCTTAAACTTCAGGAAAATGTGAAAAGAGGTTATGAAGATATGAAAGCAAAAGATGGACAGATAGTTATATTTGGCAAGAAAGGACATGCTGAAGTTGTTGGATTGGTTGGACAAACAGATAATAAGGCTATTGTTATTAGTAGTAGTGATGATTTAGATTTGATAGACTATTCCAAACCAGTGCATATATTTTCTCAAACAACAATGAGTAAAGAAAAGTATTATGAGTTATGCCAAGAAATCAAAGAAAAATATAAGGCTAATAATATTTTATCAGAAGAGAATATAATTATTACTGATTCAATTTGTGGTAAAGTATCTTCTCGTTCTAAACAGTTAATAGAATTTGCAGATAGCGTTGATGTTGTTTTATTTGTTAGTGGAAAGAATAGTTCAAATGGTATGTATCTTTATAATTTATGCAAGCAACATAAAGAAAAGACATATTTAGTTTCTACAATTGAAGAAATAAATAAAGAATGGTTTATTGGTTGTAATTCAATAGGAATATCAGGAGCAACAAGTACACCTATGTGGTTAATGGAAGAAATATTTGAAATATGTACCTCAATAAAATAAAGCTTAATAACTTTAAGAATATTAGAGAGGCTGATATGTCTTTCTGTATGAATGTAAATTGTATGGTTGGAGAAAATGGTGTAGGAAAAACTAATATACTTGATGCTATTCATTATCTTTCATTTTGCAAGAGCTACTTTAATGTTATTGATAATAATAATATCAAATATGATGAAGAGTTTTTTGCAATTCATGGTTTCTATACTTTTGAGGATAATTCTGATGAAAAGTTTTCTTGTAGTTTAAAACGTGGATTAAGAAAACAATTTAGATATGATGATAAAGAATATAATCGTTTGTCAGAGCATATAGGGAAAATACCTTTGGTTATGATTACTCCTTCCGATCAAGAACTAATTATAGGAGGAAGTGAATTAAGAAGAAAATTCCTTGATTTGGTTATTTCTCAAGCGGATATTCTTTATTTGGATAATCTAATAAAATACAATAAAGCTCTTGAACAAAGAAATCGTTTATTAAAACAATTTGCTCAAACAATTAGTTTTGATGCTCAATCTCTTCAAATATGGGACCAACAATTAGTCGCATTTGGTACACAAATTCATAAGAAGAGAAAAGCATTTATTGAAGATTTTGCCTCTTTGTTTCAATATTATTACAACTATATCTCTTCTGAGAAGGAGCAAGTGGAGATAGAATATCAATCCGATGATTTTGAAAATAATTTCCAATCTCTTTTGCTTAATGCAAGGGATAAAGACAGAATATTAAATTATACTACGGTGGGAGTCCATAAAGACGATTTATGTCTAAAGATGAATGGTTATAATGTTAAAAAATATGCATCTCAAGGGCAACAAAAATCTTTCCTCTTAGCTTTAAAGTTAGCTCAGTTTGAATATATATTTGAACAAACAAAGATTAAACCAATTCTTCTATTAGATGATGTTTTTGATAAATTGGATTTAAAGAGAATTAGCAAGTTAATGTTATTGGTTGGAAGTGATAGATTTGGACAAGTTTTTGTTACCGATACTCAGTTGGGAAGGGTTGAGAATATATTTAAAAACACAAATATAGAGCATAAGATTTATACACTTACAGAGAAAGGAATAGAAAGTGAAGAGTAAAAATTACGTTGATAAGATAAATCTTAATGTTAGAGAAACAAAAGAGAAGAACATTAAAGATGTTTTAACTGATTTTTTTAATTATTATCATATTGATGCCAATTTAAGTGAAGATGATATAATTGCGGCTTGGAGAGAGATAACAGGAGAATTAATAAGCAAGCTCACAACTAAGATATATGTTGATAATTCTTGCTTGTATGTAAAAGTTAATTCTCCAGCTTTGAAACACGAATTATTATTGGTTCGTACATCTGTACTTGAAAAGATAAAGGAAAAATTACCTGACTGCGGCTTAAAGAATATTTATATTAAGTAGAATTGCCAAAAAGGTTTGTTTTTCCTGCAAAAAAGCTCTTATAAATTTGGAAAGAGTTCATATAAATTGAGCAATTAATATTGAAAAGATATAATCAGGAGATAATAAAATATAGAATGCTATCAATTAAAAATTATATAGAGAAGTACATTAAGGGTAATGAAATATTTTCAAGATTTGTGAATGTATTTTCTGTTGATGTAGTTGTTAGAGGTGCTAATTTCTTACTGATACCTGTTTTTCTATATTTAATGACTAAAGAAGAATTTGGAGTTTACGGGTATTTGTATTCTTTTGCTATGACTGTTTCTGGCATTCTTAATTTCGGATTTTATTTATCAATAACAAAGCTTTATGCTGATACTATTGAAGATAAAAGGGGACAAGCTTCGATGCTATTTACAATCACCACATCTCTTTTAGTTTTAGTTTCAATATCTATGCTAATAATTTACTTTTCAAAGGTAGATGTTAGCTTCTTTTCTTTGCTTAATAAATCTAATGATATAAATTCAACAACTTATTTAACCTATAGGGTATATGTCTTTTTGGCAATACTCTCAATGATATTTACTAATTACCTGACTTTTTATTTTGTAAGTTCAGAGCAAATAAAAAAATTACAAGCCTTCAATTTTATTCGTTTTTTTCTTGCTAATGGAACGGCTGTATTAGTTCTTTATTTTTCATCAGCAGACGCGGCAATGCTACGTTTAGCTATAACTTATTTTGCTGAATTTTTACTTACTCTTGTGTTTGGTTCGTTTTTAGTCAAAAAAGTAATTCCTAAATTTGATACTTACTATTTGAAAAAGGCTTTTAAGATAGGTACACCTGTTATGATTGCTGCTCTTATGGGTGCAATGATTAATTTTGGGGATAAATTTTTTGTTATGAAGTATGCAGGGGTTAATGATTTTGCTGAATATAATTTAGCTATTTTATTTGCAACAATAATATCAATAGTATTTCAATCTTTTAATTTTGTATGGTTACCTTTATTTTTTAAAGAAAAGGATTTATCTGTTCTTAAGCGAAAAACAAGACGTTATACTTTTATCATATTTGTTTGTTTAATAGGTTTGGGTTTACTAATATGGTTAATAATATTTGCTGCTTTGAAATTAAAGATTATACCTCCAAATTATACAGATGGAATATTGATAGTTCTATCTATATTAATTTTATCACAAATATTTGCATCATTAATTGGACTATATATTAATTATATGACTTATTTTGAAAAGACATATATACAAGTATTTGTTGGAGGAGGATTAAGTGTTATTGGCTATTTTTTGTTTGATTATTTTACAAAATACTATTTAGGAATAGGGGCTGCAATTGTTCTTCTAATCTTAAATATAATTTCATTTATTTTTTATTATTTGAGAACTCAATACTACATTAACAATCGCTTAAAGCAAAAAACTTTATAAAATATCAATTAATTTAGGTTTTGTTAAATCATTTATGGATTATAATATAGCATTTATTTAAGTAGATACAAATTTTGAATATATACCTTTTGAGTGATTTATTTTTATTACTTTTGTAAATTGAAAATAAAAATGTGTTTATGAAGAAAATACTTGTAACAGGTGGTGCTGGTTTTATTGGTTCTCACCTTTGTGAAAGGCTTCTTAATGAGGGAAATGAAGTTATTTGTTTAGATAATTATTTTACTGGTAGTAAAAAAAATATTATTCATCTTATAGATAATCCTTATTTTGAACTTGTACGTCATGATGTATGTTCTCCATATTTTGTTGAGGTAGATGAAATATATAACCTTGCTTGTCCTGCTTCTCCAATACACTATCAATATAATGCAATTAAGACGGTTAAAACTTCTGTTATGGGAGCTTTAAATATGTTAGGTTTAGCAAAAAGAATAAATGCAAAGATACTTCAAGCTTCAACATCTGAGGTTTATGGAGACCCTATAATTCATCCACAAGTTGAATCTTATTGGGGAAATGTAAATCCAATAGGAGAAAGGAGCTGTTATGATGAAGGAAAACGTTGCGCAGAAACTCTTTTTGTGAATTACAACAAACAAAATAATGTCAAGATAAAAATAATTAGAATATTTAATACTTATGGACCAAATATGCATCCTCATGATGGTAGAGTTGTAAGTAATTTTATAGTTCAAGCTCTAAAAGGAGAAGATATTACAGTTGCAGGTGATGGTTCACAAACAAGAAGTTTCCAATATGTTGATGATTTATTGGAAGCAATGATTAGAATGATGGCGACAAGAGATAGTTTTATTGGTCCAGTAAACACAGGGAATCCTAATGAATTTACAATTCTTGAACTTGCAAAAAAGGTTATAGAACTTACAAATTCTAAATCTCAAATAAAATTTATCCCTCTTCCTGCTGATGATCCAACACAAAGAAAACCTAATATTGATTTAGCAAAGAAAGAGCTTAATTGGGAACCTAAAATCCAACTTAATGAAGGATTAATAAAAACAATAGAATACTTTGATAAACTATTAAAAAGTAAAGAAATATAAGTATGAATAAGATGCTTCATATATATAGGTTATTGATTCCAGAATTTTTAAGGGATAAGATGTATCATCAAAGATTAAAATGGAGAACAAAAAGACTTAAAAAACATAATATACAAAATGAGGTACTTAATTATATCAAATCTTTAAATAGTTCTGATTTAGAAATATTAGAAATAGAGAAATTCTTATCAAATTATCCTATTAAAGCTATCCCTTTAGATATTAAATCTGAAAAAGATTTTGAGGTGAAAAAGGAAGATGGAATGTATTATGTTGATTTTTATGGTAAAAAAATGTTTTTTCCTGTGGGGACTACTAAAAAATCAATAATACTTTATTGTAAAGGAATTATAGAAGAACAAAATCAAATATCTCCACATTCTTATTTAAGTGATAGGTTTAATGTAAATGAAAATTCAATTATAGCTGATATAGGTGCCGCTGAAGGTAATTTTGCTTTATCAGTTATTGATAGAGTAAAGAAAGTATATATATTTGAAGCTGATAATGTTTGGTTTAATGCTTTACATAAAACGTTCGAGCCATGGAAAGATAAGGTTGAATTTATTTTCTCTATGGTTTCTGATAATAATAAAAATGGTAATATTTCATTAGATGAATATTTTAAATATAAAACTTCGCCAAATTTCTTGAAACTTGATGTTGAAGGTAGTGAAAATTCTGTTTTAAAAGGTGCAGAAAATATTATAAATTTAAATGATATGAAGGTTGCAATTTGTACATATCATTGTTATGATGATGATAAAAAATTTAAAACCTTTTTTGAGAATAAAGGATATACAACACAGTTTTCAAATAGTTACATGTTAATGTTTGAAAATGGGAAAGATTTTAAACGACCTTACTTAAGAAGGGGCGTTCTAAGAGCAGAAAAACATATATAAAACATATTAAAATGCAATTTACTACTCCTATACTTGTTATAATATTTAACCGTCCTAATTTAGTACAAGGGTTATTTAATGAGTTAAAAAAACAAAAGCCTAAACAATTATTTGTGTTTTGCGATGGAGCGAGGAAAGATAAATTAGGGGAGATTGAATTATTACAGCAATCAAAATCTATTTTTGAAACACAAATTGATTGGAATTGTGATTTAAACACAAATTATTTAGAAGATAATAAAGGTGCAGGAAGAGCTATTGCGAGTGCAATAAAATGGTTTTTTGAGAACGTAGATCAAGGAATTATTTTGGAAGAAGATTGTTTGCCGCATCAAGATTTTTTCCCTTATTGTGAAGAGTTATTACAGAGATATAAAGAAGATAAAAGAGTAATCTTTATTGGAGGTAATAATTTTCAAAAAAGAAAAGTTTCACAATATTCATATTATTTTTCTTCTTATCCTCATATTTGGGGTTGGGCAGCTTGGAAAAAAACAATAGAGGGATATTCTTTTGATATTGATGATATTTCAAAAAAGGAAATAAGACAAATTTTGAAGAGATATTTTGATTCTTGGCATGAAAGAGAATATTGGTATGATCGATTTAAATTAGTAAAAAATAATAGAATTAACTCTTGGGATTATCAACTTATGTTTAATATTTGGAGAAAAAATGGAGTAGCAATAATACCTGTTGTAAATTTAGTTAAAAATGTAGGTTTTGACAAAAACTCAATTCATTGTAAAAATAAAAATGATATATCAGCTAATTTAACTTTAAATAACATTCTACCATTAAATCACCCCAACCACATAGAAGTTAATAAAAAAGTCGACTATACATATTTTAAAAGATATAATTACAAATCTTTTATTAGACTTTTTTATAGATATATAAGAAGAAGTATTTTCTTGACGAAGAAATATTAGTTTATATGTAAATATAAGTTAATGCTAAAGAATAATTATATTAGAAATCTGATTAATAAAGAAATGATTTAACATTAATATTTATATGTATAAATCAAATTTTTGAAGTTATAAATTTCAGTTTATACGTATAAAATTTTCAGATAAAAATATTTGAAAAGTTAGATATAATTTTGTCTCTTTTATATAAAAATTTATTGTACAAATAAAAGAACTAATAATTTATTAAATTATGATAGATAATAAATTAAATTTTAAATATGGTGGAGAAAAATTCGAAGTAAGTTCAAAGAACTTGCCCCCAATATTAAAGTGGATTAAATCAAATTCAAGAGTTTTGGAATTAGGTTCTGCGAGTGGTTATATGACAAAATATTTAAAAAATGAGTTGAAGTGTAATGTAACATGTGTTGAACTTAATACAGAAATGGCAAAATTATCTGAAGTCTATTCTGAAAATATGATTGTTGAAAATTTAGATAATGATTATTGGATTAATAGTATTGATGGAACTTTTGATTATATTTTAATTGCTGACGTATTAGAACATTTGAGAAATCCACAAAATTTATTGAAAAATGCAATTAAGTTTTTAAAAAAAGATGGGGAAATACTAATTTCAATACCAAATATTGCACATTCTTCTGTCATTTTTACTTTGTATGATGGGGATTTTACATATCAAGAGCTGGGATTACTTGACAACACACATATTCATTTTTTCACATGGAAAACATTTAATAAAATGATGTTGGATTTAAATTTGGAATTATTAGATGAATGTTCTAAATATAAATCTCCAGGTTGTACTGAACTTAAAAAATTTATTATAACTCATCCATTAATCTCATTTTTAGTTATTTTTAGAAAAGATGTTTTCGTTTATCAGTTTGTCACAAAGTGGAAGATAAGTAATACTCCAAATAATAATAAGTTTAAAATAAAAAGACATCTTTCTTTTTATTGTTTTATAAAAATGATTATTGATGATTGTTCTTATTTTTTTTATTACCATTTGTATAAAAAATATAAAGAAACAAAATGAAAGCGTCAATTGTAATTCCAATTTACAAGGCTAATCTTTCAAGTATTGAAAAATTAGCTTTCAAAAGATGTTTAAACGTATTAAATGAATATGATATTAACATTATTACATTTAGAGAATTAAATATTACAGAGCATAAGTGTATTGCTTCTGAATATAATATTGATATTAAGTCAGTGTATTTTGATAAAAAATATTTTAATTCAATTTATATGTATAATAAATTACTGATGAGTATAGAATTCTATAGAAAATTTATTGTTTATGAATATATTTTAATATATCAGTTGGATGCATATGTTTTTAATAATGAATTAAAATATTGGTGCAGTTTGAATTATGATTATGTTGGAGCTCCTTGGTTTGAAAATTTTTTATCAAGGCAAGAAAATAAAAAATTATGGAAAGTAGGCAATGGGGGATTCTCTCTAAGAAAGGTTTCTAAATTTATTGAAATTACTAATACTAATGAGGTCAATTATAATTTTAAGTTTTATTACAACTACTTCAGCAGTTATAATATATCATTTATAAATAAAGTATTACTTACTGTTTTGTGTATTTTTAAATATAGATATAAAGTTAATGAAGATTATTTTTTAGTTTATGTAGGTGGACTATTAAATGATAAGATAAAACTACCAAATATATATAAAGCAATTAGTTTTTCTTTTGAGAAATCTCCAGATTATTTATTCAAATTGAATAATAATAAGCTTCCTTTTGGATGTCATGCCTTTGAAAAAAATGAATATGAATGCTTTTGGAAAAAATATATAAATAATTAATGATTAATCCTAAGATATCAATAATAACAGTAACTTATAATGCGGAGAAAGTATTAGGAAAGACCTTAGCGAGTATCCGTGAACAAGAATATAATAATATTGAATGCATAGTTATTGATGGTGCGTCAAAAGATAGAACGGTTGATATAATAAAAGAAAACTCCGATGTTGTTACTAAATGGATTTCGGAACCAGATAAAGGTCTTTATGATGCGATGAATAAAGGTTTGGATATGGCAACGGGTGATTATGTTTGGTTTTTGAATGCTGGTGATACAATTTGCAAGAAAAATATCTTATCTTATTTGTTTGAAAATGAATTTGTAATGAGAGATATTTATTATGGAGATACTCTTATTGTTGATGAACAAGGACGTAAAATAGGAGGGCGAAGATTAAAACCTAAAGAAGATGTTACTTGGAAAAGTTTTAAATGGGGTATGTTAGTATGTCATCAATCTATATTAGTAAAAAGAGATATATCCCCAAAATATAACTTAAACTATAAGATAGCAGCTGATTATGAATGGGTATTAGAATCATTTAAGAGAGCAAGATATATAAAAGGTACACGTCATAAGATATCTTGTTTCTTAGAAGGAGGACTCTCTCAAAATAATATGTTAAAAGCAAATAAAGAACGCTTCAAAATAATGACAGAATACTATGGCTTTTTCACAAGTCTTTGGTATAATTTTCTAATGATATTTCGCTTTCTATACACAGTAATAAAACTTGGTCGAATTTAATTTGCTTAATCATGTCTTTTATAATACAAATGAGTTAATTACTAATAAAATCAGTGATTAATTTACTTTTTTTACTGGACAACCTACACATGGACAGATATTAAATTTAAGCAATCATTTCAGAATAGACATAGTATTAAGATATTTATATTCAATTATTCATATTAATCATTGTGTGTATGAATTTATTGCAAAGAAACAAAAAAGTCAAATATAAACTATAGATTATAATAAAATATAGGTTTTGTTTTTTAGTTCGATTTATGTTTAGTATTTTTGCATATTGTTTAATTGAAAATAATATAATATGTTCAAATCCTTAATTAAGGGTAGTGTTAAGTTAGTGCAGCGCTATTTACCAGAACCTTTTATTTTTGCCATTATTCTTACTTTTATTGCCTTTTTAGTAGCTATGCCTATATGCAAACAAACACCAGTGGATGTTTTGATGAATTGGGGCGATGGAGTGTGGAGCTTATTAGCATTTTCTATGCAAATGGCTATGGTCTTGGTATGTGGATCTGTTTTGGCAGATGCACCTTCAGTAAAAAGAGGACTTAGTGGATTGGCTAAATTGCCTAAAACTCCAATAAGTGCAATAGCAACAGTAACAATAGTTTCTTCATTAGCTTGTTGGTTAAATTGGGGATTTGGACTAATAGTTGGTGTTGTATTTGCAAAAGAAATAGCAAAGAAATTAGTTGGTGTTGATTATAGATTATTGATAGCCTCAGCATATAGTGGATTTGTTGTTTGGCATGGTGGACTTTCTGGATCTATTCCTCTGGCTCTTGCAACAAAAGGAGACTCTCTCTCTGAGGTGACAATGGGAATTGTTACAGAGCCAATTCCAATATCAAAAACAATATTAGCCTTTAATAACATATTAATAGTGGTAGCGGTTATAATAGCTATAACAATTGTTAATTCTCTTATGCACCCAAAGAAAGGTGAAATAATAGCCATTAATAAAAAATTGCTAATTGAGATTGAAGAAGAAAAACAAGAAATTACTAATACGCCAGCTGATAAAGCAGAAAGAAGTGTATTGTTAAGCATAGTATTATCCTTACTTGGATTAAGCTATCTAATAATTAAATTATTTTTTAAAGGAGGGTCATTTGATTTGAATACTATTATTATGTTATTCCTCTTTTTAGGAATAATATTGCATAAAAGACCAATAGACTACGTTCGCTCTTTTTCAAAATCGGCAGTAAGTAGTGCTGGGATTATGCTTCAGTTTCCTTTCTATGCAGGAATTATGGGAATAATGGTAGGAGTTTCAGAAAGTGGCACTTCGTTGGCTGGAGAAATAAGTAATGCTTGTATTGCAATTTCAAACCCAACAACATTTCCAATCCTTTCTTTTCTTAGTGCAGGAATAGTTAATATATTTATTCCTTCAGGTGGAGGGCAATGGGTTGTTCAAGCTCCAATAATGATGCCAGCAGGAGCTTCACTTGGAGTTTCTCCAGCAGTTACAGGAATGACAATAGCTTGGGGTGACGCATGGACAAATCTTATACAACCTTTTTGGGCAATACCAGCTCTTGGAATAGCAAAATTAGGAGCAAAAGATATAATGGGTTTTTGTTTAATTGATTTATTAGTTACAGGTGTAATTATTTGTTTGGGATTATTAATTTGGGTTTAATTATAGAATAAAATTTAAGATATGTATTCAAATAGTGATATAAGCAGTGTTATAAAACAACACTTTCCTTTTGTAACGGAAAAGCAGTTGGAAGAGTTTGAACGATTACCTGCACTTTATGCAGAGTGGAATGAAAAGATAAATGTTGTTTCAAGAAAAGATATAGAGAATATTTTCGAACGCCATATATTACATTCACTTGCAATAGCAAAGGTATGTAGTTTTAAACCTAATTCAGAAATACTTGATGTTGGAACAGGAGGGGGCTTCCCTGGTATTCCTTTAGCTATTCTTTTTCCTGAAGTTAAGTTTACTTTGGTTGATAGTATTGGCAAGAAGATTAAGGTTGTTAATGAAGTAAAAGATGCTTTGGGTCTAAAGAATGTAGTTGCAGAGCAGATAAGAGCTGAGCAGGTAAATAAAACATTTGATTTTATTATCTCACGTGCTGTTACTCAAATGCCAGAATTTGTTGGTTGGGTAAAAAATAAAATATCTAAGATTCAATACCACGATTTAGATAATGGATTAATATGTTTGAAAGGTGGAGACTTAACAGAAGAACTTAAACCTCTTATTCAAGGTAAAGGTAAGAAAACAAAAATTAAGCTATATAATATATATGATTATTTTCCATCAGAGTTCTTTGAAACAAAAATGGTGGTTTATGTGAAATTATAAATTTATATGATAAAAGGACTAACAATTTAATGTTAGTCCTTTTGTTTTTTATATTTTATTGAATTATAATGATTAATAATGCTCTTTTTATTTAAATCAAGTTTCTTTGACCTTATATTTATTATCAATTCTTCAATTGATGAAAGACTTCCAACAACACATAATAAAACACAAATAACAAATAATGGAATAAAATGGATTATTATTGGAGTTGAAAATAATAATAAGCCAGTAATTTTATTTCCATAAGTATGTATCATTGCAAAAGAATGATATTTGCCATAGTTTATTATAAGAGAAATAAATCTAATCAAAGTAATTGCCAATATCCATATAATAATTAGTTTGAAGATTATAATCTTTGGTATTAAGAAAAACAGCAATACACCAAACATTATAATATCTGCAACAGAATCAAGCCTTGCTCCAAAATTAGATTCTATTTTCATCTTTCTTGCAATATAACCATCTAAAACATCAGAGAGACCACAAAAAAGATAAATTAATAAAAAGGAAAGGCTATAAAAATCTAAGAATAACAATACTATTGACAAAATAATTCTAATAAAAGAAATATAGTTTGCAATGTATTTTATTTTCATCTTAGCTTTATTCTATGGTAACAGAAATCGGGCAGTGGTCGGAGTGATAAATATCGGACAATATTTCTGCACCTTTAATTCTTTCTTTGATATTATCGGAAACCATGCAATAATCAATTCTCCAACCTTTGTTTTTTTCTCTTGAATTGAAACGATAACTCCACCAAGAGTATTTATCTTTTACTTCAGGATGAATATAACGGAAGCTATCAGTGTAACCACTTTTTATAAAACCATCAATCCACTCTCTTTCTTCAGGAAGGAATCCAGAGTTTTTTGCATTTCCTTTTGGGTCATGAATATCTATTGCTCTATGACAAATATTATAATCACCACAGATTATTAAATTATTTCGAGTCTTTATTAGCTCTTCAATATAATTTTGAAAATCCGAAAGCCATTGCATTTTGAAACCTTGACGTTCATCTCCACTTGTTCCAGAAGGATGATAAACACTAATAATTGATAAATCCCCATAATCAGCTCTTAAAAACCTACCCTCATTATCATATTTTTCAATTCCCATTCCATAAACAACATTATCAGGTTTTTGCTTTGAAAGAATTGCAACACCACTATAACCTTTCTTTTGAGCAGAAAAATAATAAGAATCATATCCCAAAGAACTTATTTCAAAATTAGGCATTTGATCTATTTGTGCTTTTGTTTCCTGAATACAAATTACATCAGGACTTTCATTTTCAAGCCAGGAAAGGAAGCCTTTAGTAACGGCAGCTCTAATTCCATTAACATTATAAGATATAATTTCCATACTTTCTATTTATTATTATTCATGCAAATATACAACTAAGAAATTAATCAACAAATAGAATAGATTTTTTTGATATACAATAATAAATTTGTATCTTTGCAGTAAGAAAACAAAAAGAACTCTGTCTTAATATAAAGCATAATATATTCCAATGAAGAATAATTATACTTTCCTCAAAGACTAAATCCAATTAAAAAAATGTTAAAAACTACGATGCACATCGTAACACTATCACGATGTGCATCGTAATACTGCTACGATACCCATCGTAGTGGAATTTAATCCTTATTTAAATATTTTTTATCGGCGTTTTAGTGAATTTATACGCCGTTTAAATGGAAAAAAACCTTATTTAAATTTGAAAAGATAGGATTGAAATTTTCAGCACTACTTTTAAAGAGTAAAGAGAAGAAATTATCATTATTTCTAATGAATTGATTATCTATTAAATATAAACAATGATGTAATTTAAATGTTATTTTCCTTGTTTTAATGAACAATGGTTCGTAATTTTGCAGCGTAAAAACAATTAAATAGTTATATGTCAAGACCTAAAAAAGTAAGGAGAATGATGAGTGTACCGACTGTTTCAGGTTTTAAACCTTATGGTGGTACAGTTACAAACACTAAAGAAAATGCAGTCTTTTTATTATGTGAAGAGTATGAAGCTTTACGATTAAATGATTATGAAAAGTGTAATCAATGTGAAGCTGCTGTCATTATGCAAGTCTCTCGTCCTACTTTTACTCGTATTTATCTGTCTGCAAGGCAAAAAATAGCTGCGGCTTTTATTGAGGGAAGACAAATAATTATTGAAGGAGGTAAAGTTCAATATGATCAAAATTGGTATTTGTGTAATGATTGTAAATGTTCTTTCAATAAGATGGAAGAAATTCCAGTAAAGTGTCCACTATGTAGTAGTAAAACTATTCAAGAATACTCTCCTGAAATTATAACTAAAAATGATTGTTATTTAAACCAAAATGCTAATAAATGTGGAAGAGGAAAATGTAAGAATAGAAATTATAACAAAAGATGCGAAAGTGGAAATAGTAACGATGAAATTAAATAATTAGATATATGAAAGTAGCAATCACAAGTACAGGAAATACTCCTGAAAGTAAATTAGATTCTCGTTTCGGACGTTGTTCGTATTTTGTTATATATGATACGGACACAAAAGAAATGGAATATGTAATAAATCCAAATAAAGAAGCTAATGAAGGTGCTGGACCAGCTTCAGTAAAATTAATTGCTTCTTATAAAGTAGAGAAAGCAATATCTGGTGAATTTGGATTTAAAATAAAATCATTAATGAATGAAATCAATATTCAAATGATTATTATTCAAGAAGAAAAAACGATTAAAGAAATCGTTGATATGTTAAATAATTAATAATTATGCCAAGAAGAGACGGAACAGGCCCACAGGGTCAAGGAAACGGAACTGGCCGAGGAATGGGTGCATGTAAATCTAACACTAATTCAAATCCAGAAAATCAAACAAAATCAAACAACCAATTTGGCAAAGGAAAAGGATGCCAAGGAAGAGGGAACGGAAAGTCCGGTCAAAATGCAGTTGGTAACAATTAGTCAAATTTAGCGACAGGATTAAATTATTTAATCCTGTCGCCTTTTGTTTTAAAACATTAAAGATATTTATATGAAAAAACGTATTGCAATACCTACAGAAAATGGTATTTTATGTTCACATTTTGGACATTGTGAAGCATTCTATATTGCCGATATAGAAGATAACAAAATTGTAAATAGTAGTTTCGTTACTCCTCCTGCACATGAACCAGGATTATATCCAGCTTGGGTAAAAGAACAAGGAGTGAATGAAGTTATTTGTGGTGGAATGGGAGAAAAAGCTAAAGAACTTTTTGCTCAACAGAATATTAGTTTATATATTGGTGTTGATACTAAAAAACCGGAAGAATTGGTTTATGACCTATTAAATAATCGTTTAAAGATGGGTCAAAATTCTTGTAATCACTAATGAAGATAGCAATTGCAAGTGGTAAAGGGGGGACAGGAAAAACATTTGTTTCTACAAATCTGTTTCAAATTTTCCAATCTTTAGGGCATCATACATTATTAGTTGATTGTGATGTTGAGTGTCCTAATAGTTTGATATTTTTTAAATTGAAAAAAATATCGGATACCTTTGTAATGGAATATAGACCAGAAATAGACTTGGATAAATGTAATTATTGTGGCAGATGTTCAGATTATTGTGAATATAATGCTATTTTTTGTATTCCTGAATTAGAACAAATACATCTATTATCTAATTTATGCCATGGCTGCGAAGCTTGTGCTGTTGCTTGTAAACACAATGCAATTAAAGATTCTAAAACAGAAATAGGAAAAATTTCTTTTTTTACGGATTCTTATAATCATATTTTTATTGAAGGTCGCATGAAAGAGGGAAAGATTTCTTCTGTTCCCGTCATTAAGTCTACTATTAAAGAGGCTTCATTTCTGTCTTATGATTATATGATTCTTGATTCATCTCCTGGCACTTCTTGTCCTTTTATACAAACTGCAATTAGAGCAGATTATATTATAATTGTTACTGAACCCACTCCTTTTGGATTAAGTGATTTGCAACAAGCCATTGAAACATTAGATACATTAAATAAAAATTATGGAGTAATCATTAATAGAGCAGGATTAGGGAACGCTGATGTATATGATTATCTTAATACGAATCATATACCTTTATTAGCAGAAATACCATTTAGTAAAGAAATAGCACATCTTTATTCTGAAGGTAAATTAGCGGTTTCTTATCTTGATGATATAAATGAATTGTTTAAAGGAATATACAGTAATATTATTAATAATGGAAGTAGCATTTATTAGTGGTAAAGGTGGTACAGGGAAATCATGTATTAGTTCTGCATTTATTTCAATTGCAAAACAAGTTATTGCAGTTGATTGTGATGTTGATGCCGCAAGTATGTATTTGATTTTTCCTCAAACAAATAAGAAAGAATCAGCTTATATATCAGGAAAACATGCATTCATAGATCAAAGTAAATGTACCCAATGTGGTTTATGTGAACAGCTTTGTCGTTTTGACGCAGTAAAAAAAGTATTAGGTAAAATAGAAATTGATACTGTTTCATGCGATGGATGTGCTTTATGTTATAGAGAATGTCCTTCAAATGCAATTCAAATGATTAATTCCGATAAGAGCAAATTATATTATGGGGATTTTCGATATGGAAAAATTATTTATGGAAGATTAGCTCCAGGAGAAGAGAATTCTGGAAAATTTGTAAGTGTGATTAGACAATATGCAAAAGAACAAGCTGAAAAGAATAATATTGATACTATTATTCTTGATGGTCCTCCAGGAATAGGATGTCCTGTTATGTCTACAATTACAGGTGTTGATAAAGTAGTAATAATTACTGAACCTTCTATGTCTGGATTATCAGATATGAAAAGAACTATTGATGTTGCAAATGAGTTTGTGAAAGATATTTATGTGATAATAAATAAATATGATTTGAACCTCGATGTTGTCAATGTAATTAAAGAATATTGTTCAGAAATGAATATTAATATTATTGCTTATCTGCCTTTTGACAAACAAATCGTAGATGCAATGATTGAAGGTAAAACGATAATTGAATATAATAGCAGTTCTGATATTGCAAAAAAAATAAATGATGCTTATCAGATTGTTTTTAATAGTTAATGAATTAAAATAATAAATATTATGGAAAAACTTGAAATGAAATCAATTAAACATATTATTGTTGTTGCATCAGGAAAAGGTGGAGTTGGAAAATCTACTGTTTCTGCAAATTTAGCAATAGCATTAAGTCGTAAGAATTTAAAAGTAGGTTTAGTTGATGCAGATATTTATGGTCCTTCAATTCCTGCAATGTTTGGACTTGGAATGCTTAGTCCAGAAATGGCAATGGAAGATGGCAAAAATAAAATGAAACCATTTGAAAAATATGGTATAAAATTAATGTCTATAGGTTTTCTTGTTCCAGAAGAACGTGCCTTAATTTGGAGAGGACCAATGGCTTCAAATGCAGTCAAACAATTATTTACTGAAACCATTTGGGGCGAATTAGATTATTTGGTTATAGATTTTCCTCCAGGGACAGGAGATGTTCAGATAACAACAATACAAGATTTGAAAATAGATGGAGCTATCATTGTTACTACTCCTCAGATAATATCTGTTAATGATGCAAGGAAGAGTGCTGAAATGCTAACTAACGAAGCTCTCAGTGTTCCTTTTTTAGGAGTTGTTGAGAATATGTCATGGTTCACTCCGTTAAATCATCCAGAAGAAAAATACTTTTTATTTGGAAAAGGTGGAGGACAAATTATAGCCGATGAATTCTATACTTCTTTATTAACAAAGTTACCTCTTGTTCAAGAAGTTGGTGAAATGGCAGATAAAGGAAAGAATTTATTTATGGATAATTCTAATCCTATGCAAGATTTATTTGATAAGCTTGCTGAAGATGTAATAAATAAAATAGATAATAAATAACGAGTTTTTTTACATTATAGAATCAAGTAATAATAAAAATAAAATATGAAAATAGCAGTTCCAACAAAAAATGAAATGGTTGATAGCCATTTTGGACATTGCGAATATTACACAATATTCACAATAGATAATGAAAACAAAAACATTCTTTCGAAAGAATCACTTCCTTCTCCAGAAGGCTGTGGGTGTAAATCAAATATTGCTTCAGTTCTTCATGAAATGGGAGTAGAGATAATGCTTGCAGGAAATATGGGTGATGGTGCAGTTTATGTTTTAGAATGTAACGGCATTGAAGTAGTTAGAGGTTGTTCAGGTAAAATAGAAGAGGTTGTTAAAGCTTTTCTAAATGGAATAATTGAAGATTCGGGCGAAAGTTGCAGCCATCATCATGAAGATGGTGAAGAATGTCATCATAATCATTAAAAAATACTATGCTTATTCACAAATGCGAAATAAGGGTTTTGTATGCAGATACAGACCAGATGGGATATGTCCATCATTCAAATTATTCAATATATTATGAAAAGGCAAGGTGGGAGCTTTTAAGGAGTATTGGAATTTCATATAAGATGATGGAAGATAAAAACATTATGCTTCCTGTTGTTGAATTGAACTCTAAATTTATTAAGCCTGCTTTTTATGATGAATTATTACGTATTCATACGGAACTAATTTTTATTAAAGGGGCTTTGATAAAGTTTATATATCATATATACAATGAAAAAGATGAGCTTATAAATAAGGCAGAAACAATATTAGCTTTTATTGATAAAAATACTCGGAAACCATGTCGTCCGTCTTCCTTACTTATAAAAGCTATAAATGAAAAAGGCTTTATGATTTCATAATATATTTATTATTAACATTATTAAAAGACTTATAACACAAAAAAAATGGTAGTTTTAGAAGAACCTTATGTCTCAGAAACATTACTAAATTATCTTGAGAAAACTCAAATGCCAGTATTGAGAAATAATTTTACAAAGAAATATTCTTCATCTCATGAAAAATTAAATTTAATTGACGGAAAAGAATTTATATATCAATATCATTCAATGTCATCTCCTCGTTTGTATACAGTTTCAGAGTATGCATTAGATGGGGTTTGTAATGCTTTGAAAGGAGAAAATATAGTTAAGCAAGTAACATTATTAAAAGACAAATATGCTTTTAGAAAAGCTTGTGAAGGAATGTATGATAACTTTCTTTTTAAAGAAATAAATTATACTGATTTATTCACATTTGATATTTATAAAATTCATTTACCTATTGTATTAAAACCATCGGTTGGATTTTTAAGTGCAGGTGTTTATACAATAGAAAGTATTGAAGATTGGGAAAATGCAATAAATGATATTGAAAAGAACTTTAAAAGTTTATCTGATTTATTCCCAGATACAGTAGTTGGAGATAATCGTTTTATAATAGAATCTTATATTAAAGGAACAGAATATGCTATTGACGTATTCTTCAAGGAAAAAGAACCTGTTATAGTAAATATATTTGAACATCGTTTCTCATCAACCAAAGATGTTAGCGATAGATTGTATCTAACGAATAAGGCATTATTTGATAAGTATTTAAATATATTTACAGATTATATTCGTGGTTTGAATTCTGTTTTAAATTTAAGTAATATAGCAGTTCATATTGAAATGAGAGCTGATGGAAAGACAATTATACCAATTGAAATTAATCCACTTCGTTTTACAGGAATGTGTTTAAATGAATTATTCTGCAAATTTGTGGGAGGGCATCCTTTAACATATTTCTTTACAGGGAAAACACCAGATTATAATGCTATTTGGCAAGGAAGAGAAAATAAAACATATTATTTCTCAATAATTGAAAAACCAGAAGGTATCAAAGACCCAGTATTAGATATTGAGAAGTTAAAGAAACAATTTTCTAATATGTTAGAGTTAAGACTAATTAATAATCCTAAATTAAATATTCTTGCTCATGTATTTGCAGAAATTGATGGAAATACTGAAAAAGAATTACATAATATAACAACCTTAGATGTAAAAACTCTATTAAAATAAACTTAGAGTTTTAAGATTGAGCAGCAGATTACATATATAGAACTAATAACTTATAAATAATGGATATACACAAAGAAGGTTACAAGATTATTTTATACACAACAATTTTGTTATTAGTTCTATTAAGTATTATGGAATATTTTATTGTTGATTGGAATTGGTTTTGGTATTCAATTTCAGGAATTCTGGTAATATTTGATTTAATTATTATTAGATTTTTTAGGATTCCAATACGAGAGCTTGTTCATAATCAAGATCAAATAATTTGTTCTGCTGATGGAACAATTGTAGTTGTTGAAAATGTTTATGAACAAGAAATATTAAAGACAGAATGTATACAGATTTCAACTTTTATGTCTCTTAACAATGCTCATGTTAATCGTTATCCTGTTTCAGGAAAGATAGTATACACAAACTATCATAATGGGAGATATTTAATTGCAAATCATCCTAAATCTTCAACCTTAAATGAAAGAACAACAATATGTATTGAAACACCTAAGGGTGACAGAATAGTAGTTCGTCAAATTGCAGGAGCATTAGCAAGAAGAATAGTTTGCTATGCAAAAGAAGGGCAAGAGGTTTCTCAAAGTGATGAGCTTGGATTTATAAAATTTGGATCAAGAGTAGATTTGTTTATTCCTTTAGATGCAAATGTTCATGTTAAACTTGAAGATAAAGTAAAAGGAGGGGTGTCTGTTATTGCAACATTATAATTATTGGAAAATAATTGAAGAAGATAGATATTTATAATGAGTTTTAAGAATTAGATAGTATGTTTTGGGAATTAGATATAATGAGTTAGTGGATTTAGATAAGCTCTTTTGAAATTTAGATGGTGTCTTTTAAGATTTAGATAGTGAGTTTTGAAATTTTTATAGTGAGTTTATGGTCAAAAAGACGGTCTTTTCAACCCAAAAAAACCGTTTTTTTAATATGAAAAGACCCTCTTTTTGATATGAAAAGAGGGTCTTTTTGACTATAAAGTCTTTGTCTAAATTTCATAACTCCTTATCTTGGTTTCAAAATTTCTTATCTCAGTTTAAAAACATAGGATGATATTTTAAAATATGGCGATAAAGTTTTTTGAAAAGTTAATTCTGCGTGTATTCTTTGTTATATTAACGATGCAGTATCTTTATACTTAATCCTTTTTGGGTAGACCATCCATCTTTATCTGTAAGACTTATAAAGAAATGGTAATCTCCATCATCAAAAGAAGAACCATTACTGTTACTTGAAGGAATTGTAATAGTAAGATTTGTTAAATATTCTTTTGAACTTGCTGGAATCTTATAATCTTGAATGAGAGTAAATGGATTAACAGCTTGTTTAATGGGATCAAGACTACATTCTATTACTTCTGTACTATGAGAATGGTGATCAAAATTATTATGGATATCAATACTAAATGAACCTAATTCTACATTGTCACGAAATAAAGCTTTTAAAGTAAAAGGTTCATCAAAATAAATAGTATCACAACCAATGGGAAATGCTCCTTGAATACTTAGATCAATTTCTGGTTTCTCAGTATCAATAGATTCATCTTTATTACAAGTACTGAAAATTAAAAGTGATAATAAAGGGATTAGAATAAATTTAAGTGTTTTCATATGTAATAATTTTAACAGCAGGCTAATAAATAACCTGCTGTATTATTAATAATCAATAATTTATAATAATTGGATAATGGCTTGAATAAGTCCAGTTGCCACCATAAGTATCTTTACATTTAACTACAATGTAATAATTTCCCGATTGCCAAGCTATATCACCAATAATGTCTTTAGGAGTAATATTGTTATCTTGTGTTGCCCCAACTATAATATTTGCTGAAAAGCTATGGGAAGTAGGACTGTCGAATTCATGTGTGTGCATTATGGTAATAGTATTTGCATCATTTACATCTGCATCTGCAAGATTTTGTCCTTCTCGCACAAGACCTATGTACATACCAGCTAATGAAATATTATCACTTACTATTCCAGAAATACTTATAGTTTGTCCATTAGAAAAATATTGATTAGATGTAGGTGCATTTGATATTGTTATAACAGGAGCCGTTAAATCAGTAGGATTTATAATTCGCATTTCCTCTTCGATAGTAGTTTGATTTCCATCCATGTCAGTTACTATAAAATGAAAATGATATATACCGGTATCTGCATTAGAAGAAATATCTATATGTTTATGAAATGTGGTGTTTTTCAATCCAGAAAATTCTGTGTAAATAGAATCAAATGTCCAGCTTACATTTTTTTCTTCTTGGTGAATTTGAATCTGAATGGTATTAATTTTAGATTCTGCCACAACTTCGGCTTCCACGTGTAAATCAGATCCTAATATACCGATTTTACTGTTATTTGTTCCTAACTCTACATTATTAATTTGTGGTTTTGATGTTTCATCATCTTTTTCGCATGAGGTAAAAAATAAACCTGTAACGAATGCAATTGAAATTAAAAATAATTTTGTGTTCATGGTTTTAAAAATTTAAATTGTTATTCATATTTATTTTTGTTTTACTAAAAAAGGGATAGAAATATTCATAATAAAATTTCGTCCTGGTTCAGGAACATTTATAAGTCTGTAATAACTGGTATGATTAAAATACTTTGTATTTAAAAGATTTTGAATCTGTAATGAAATTATTACCTTTTGATTTTTTATGTTTATATCTCCACCAAAACTTACATTGAAAATCTGATAGCCATCAGTTTTTTCTTCTGGTGGGACAATATTGTTCTGTGGAGCTGTAATCTTATAATCGATAGATAAATAAGGATTCTCAATAAATCTTATCTTTTGTTTCTGATATTTAATGTTAAAAATTGCAGAAGCAGGAGGAGAAAACGGTAATGTAAATCCTTTCTTTTCTCCAGATAGTTGTTCTGAATACAGGTATTCAGCAATAATACCTATCTGCAAAGGTTTTAATACTTGATAATGAGAATATATTTCAAAACCATAGCGAAAAACTTTGCATTGTGTATAATAATAAATTTGATTTCCATTTCCATAAAGTCTGTCATGTTCAGAGCTTGGATTTAGGTAAATATAATTTGAGAAATAGTTAAAAAACGGACTTGTTCCTATTACAAATTTTGTTGAATTATATTCTAAACTTGCATCAAGTTGATATGATATTTCTGGAGACAACTCAGCATTGCCAACTTCGTAACTGAAATTGTGATAATTTACACCATTTGCTGCCAACTCTTTTGCAATAGGCATACGGAAACTCTTACCAATATTAGTTTTAAATAACCATTTATCTAAATTCAGATTATAACCCATAGACCATGTTACATTTGAGAAATTACGGTTAATATTATCTGCCCTTTTCAAATATTGTAGTATTGTATCATTATTTATTACTAAAGGAGAAGGAAACCAATCATAATAATAATGAGTTTCAATTTTCCCGAAATCATATCTTAAACCTATTTGAATAATACTATTTTTATGAAAAAAATATTTGCCTAAAATATAACTACCAATATTTAACTGTTTATATGCAGGTATAATAAAACTTCGTCCACCTATTTTATTGTTTTGATAATCACTGTTTACTCCAAAATTGAAATGAATTTTATCACTTAAATCATATAAAAACTTCATATTTCCAGAATAAACATATTTGTCAAACTGTAATTCAAGATCAGAGTTAAAATTTAATGTATCAGGAAATGTTCCTGGCATGTAGCCATGACTTACATACTGGCTATATTCTTGTCTGAAATTACGTTGGAAGCCAAAATCTAATTCTAATTTCAAATTATTCCATTTATATTGGCTTATATTAATAATTTTGAAATGATTAACCTCTTGATAAGGATAATTTATATCACGATTTGATTTATCATGCAATTCGGTATCAACATTTCTTGGCTCCAATCCATGAGCGTTGGCAAAAAATCCAATTTTACTATTTACATTACTAATGTAAAATCTACTTTGGAACATTTTTTGAATAATTCCAAAGCTAAAATGTATGTTTTGTTCTTTACCTGCTGTATTTCGCAAATGATTTTTGTACAATGCAGCACGATAAGAATATATATCAACGCTATCGGTTGGAACTTTATAGTCTCCAAAACTTTGTATTGTAGCTCGAAAATCGGCGAAGAAACATTTCTTTCTGCCATATAAGGAAATAGAGGTTCCAAGATAATCATTATTTGTTTTTCCAGTGAAATCAATATTTCCTCCAAACGAATTTTCAATAGGAACTTTCTTATTTTTCATGTCAATAACACCTCCAATGGCATCAGAACCATACATTAAAGAAGAGGGACCTTTTATTATTTCAATATTATCAATAGAATATTGGTCAATTTCAAGACCATGATCTGAACCCCATTGTTGTGATTCATGTTTAATATTATTTTCAACAACAGCAACACGATTAAACCCAAGTCCTCGAATAACGGGTTTTGATTGACCAGATCCAATCTCAATAGTCGTTATTCCTGGCAATCTTTCCAATGATTTCATAAGACTCCCTCCAAGGTTTTGCTTGATATAATTATCATTTACAATATCAATATTCAGAGATTCTTCTTTTTTTCGAGTTTCAACATAATTATCAACCACAATAACTTCTTGTAATTTTATAGTCGAAATAGAAAGATGAGCATTATATATTTTATTTCTGTCAATTTTTAAAGTATCAATAATTGATTTGTATCCAATAAAAGACACTTCAATTCTATAGATACCCATGTTTAGATCTTTTATAATATAATTTCCCTTTTCATCGGTGATGGCTCCTTTACCTATTGGAGAAAGATAAATAGTTGCTCCAACTAAAGGCTTTTTATTTTCGTAAACAACTTTACCTGTTAATACATACTTATTTTGCCCAAATGATATACCATATAAAATATTCATAAACAATAAAAACATAAAACATATTCTCATGTTAAAAGTCATTGAGATTCATTTTTCTTTAAAATTGAATAATAAAGTTTTCAGGCTGCAAATATAAATAGTTATTTTGATTAATTGATACAATGTTGCAATAAAAAATAAAACATTTGTTTTTTTGTCTGATTTTGAAAGAAAGAGAGTAATTTTGCCAAATAAATATGTAAAGAGATGATAACGGTAAATACGACAGAAGTATTAAGAAAATATAATTTAAAAAAGACTGCACCACGAGTAGCAATAATATCTATTCTTGCTAATAATGATAATCCTATTAGTGAAAATGATATAAAAGAAGAAATGGGAGATATGTATGACCGTGTAACTTTCTATAGATCTGTTCAAACTTTAATTGAAGTTGGATTAATACATAGAATAGTTGCGGATAATATTACAATGTATGCATATAATCACTCTGAAGTAAATATTAATATTCCAGAATTAAATCACGTACATTTTTTTTGTAAGAAATGTCATTCTATGATTTGCTTAGAAGAAGTAAAGGTGCGAGATTATAAAATGCCAAAAGATTATATTATAGAAGATTGTGAAGTATTAATAAAAGGGGTATGTAAAGACTGTAAAAAATAGGATATTATCGATGCTATGAATCAATGGTTTATTAATCTATTCATATTTCTCAAGGGTAAATATGGTCATTTTCAAGTAATGTATTAACTTTGCAAAAAATAATTTTAATAATATGTTATTAGTTTGTGATAGTGGTTCAACTAAGTCAGATTGGTGTTTAGTTGATAAGGATAATAATAGAAAAATATTTTTCACTTGTGGTATGAATCCTTATAATATTACAATGGAAGCTATTTGTCAAGAGATAGAGTCTGTTTTAATGGCAAATGTTGATACTCAAGATGTAGGTAGATTAATGTTTTATGGTGCAGGTTGTGGTCCCGCAATTAAAAAGAGGGAATTAAAAAATATTTTCTCAAGATATTTCACTAATGCAGAAATTGTTATAGACCATGATTTAATTGGTGCTGCGAGAGCTTTATGTGGAAAAGAAGAAGGACTTTGTGCAATATTAGGTACAGGTTCTAATTCTTGTCTTTATGACGGAAATGATATTATTGAAAATGTCCCAGCCCTTGGTTATGTTCTTTGTGATGAAGGTGCAGGAACAAATATTGGAAAGCTAATTCTTAAAAACTATTTACGCCATTCTTTACCTAAAGATTTAAATGATGAATTTGCAAAACTTTATCCAGGTGAAGAAGCAGACTTTTTAAATCGTTTGTATAAGGGCGCTGTTCCTAATTATTTTTTGGCTTCGTTTGCAAAATTTGTTGTGGATAGAAAAGATAATGAATATTGTCATCAATTAATAAAAAATAGTTTTATTTCTTTTTTTGAGAATCAAATACTATTGTATTCTAATTATAATAATTACAAGATTCATGTCGTTGGTAGTGTAGGATATTTATGTAGAGATATATTTGAAGAAGTTGCAAGTCTTTATAATGTGAAAGTAGGTAAGTTTATAAAGGCTCCTCTAAATGATTTGGTAGATTACCATTATTATTTGGGCTAAAAAGTGCTATTATTGAAAAAATAATTGTATTTTCGCAATTGGTTTGTGTGCAAATTATGCACAATTATTATTACTAAAAAATATACAATGAATAAGATAGATGTATTACTCGGATTACAATGGGGTGATGAAGGTAAAGGGAAAATAGTGGATGTTTTAACTCCTAAATATGATATAATTGCTCGCTTTCAAGGAGGTCCTAATGCAGGTCATACATTAGAGTTTAATGGAATTAAACATGTATTAAATATTATTCCTTCAGGTATTTTTCATATTAACAAACAAAATATTATAGGCAATGGTGTATTAGTTGAACCTCTTATTTTTGAAGGCGAAATAAAAGCTTTAAAACAAAAAGGGGTATTACCTAATGAAAATTTGTTTGTTTCTAAAAAAGCACATTTAATTATACCTTCACATAGAATGTTAGATATGGCTAATGAGCTATATAAAGGAGCACAAAAGATCGGTTCTACATTAAAAGGAATAGGACCAACTTATACAGATAAAATTGCTCGTACAGGTCTTAGAGTAGGAGATATTGCAAAAAATGATTGGGCTGAAAAATACAAAGAATTAAAAGATAATCATCTTAGATTATTAATGTCTTTGGGTTATAATTTTAGCTCTTTCAAGATTGATGATATGTCATTTGAAGAATACGAAAAGAAATGGATTAAATCGCTAAAAACGCTTCAATCATTTAAATTTATTGATAGTGAATATTTTTTAAATGAAGCATTGAAAAATGGCAAAAAAGTATTGGCAGAAGGAGCTCAAGGTTCTATGTTAGATATTGACTTTGGTTCTTATCCTTTTGTTACTTCTTCTAATACCATAACAGCAGGAGTTTGTTCAGGATTAGGAATTGCCCCATCTAACATTGGTAGAGTATTTGGTTTATGTAAAGCTTATTGTACAAGAGTAGGTAGCGGTCCTTTCCCTACAGAATTATTTGATAAAACAGGAGAAAAATTAAGAACTTTAGGTAATGAATTCGGATCAACAACAGGTCGTTCTCGTCGTTGTGGTTGGATTGATATTCCAGCATTAAATTATGCTTGTATGTTAAATGGAGTTACAGATTTAGTCTTAATGAAGATTGATGTGATGAATGATTTTGACGTAATTAAGATGTGTACTAAATATAATATTGATGGTAAAGAAACTATTCATATTCCTTATGATATGAGTGAAAAAATAGAACCAATATTAACAGAGTATAAGGGTTGGAATAGTAACCTTCAAGGTATAACATCGTACAATGATTTACCTATTGAATTAAAAAATTACGTAAAAAAAATTGAAGAAATAACAGGAGTTACTGTTGCTATTGTATCAACAAGTCCTGATAGAGAAGATACAATATTTAAAGTAAAGATATAAATATAATCTATAATACATTATGAGAAAAGTTTTATTGGCAATAGCTTTATTGGCTTGTGTTGTTTCAGTTCAAGCTCAAAAGTTGAGACTTTCAGATATCCCACAGGAAGTAAGGCTGGGGCTTGAAAATACTTATACCGATTACAGACTATTGGGTTGGTTCTTTGAAACAGGACAATATGTTGCAGAAATAAATATAGATAATAGAACAGGAAGAGTTTTCTTAACAGCTAGTGGAAATTGGCAATTTACAATTTTCAATGTACCTGAACCAGAATTACCAACTTTAGTTGCTAATTATTTTATAAATAATTATCCAGGATATAGGATTAAGAAGTCAGAATATGTTGAAGATTTTGGTGGAGATAATTATTATCGTCTTATTCTCGCAATGAAAGGTGTTGGTCAAACAGAATATGAAATGATATTTGACCCAAGGGGAAAGATGATAAAAACAAATGCTCCTGATCCAGATTATGTAAAGAAAGACTATATTGCACGTTTAAATCCAGAGGATATTGAACGCCAACAAAAGAAAATGGCAGATAGAACAGCATTGCCAGGAACAGGATTGCAGATAGGAGATGAAAACTATGTAAAAGCCAATAAGGATCCACAAAATAGTGGAAAGAAAGGCAAAAAGGTAGATATAGAAACTCCTGAAGCAATTGATACTCCTAAAATACCAGAAATCATAACTAAGGCTTTTGAAAAGAAATATCCAAGAATTGAAGTTGATGAATGGAAAATGGAAGATACTTGCTATAGAGCAGCTTTCAAAAATCGTCAAGGAACAAATCTTGAAACATTATTTATGCCAAATGGAGCAATAGTTAGTGTAACAACAGATGTAAGCGAAAATCGTTACCCTCGTTTGATAATGAAAGATTTAGAAACTCGTTATTCAGAAGCAAAGGTATCTCTTATACAAAAGGTAGAATATGATGCAAAATACAAACGTTCTATCACAGAAAGAAAGCTTGAACAATATTTCTATGTAGAACTTTCAGAAAAGATAAAAGGAAGAAAAGACTTTAAAACAATAAAGCTTCTTTATGATAAATCTTTTAAATATCAAGGGTTAGCAGGCTCTGGTGATGATTATGAAGATTAATCTACGATGAGAATAAGGATTATATTCATATTTCTATGTTTTATAATCTTTATCCCAAATGCTCACAGTCAGAAGAAAATAAATTATAAAGCTAATTGGAGCGAAACTCGACCTTCTCAACCTGATGAAATTATTATGGTAGAGAAGGTCGAGTTTGAACATGAAGGGATGAAGATGTATTGCGACTCGGCAATTTTCAATGAAAAAGAAAATCGTTTTAGAGCTTTTGGTAATATACATATTGTTCAAAAAGATACTCTTAATATTTGGGGTGATGAACTATATTATGAAGGTGTAAGTAAAATCGCTGAGATGTTTGGCGAAAAGGTTGTGATGAAGGACAATAATATTACAATGAATACCACCTATCTTATATTAGAAAGAATTCCTAATACTGTTAGTTATACACGTTGGGCTGATATTTATGATGAAAAGTCTACTCTTAGAAGTAGAAGTGCAACTTATTTTATGTCAACAAAAGATATACAGTTTGTAAATAAAGTTGAGATACATTCAGATCAAACCCAAGTCTTTTCAGATACAATGGTATATAATACCAAAACAGATATAGCAACATTTTTTGGACCAACACATATTCTTACAAAAGATAGCACATTTATTTATACAGAACTTGGTTGGTTTAATACAAAAACTGAAGAGTCAATGTCTTATCAGCAATCTCAAATGATAAATAAAGAACGCCTGCTTCAAGCTGATACCTTATTCTATAATTCTACAACAAAGATAGGGGAAGGGTTAAGAAATGTTTATTTTGAAGATACACTTCAACATATAATATTAGTAGGAGAAAGAGCATACATAAACAATAGAGATACTCTTTCATATACTTTTCTAACAGACCGAGCCTTACTTCGTCAAATAGATAAGGGAGATACTCTATATCTTCATGCCGACACATTATGGATTAATCATGACACGGCGATGAATATAAAAGATATATATGCTTATAATTCGGCTAAATTTTTTCGTAATGATATTCAAGGAGTAGCCGATAAGATGGTATTTCAGTTTATAGATTCCTTATTAACAATGACAGGAAGACCAATAATGTGGTCAGATGAGAATCAAATATCGGCAGATACAATAGTAATGAATATTGGTAAAAAGTATATATATAGCATAGATTTATTCCCAAAAGCATTTGTTATTCAAGATGCAGATACACTATCAGATAATCGATATAATCAAATATATGGTAAAAAAATGAAAGGCTTCTTCGATAAAAATAAGCTCTATCTGGTTCACGTGTATGGAAATGCACAATCAATATATTATATATGGGAAGAAAAGAAAGATCAGAAGCCAGAGTTAATAGGGATAAATATTGGTAGTGGTTCAGAAATGAATATATATGTTGAAAAGAATAAGATAAAGACAATAACAACTATCACAAACCCTGTCTTTTTTACAGATGATGAAGAAAAAGTAACACAAGAAGAAAAGGTCATGAAAGGTTTTGAGTGGAGAATAAAAGAAAGACCAATGAAACCAGAAGATATATTTATTAAAAGATGACAATGTGTCATCAAATACATGTAAGGAATAGAAATTGAATAGGAGAAAAGTAAAATGATAAAAAGAAAGAAGAAGATGAAAAATATGGAAATAGAGGATAAAGAAGAAAATAAAATAGAGAATCAAGGTAAAAATGAAGAACTCACTGAGCAAATTATTGATGATAAGAAGGATAATAAAGAAGAATGTGAAGAAATAGATAAGATAGAGGAGTTGGGACAGAAATTAGCAGAAATGAATGATAAGTTTTTAAGATTATATTCCGAATTTGAAAACTTCCGTAAGCGTACAGCCAAAGAAAAGATAGATATGATGAAGTATGCTTCAGAGGAGACGATTAAAGATTTACTTCCTATTGTTGATGATTATGAAAGAGCAATGGATGATTTAAACAAGCAAGAAAATATACCACAAACAACAAAAGAAGGCCTGCAATTAGTATATACTAAGCTTATAACTTTTCTAACTCAAAAAGGGGTGAAGCCAATAGACGCAAAAGGAGAGAAATTTGACGAAAACCTACATGAAGCAATTACACAATTCCCATCAACGGACGAAAGTCAAAAAGGATGTGTAATAGAAGAAAGTCAAAAAGGATATACAATGTATGATAAAGTAATCAGGTTTTCAAAGGTAGTAGTAGCGATATAAAAAAACATAAGATAATGGCGACAAAGAGAGATTATTATGAAGTATTGGGAATTGCGAAAACAGCAACAGACGATGAATTAAAAAAAGCTTATCGTAAACTTGCATTAAAGTATCATCCTGATAGAAACCCAGATGACAAAGAGGCGGAGGAAAAATTTAAGGAAGCAGCTGAAGCTTATGAAGTCTTATCAAATAAAGATAAGAGAGCAAGATTTGATCAATTTGGTCACGCAGGAGTAGACGGACAAGGTTTTGGAGGTGGTGGTTCTGCGGGAATGAATATGGATGATATATTCAGTATGTTTGGAGATATATTTGGCGGAAGAGGAGGTGGATTTGGAGGATTTAGTAATTTTGGAGGTTTTGGTCAAGAACGCTCAAGAGGAGGACGAAGGGTAAATAAAGGAAGTTCATTAAGAATAAAAGTAAAACTTTCTCTTGAAGATATTGAGAAAGGAGTAGAAAAGAAGATAAAAGTAAATAAATATGTAACTTGTAATTCTTGTCATGGTTCTGGTGCAAAAGCTGGTTCAGACACCACAACTTGCACACAATGCAATGGCTCTGGATATGTAACACAAGTACAAAGAACCATCTTGGGAAATATGCAAACCCAATCAGTATGTCCAACTTGTGGAGGTGATGGAAAAATAATAAAAGATAAATGTCCAATCTGTAACGGAGAAGGAATAGTTAAAGCAGAAGAAGTACTTACAATAAATATTCCAGCAGGAGTTGCAGATGGAATGCAAATATCATTCTCGGGCTTGGGAAATGCAGGAGCAAGAAATGGAGTAAATGGAGATTTGATAGTATCCATAGAAGAACTTTCTCATGAACATTTTGAAAGAGATGGAAATAATATATGTCATCAAACATATATAACCGTATCGGAAGCCATATTAGGAACAACAATAGAAATACCAACATTAGGAGGACAAGCCAAATTTAAAATAGAACAAGGTATGTCATCAGGTAAAGTATATCGTTTAAGAGGAAAAGGATTACCAGATGTTAATGGATACGGAAGAGGAGACCTATTAGTAAGAGTAGATGTATGGGTACCTAAGACATATTCTAAAGAAGAAAAGAAAATGTTAGAAACACTACAACAATCTGAGAACTTTAAACCAAAACCAACAGCAAAAGATAAAAGCTTCTTTGAGAAAATGAAAAACATGTTTAATTAAAGAAATTGAATTATAACATAAAGCTCGTCCTACTATTATTTTAGGGCGAGTTTTTTTATATTCCTATACTGCTATAAACTTTTTGCTATAAATGCTTTTTGGGATACTACCTCTAAAAGAAACAAAATAGGAGATAAAAAACAAAAAAGGCTGTCGAGTGAAAACTGACAGCCTTTTGATTTTGTGTTAAAAGTATTTATTGAATGTTTATGAATTAGATTTCACAGTTTTTACATTCGCTTGTTACTTTGTATTTTGCTAATGCAGCTTCTTCGAAGTTCATTATATATATAGCAGCTTCTTCAATTTTAGCTTGTCCCATACGTATCATTAATTCTGCTGAATTAGTGAATGAACTGCATTTGTTTGCATCAATTACTAATAGGTGTCCCATGATTAGGTAAGAACACATTTCAACTAAACGACGAGAGTTGAAGTCATAGAACTCAGATGTTGAACCAAATTCATTTGCTCTTTCAAGTGCTTGTTCAAAACGTTCACGCATTGAAACTAAAACTCTTTTCATTGTTGAGAATTCTGATTTAACTTCCATTGCTTCGTAATCCTTTACTCTTGCAATATATCCTCCATTAATAACTCCACGAATAGCAGCTACAACCTGAAGTTGTGATGTTCCTTCATATATTGTTAAGATACGAGCATCACGATACATTCTTTCACAAGCATAGTCTTTCATAAATCCTGAACCACCATGAACTTGAATTGAATCGTAAGTTATTTGGTTAGCATATTCAGAAGACATAAGCTTTAGCATTGGGGTTAAGATATCAGCCAAACGTTGATATTTTTTTAGTTTTAGTTTTTCTTCTGGAGTAATAGGGCGAACCTTAGATGTTTCGTCTATTGCTTTATAAATATCTATATTACGAGCTGTTTCATATAGTAATGTACGTATGGCGTCAGTCTTAGCTCTCATATTCGCAAGCATTTCGTAAACGCCAGGAAAATTACTGATAGGCTTTCCGAATTGTTCTCTTTCTTGAGCATATTTATAAGCTTCTCTGTAAGCTGCTTCTGACAAACCTACAGATTGAGCCCCAACACCCAAGCGGGCACCATTCATTAAAGACATTACATATTTGATAAGACCAAGCTTTCTATCACCTACCAATTTTGCAGGAGCATTATTGAAAACTAATTCAGCAGTAGGAGAACCTTTTATTCCTAATTTATTTTCAATTCTACGAACAGTAACAGCATTATCTTTTCTGTCATAAACAAAGTATGAAAGACCACGACCATCTGTTGTTCCTTCTTCTGAACGAGCAAGAACGAGCTTAATGTCAGCATCACCATTAGTAATAAAACGCTTAACACCATTCAAACGCCAGCAATTAGATTTTTCATCCCATGTTGCTTTTAGTTGAACAGCTTGAAGGTCTGAACCTGCATCAGGTTCTGTTAAGTCCATTGAACAAGTAGATCCTTCATTTATTCTTGGTAGGAATTCGTCTTTTATTTCTTTTGAACCAAATTCATATATAGTTTCAGCACAGTCTTGAAGTCCCCATATATTAGCAAATCCACAGTCTCCACGAGAAACTATTTCAGCTGCCATTACATAAGGAACATAAGAAAAGTTTAAACCACCATATTGGCGAGGAAGACTCATGCCATAAAGGCCAGCATCACGCAAAGCCTCATGGTTTTGTTGAGTTCCTCTTGCATAAACCACTTCGTTATTTACAATTTGAGGACCTTCGTGGTCAACACTCTCTGCATTTGGAGCAAGAATATCACCAGTTATTTCTCCAACAATCTCTAAAATCTTTTCGTAACTGTCTAGAGTATCTTCAAAATCTACAGGAGCATAATCATATTTCCCTGCATCAGCAAAATCACGTTCCTTTAATAAAATAATCTCTTTCATCATTTCATGAGAAAGATGGAACTTTAAGCTTTCATTATCATTAAAAAAATTAGCCATATAATTTTTCTTTATTATCGTTAATACAAGATTAATATTAAATGATTATTAATAGCAAACTAACCATTATCATTAATAATTAATCATTACTTAGTATTAGCTTTGTAATACTTTATCATCTTAGGTAAAACTTCCATTACATCACCAATAATAGTGTAATCAGCAATAGAATTAATAGGAGCTTTAGGGTCAGTGTTAATAGAAATTATCTTAGATGACTCTTGCATACCTGCTCTATGTTGAACAGCACCTGAAATTCCACAAGCAATATAAAGCTTAGGACGAACAGTAACACCAGTTTGACCAATTTGTCTTTCGTGTTCAGACATACCAGCATCAACTGCAGCACGAGTAGCACCAACTTCACCTTGAATAACATTAGCTAATTCATGGATAAGTTTGAAATTTGCTTTAGACCCCATACCATAACCACCACAAACGATGATTTGAGCACCCTTGATATTTATTTTTTGACTTTCAATATGACGTTCAATTATCTTTATGCAGAAGTCGTCATTTTTAACATAATCTTCTACTTTTAAGAAATTAACTACTCCTTTATGAGATGGATTGTAAATTTCTTTTTTCATTACACCCTCACGAACAGTTGCCATCTGAGGGCGATTGTCAGGATTAACGATAGTTGCAATAATATTTCCTCCAAAGGCTGGACGAATTTGATATAAAAGATTTTTATATTCTTTTCCTGTCTTATTTTCTTTATGGTCGCCAATTTCTAAAGTTGTACAATCTGCAGTTAAACCAGTACGAAGATAAGAAGCAATTCTTGGAGCTAAATCTCTACCTACAGAAGTTGCTCCAAATAGAGCAATCTCTGGTTTCTTTTCTTCAATTAATTTAGTAATAATAGAGAAATGAGGCAAAGTTTGATAAGGAAATAATCGGCTATCCTTGGCATAGTTGATAACATCAACGCCATAAGGATAAAGCATATTTTCTATGTCCTTTATTTCATCACCACAAACCATCGCCTCTAATTTAACACCAAGTTCATTAGCAAGTTTTCTACCTTTAGAAACAAGCTCTAAGCTTACATCGGCAATTGTTCTTTCCTCAGTAACCTCGCAATATACAAATACATTATTCATATTTTTTCCTTTACAATTTAAAAGAATTAGCCTAAGATATGAGAAGATATAAGCTCTTTCATTAAAGAATCAATATCATTATCGTTAGGGGTAAGAACCTTACTTTCTTTTTGTGTTAATACTACGTTTTCAATCTTTTTAACCTTAGTAGGAGAACCTATCAAACCAAGACGATCATCTTCAGCCATAATATCAGCTGCTGACCATTCATCAATCTTTAAATAAGGTTTTTCATTCCAAAGATTAGCATAATCTAAGCCAAGTTCTTGTAATTCTGAATTACTCTTAGCCATTTTAAACTTCATTAAGCGTTTAGCATGACGAGAACGACATTCTTTAGCAGAGCCATGAACAGTTATTAAGCAAGGATAGCCACTTTCAACCACTTCAACACCTCTTTCAAGACGGCGTTTGATTTGAATTTTCTTTTCATTAACCATTACTACCTCTTCAGCATAAGTGATTTGAGGACATTCAAGCTTTTCAGCCGTTTGAGGTCCTACCTGAGCAGTATCACCATCAATAGCTTGACGACCAGCAATCACTATATTGTAATCACTAATCTTCTTTATTGCTTGAGCAATAGTATAAGAAGTAGCTAAGGTATCGGAACCAGCTACTTTACGGTCTGAAACCACAAAACCATTATCAGCACCTCTATACATAGCTTCACGTATGATTTCTGCTGCACGAGAAGGTCCCATAGTAACTATGGTAATAGTTGCGTCCTTAATATTATCCTTAATATGTAATGCCATTTCTAAGGCATTCAAGTCTTCTGGATTAAAAATAGCAGGCAAAGCGGCACGATTAACAGTACCATCTTCCTTCATAGCATCTTTCCCTACATTTCTTGTATCGGGAACTTGCTTTGCTAGAACTATAATTCTAAAACTCATTGTTTCTTAGTTAATTAATAAATAAACCAATTATCGAATTTGCAAAGATACGATAATTACCCAATATAAGAATTATTTAAAATGTTTTAGGAAGGACGTAATAAAATGAAAAAATAACAAAAAAAAGTCAAAAATAGATGAGAAATTAAGAGATAAAGCTTTAAAGTGAAATTAATTAAATGTTGGATTCAATTATGTCGCAATTTATTATTTATACCTTTTTGCCCCATTAAATAACAATAGGGATATTACCATATATTATTAGATTTTCATCTTCACTTCCAAAATAAAATATCTTCCTTTCAGTAATGCTTTCGACTTTATTGTTTTTGTCATATGCAGTTCGCTTTTTCCAATTAGAGTTTTGGTCGAGTTCATATTTATATGTTGTTTTCTTTGCCAATAGACCATTTATATAATTATTTTCTTCAATCTTATTTTCTTTTGAGTCGTATAGATATGTGGTTTTATATTCTAAGACACCAGTTGAATTATATTTGTTTTCTTCAGTTATATTTTCTTTTTTATTATATAGATATGTTATCTTATATTCTAAGACGCCTACTTTATTAAAGTTATTAACTTCAATTTTATTACCTATAGAATCATAACGATAAGTTATTTTGTTTTCTAATTCTTTGTTTGCTTTATACAAATTTTCTTCAATTATATTTCCTATAGAATCAGTTTTGAACTTTGTTTTGTATTCTAATTCTGAATTCCGATTAAATCTATTTAATTCAATCTTATTGCCTTTTGAATCATATTTGAATATGCTTTTAAGAGTGTTATCAATATATGAAACCATATACCCATCTTCATTATACTCTATAAATTTATAAGCTATTAAATTGCCCTTTTCTATTTTACCACCTTTTTCAAATGCTTTATAGGTGCAAACTTCAAGATATTTTACTTTATCATTTAATTTCAATAGTTGAGTATCAGTTTTCCTATTGCTATTTGTACAACTAATGATTAAAGCAATTGAAATAAATAATAATAAAATTGGAATAACTTTTTTCATAACTTTCAAATTTAAAGGGTTATTAATCAGCAAAGATAATAGTTTTATAATATTATTCTCTATAATTGGAATAAAAAAACAGGTTATATAACAAATAGCGTGGGTAATCGAAATTAAGTTTAACCGATAAGAAATAGAATCATGTTCATTAAGTTTTCTAAGTTTCTATATCCTCTTGCTCTTCTTTTAGCTAATTGAATTTTGTTATTAATACCTTCCAATAATCCATTAGTTATTTTTTTAAAAAATAAACAGGGATTACCAAGCCTTACCATTACTTAATTAAGACATCATTCTAATACATTAATTCCATGTGATTTTTACGAATCATTGATTAATCACTTGACTTTTCTTCCAAAATAATGTACCTTTGCCATTGTTATGAATGTACAAAATTTAATTCACGTTGTTTTAATTCTTAGTTGAATAATAATAAAGTGCATCAAAATAAAAAGTGCATCAAAAAATAGAAATAATTCTATTAACCTAAAAAATATAAGGACATGATTTATAAAAAGATTTTGATTTCTGTAGATAGTAGAGAAAACTCTATGAATGTAGCAAGAAAAGGGTTTGAATTAGCAGAACAATTAAATGCAGAAGTTGCATTGGTTTATGTTGTTGATTCATCATTAATTATTTCAAATTCAGGTATTCCAAATGCAGGTATGGGAACTTTTATAAAAGATGAACTTGTTATACTGAAAAAGAATGCTGAGAATGCATTAAATGAAATAATTAAAGGCAATAATAAAAGTAAAGATACTATAACATTTATGCCAGAAGGTTATGCTAGAGAAAGTATTCTTGAAACAGCTCAAACTTGGGGTGCAGATTTAATTGTTATTGGTTTACATGGTAAAAGTGGTATTGGCATCTTTGTTATGGGAAGTATTTCACAGTACATTTCATTACATGCTAAAGTTCCTGTTATGATTATTCCTCCTATTGAAAAGTAGAATAAATGGCTTAACGTTAAATGCACAAGAATGCGATAAAGAAAGGTAAGTATTAGGAGTTTCCCTATTTACTTATCAAATGGCTATTTTTAAAACAAAAAATCTGATTTTAGAACCATCAAATTCTTAATTGAACCAAAATTTAAGGAAGAAAATTATTTTTGGAATAAAAATTATTAGACCAATAATAATTGAAATTATGGTAGCAAATAGTACTGCTCCTGCTGAAATATCTTTTATTAAGCCAGCTTTCTTATCAAATTGAGGTGAAAATAAATCAACTAATTTCTCAATTGAGGTATTAAAGAGCTCAGCACAAATCACTAAGCCTATAGAAAATATTATCCCTACCCATTCTAAGATGGATAGGGATAATATAATGCCTGAAAAAGTCACAATTATTGCAGCAAAGAAATGAAATCTTAAATTTCTTTCAGTTTGAAAGGCTTTTCTAATTCCATTAAAGGCACAACAAAGACTTTTCCAGAATTTCACTTTATAGTTATATAAATTTTAATTCTTTAAGTGCAGATTCAATAACTTTAAATGTAGCTTCCATATCATTATCAAGACCTACAGAATAACGAACTAAACCTTCACTCATTCCCATTTCTTTTTGTATTTCTTCTGGGAGTTCTGAAGATGTTGATTTTCCTGAACATGAAAATAATGTGCGGAAGTATCCAAGAGAAACAGCTAAGAAACCTACCCCTTTTTCTTGCATAGCTTCCATAAACTTATTTGCTTTTTCTGCTGTTCCAAGGTCAATAGCTATCATACCACCAAAACCAAAGCTTTCGTTCATTTGTTCAACCATTAATTTATGATCTATATGTTCTTCAAGTCCAGGATAATTAGCTTTAATTCCAATATCATTGAATCTCTTAGCTAAATACATAGCATTTTGACTATGTTTTTGCATACGGATATGTAAATCGTAAAGATTTTTAAGAATAGATGTTGAACGGAAACTATCTAATACTGGTCCAAGTAGCATTGCTGTACCATCATTTACGTCAATTAAAGAATTAATAAATTCTCCATCAGCACAAATAGCACCAGCAACACAGTCATTCTTTCCATTAATAAACTTTGTCATTGAATAAACAACAACATGAGCTCCTAATACATAAGGAGAGAATATCATTGGAGTAAAAGTGTTATCAATAATAAGTTTTGCACCTACAGTGTCTGCAATTTTTCTCAATTCACCAACATTAGAAATTCTAAGTAATGGATTTGACATTGTTTCTGTATAGATAACTTTTGTGTTTGGTTTAACAGCAGCTTTAACTTGTTCTAAATTTGTTGTGTCAACAAAAGTTACATCAACACCAAACTTCTTTACATAATTATTTAAGAAAGCAAATGTACCTCCATAAACAGTCATTGAAGCAACTATATGATCTCCTTTTTGAACACATTGTAATAAAGCACAAGTGATAGCAGCCATACCTGAGCCAGTTACCCATGCAGCTTCAGTTCCTTCCATTGCAGCTAAAGCCTTACAAAGTGAAAGGTTTGACGGATTCCAATGTCTTGAATAAAGGAAATATCCTTCAGTTTCGCCATGGAAAGTATCTGTCATTGTTTGTCCATAAGGAAAACAAAATGTTGCTGAATCATTTACATTTGGATTAATACCTCTTTCTGGAGATATTTCTGCAACAGCATTAATAGCCATTGCTGGATCGAATTTTTTATTTGTCATTATATTATATTTTTTAACAGTTCATTGCACCACAAACATTAATAACTTGTCCACTAACATAACTTGACAAGTCGCTACCTAAGAAAACGCATACCTTAGCAACTTCTTCAGGAGTACCACCACGACGAAGAGGGATTTTCTTTTCCCAATCTTTACGAACTTCTTCTGGCAATTGAGCAGTCATATCTGTAATGATAAAACCAGGAGCAACTGCATTACAACGAATATTACGAGAACCAAGTTCTTGAGCAATACTCTTTGTGAAACCAATAATACCTGCCTTAGAAGCTGAATAGTTTGATTGTCCAGCATTACCACTAACTCCAACAACAGAACTCATATTAATAATAGAGCCATAACGTTGTTTCAACATTATTTTTTGGCAAGCATGAGTAAGATTAAAGACACTCTTTAAATTTACGTCCATAATCAAATCCCAATCCTTTTCTTGCATTCTCATTAATAAGTTATCTCGAGTAATACCAGCATTATTTACTAAAATATCTATTCTACCAAATTCAATAGCTACAGTTTCAACTAATTTTTCACTATCTTCAAATGAAGCAGCATTAGAAGCATAACCCTTAGCCTTTACACCTAAAGCTATCAATTCCTTTTCACATAACTCCATATTTTCATCTCTCTTTACATCAGAAAAAGCTATATTGCAACCTTCCTGAGCATATCGAATAGCAATAGCTTTTCCAATACCACGAGATGCACCAGTAATAAGAGCTACCTTACCTTCAAGTAATTTCATATTTAAATCGTTTTAAAGTTATAAGTTGCAAAAGTACTAAAATATTTACTCCAAAACACCATTATCAATCAAAAATCCATAACAAAGGGATTACTTAACCTAATCTTAATTACCTATTGGCTGAATTAAAATAAAGCATATTTTATCTTTCTAATATCTTTATTTTTTTGTTGGGGGAGACTACTTGTCCCAATATTTTCTTTAAAGTGCCGGGACTTTTTTACCTTCCGAAGTTAAACATCTTTATAAACTGTTGCAGTTACAACTTTAATCTGCGACAATAGAGGTCTTTTTTTGTTAATAAAAGTTTTTCTTTTTTTCTTTGGAGATTATTTTTGTTTTATCTTTGCACTCTATGGAAAAAAATAATAATGTTTTAAAGGCAAAAACTTCTCGTCTTACATTTGAGCAAACATTTGCTATGAATGGTAAGATTCCTCCTCAAGCTCTGGAATTAGAGGAAGCTGTGTTAGGTGGTTTGTTATTGGACCAAGACGCTATTACTAATTCTATTGATATTATTCGTGAAGAATATTTTTATGTTCCTGAGCATAAAGAGATTTTTAAAGCAATAAAACAACTCTTTTACGATAGTTCTCCTGTTGATATTCTTACCGTTGTTGAGCAATTGAAGAAAAATGGTATGTTGGAGATGGTTGGTGGAGCTTATAAGATATCTACACTAACTTCAAGAGTAACATCAGGAGCCCATATTGAATACCACTCTCGTATACTTTCAGAAAAATATATCCAAAGGGAATTAATTCGTCTTTCAACAGAGACAATTAAAGATGCTTATGAAGAAACTACAGATGTAGTTGAACTCTTAGATAAGACGGAAACAAACTTAATGGATATTAGTGATAAAAACTTTAAGTCAGACTTCCAAGAAATAGAATCTTTGCTTTTTGAAGCACAACAAGAAATAGAATCTGCTCAAAAGGCAGGGGGGATTACTTCAGGTGTTCCTACTGGATTTAGAGAATTAGATAGCTTAACAACAGGTTTTCACAAAGGTACTTTAATTATATTAGCGGCTCGTCCTGCCATGGGAAAGACAGCTTTGGCTCTAACTATGGCAAGGAACATGGCAGTGGATCATAATATACCAATAGCCTTCTTCTCTTTAGAAATGACAGCCTTAGAACTAACCATGCGTTTGATCTCTTCTGAAGTGGAAATATCAGGAGATAGATTAAAAAAAGGAGACCAATTAAGGAATGATGAAAAGGAAAGACTTTCCAATATTGGAAAATTAGCAAAAGCACCAATATATATAGATGATACACCTCAATTGAAGATATTTGAACTTAGAGCAAAATGTCGTCGTTTGAAGCAAAAATACAAAATCCAGATGGTCTTTATCGACTACCTTCAATTAATGAGTGGAAACTCTGATAATAGGAATGGAAATAGAGAACAAGAAATTAGTACAATATCACGTCAATTAAAAGCTCTTTCAAAAGAATTAGGTATTCCTATTTTAGCAATGGCTCAGCTTTCTCGTGCCGTTGAAACCCGTGGAGGAACAAAAAGACCCATGCTCTCTGACTTGAGAGAATCTGGTGCCATAGAACAAGATGCCGATATAGTAATGTTTATCTATCGTCCCGAATATTATGGAATAACAGAAGGTGATGAGAAGGGGCCAACAACAGGTATGGCAGACGTTATATTAGCAAAACATCGTTCTGGTCCAATTGGAGATGTCCGTTTAAGATTTGAAAGTAGGTTTGCTAAGTTTGTAAATAAAGATTATGGATTTGACAATAATTTAACTCCAGATTCTGGTATGGAAAGAAATATTTCTTTTGAAAATGGAGTTCCTTACGAAGTTCGCCAGTCAAAAATGAATGATGATATTAATGATACCCCTGAAGATGAAGGAGTGCCTTTTTAATTAATTCAACATGAAAAAGATAATATTATTATTAGCAGCCCTTTTATTTAGCATTAATACCTTTGCACTTTATATCCTAATCCCAATGGATGAAACACAAACAAATCATCTTAAAGCTTATGGTGTATCCTTCTGGGTTCTTAAGCAACAAGGTGAAGTTAGTTGGTTATTGAATTATAGGGGAGGCTCTTTTCTTATAAAATACGATGCGAAGATAGAAAGAGAGTGTAAGTTAAGAGGGGTGTCTTATAATAATATTGCCGACATACAAGCATCTCAAATAATTAGCGATATAAGTCAGCCTGAAGTGAACATGGATGTTGTCAAGCTGCAAAAAGCTCCAAAGATTGCAGTTTACTCTCCCAAAAATAAACTTCCATGGGATGATGCCGTAACCCTTGTTCTTACTTATGCAGAAATACCTTATGATGTTATATATGACGATGATATTCTTAAAGGAGTACTTCCAACCTATGATTGGCTACACCTTCATCATGAAGATTTTACAGGGCAATATGGGAAATTCTGGGCAAGTTATAAGAATCAATTATGGTATCAAGAGGATGTAAAAGCCAATGAAGATATGGCTACCAAGTTCGGCTACAAGAAAGTATCTCAACTTAAATTAGCCGTTGCAAAAAAGATAAAAGAATTTGTTTCCGGTGGAGGCTTTATGTTTGCCATGTGTTCGGCACCTGATAGTTTTGATATTGCCTTGGCTGCCGAAGGGGTGGATATTTGTGATGTTATGTTTGACGGCGACCCTATGGACCCTAATGCTCAAAAGAAATTAGATTACTCTAAGTGTTTTGCCTTTAAAGACTTTACCATTGTAACAGACCCTTACCGTTACGAAATATCGAATATAGATGTAACAGAGCAAAGAGCAAAATTAGTAACAGAAAAGAACGACCTCTTTGTCTTATTTGACTTTTCAGCAAAATGGGACTGGATACCAACAATGCTAACCCAAAATCACACAAAAATAATTAAAGGATTTCAAGGACAAAGCACAGCATTTGATAAGAAACTCTTAAAGTCAAGCGTCTTAGTATTAGGAGAAAACAAGTCAATAGACGAAGTAAGATATCTTCACGGAACATACGGAAAAGGAACCTGGACATTCTTGGGTGGACACGACCCAGAAGATTATCAACACTACGTAGGTGATCCCGTAACCGACTTAAGTCTATTTCCAAATTCACCAGGCTACCGTCTAATCCTAAACAACATACTCTTTCCAGCAGCAAAGAAAGAAAAACAAAAAACCTAAGAAGGAGCAACCTTTGCAATTGCTCAAATAGTGTCTATTTTGTAATTAGAGGATTAAAAATAAAAACAAAAAAATAATGTATAAAAAACAAAGTTTTTATACCCTAAATATTTAGTTTTTAATACCCCATAACAAAGTATAAAGAGCAGTAATATGAAGTGTTTTTCTAAAAACACAAAAACAACTAATCAAAAACAATCCATATTAAAATTAATATTCTTATCTTTGTACTTCAAAATAACGTTAGATACATAAAAAAATAATGTAACTGACGTAGCTTTGCTATTTTAGACCGGTTGCATTGCTCCTAAAATAAAAATACCAAAATAAAAACATTAATGTCATTGCCTCAACCGACATTTTGAATTTGGCGTTAAGTGGAAGAAGCTTTAAAACGTAAAGAAAGTTTATACTGTTCGAGCAAAGCGAGTTTATAAACTTTTAGTTCTTAAGTTTCTGGAATAGCCAAATTCGAACAGTCTTGATTTTTTGTTACTTTTTTATCAAGAAAAAAGTTAATAGAAAACGTTACGAAGTGAAAAGTAAAAAGAAAACCTTAACGAAGATTAGAAGATATAAGGAAAAGAAAGAATGAAAATTATTAAAGATAAGATATCAAGAGCAGAACTATTAATTATGGCAGAAGCTATTTTTGGAGATATGGTAAAGGGAGTTGTTGATGTTGAAAAAGGCATTTTATGTTTAGATGCCGAACTTCATGCAGATATAGAAGCTTTTCTTTTGGAACAAGGTTCAAAACAAGACAATCTTTGGGGAATAAATATATACCCAGAAATAGAAGGTGATGATTTTTTGGAATTTGATTCATTAATAAATATAAGACCACGACAAAACAATAGGAGTAGAGGAGTTGAAGACATTAAAATTCAACAACAAATAAGAGAAATAGTAAACAACAAAATAAAATGATACAACACAAAGAATTAGCATCAGGACGTTGGCAGGAAATGAGTCTTTGTGAACAAATGGCAAATATAGGAAGCGAAGTATCACGAACTATTAAATGGAAAGAAAAGAATAATCCAGAACAATCTCAAAAAGCATTCGAAAGAGCATTAGAATTAATAGATATAACACTAACAACAAAGCTTAGAAGAACAGCACTAATAGAACTATGCCGCCTAAGAGAAAACCTTTGTGAAGAATATTATCAACCAGATACAAAAGGAATAGAACAACTTAATAAATACCTATTTCAATTTGCAATAGCAAGCCAAAAAATGAAAATGGGAAATGATAATTGTTAAATTACAAATTACAATTTAAAAATTAGAGAAAGAAGCAACTTAAAATGTTTAGCAAGATAAAAATCTTTATCAGTAGTGTTCAAACTGAATTTGAATTTCAGAGGCTTATGCTTTTTGAATACATTAATTCAGATGCTTTGCTTGGAATGTTCTTTGAAGTGTTTATATTTGAGAAAATACCAGCCAATAGCTCTACTGTTCAAGAAGTTTATCTAAAAGAAGTTGAGAAGTGTGATATTTATATTGGTATTTTTGGAGAAAATTATGGTTATGAAGACGAAAAAGGAATATCGCCAACAGAAAAGGAGTTTAATTTAGCCACAGAACTTTATAAAACGAAATTTATTTTTATTTCTAAAAACAAGAATAGGCATCCAAAAGAAGAAAAATTAATAGAAAAAGCAGAACAATTTGTTGTAAGAAAATCGTTTAATTCGGATATTGAACTTAAAACATCAGTTTATAATTCATTAATTCATTATTTGGAACATAAAGAATACATAGTAACATTACCTTTTGATGCAACAATAAATAAAGAAACAAGCATTGATGATATTGATGAAAATAAAATTAGAAGTTTTGTACAATTAGCCAAAAGAAAAAGAGGATTTCCCTTAGATGAAGATGTTAAAATAGAAAAAATTCTTACGCATTTAAATTTAATCAAGGATAATAAAGTAACAAATGCAGCAATTTTGTTATTTGGTAAAGAACCACAAAATTTTTTTATTACATCAGAGATAAAATGTGCACAATTTTATGGTACAACTATAGAAAAACCAATTCCTTCTTATCAAGTTTACAAAGGAGATGTTTTTGAATTAGTAAATCAAGCCGTTGATTTTGTATTATCAAAAATAGATTATTCAATAGGAACAAGAAAGCATTCAGCAGAAGTAGAAACAAAATACGAAATACCAGTAGAAGCAATAACAGAAGCTATAGTGAATGCTGTTGCGCACAGAGATTATACAAGCAATGGAAGTGTGCAAGTAATGTTATTTAGAGATAGGTTAGAAATATCTAATCCAGGTAAACTACCCTTGGAATTAACAATAGCTAAGCTTAAACAACCTCACCATTCAATACCAGCAAACCCATTACTTGCAGAATCCATATATCTTGCAGGTTATATAGAAAGAATGGGGACAGGAACAGGTGATATAGTATCAAAATGTTTAGAATACAATCTAAAAGAACCAGAATTTATTCAGGAAGAAATATTTAAAGTGATAATCTGGAGAAAATCAAATAAAGATAACCTCGGAGAAACTGTGGGAGAAACTGTGGGAGAAACTGTGGGAGAAACTGTGGGAGAAACTGTGGGAGAAACTAAAAATAAAATATTATTTGCAATAAAGCATAACCCTTCTATTACTATTTCCGAATTAGCTGAAATCGTAGGTTTGTCAATACGAGGAATAGAATGGAATATGAAACAACTAAAGAAACAAGGTTTAATAGAACGCATAGGTCCTACAAAGGGTGGATATTGGGACGTAAAAGAAAAGATATAAAAATTAACGGCATCGCCCAACTGACCTTTTAAATTTTCCGTATTTTTTTCTCCACAGATTAACACAGATTACACAAATAAAACACATACGACGTTGCCATAAATGACATTTTAAAATTACCATAAAGTGGAAGAAGCTTAAATCCGTTAAGAAAGTTTAACTGTCTGAGCGTAGCGAGTTTTAAACTTTTAGAATTTAAGTTTCTGGAATAGGTAATTTTGAATAGTCTTGATTTTTTGTTACTTTTTTATCAAGAAAAAAGTTAAGGAAAACCGTTTATAAACTTTTAGGAATTAAGTTTCTGGAATAGGTGATTTTGAACAGTCTTGATTTTTTGTTACTTTTTTATCAAGAAAAAAGTTAATAGAGAACCATTTATAAACTTGTGGAATTTTGATTTGAATAAAAAAGATCTGTGGACAAAGAAAAATAAAGAAACGTCCTGAAAGGACACTTATATCAGCCCAACGGCAACGCCTTGAAAATTAGAGTAAATTAGGTTAGAACTATGTCGATTAAGAGAAAACCTATGTGAAGAATATTATAAACCAGATACAAAAGGAATAGAACAACTTAATAAATACCTATTTCAATTTGCAATAGCAAGCCAAAAAATGAAAATTACAAATCAAAATTTTCGATTATAGAATCTGTAATGCAAAAATAAAATAAAAGATGAATCCATTTAGTTACGGAACAATAGTAAGAGGTGATAACTTCTACGATAGGAAAGAAGAAAAAGAAGTAAGTCAGGTAATAGTTATTTTATAAGCGACCCATTCTTTCAATTATATATTCCGAAATTAAGCTTAGAAGCATAACGCCCAAAAGCATAAAATTAGAAGTGTAAGTATAGAAAAATGCAAAACTATAAGAAGAATAACTAAATTAAAAGAAAAGAAGGATATTGGCGAGTGAAAGAAAAATAGTTTTCCACTCAAATAAACTTCCTAAAAAGACTGTTTAAATTAGTACAACGATATCGCCTTGTGAAATTAAAGTAAATTAGAGTAAATTTCACTCCATGATTATAGAACTACGTTCTTCAGGTGTGAAAAAAATGAACTACATTCTTTGAGTGAGGACAAAAACTTACAATTTAACCGTATCACATAAAGGATGCGAAATCCTTAAACCTAAAAAACTACCAAAAACATTATTAGTAATATATGATGTAAAATCAGTATAGCATCTAGATATTATTGATGGAAGGCTATAAAATATTATAGTTAAAATTTATATCATTTTATGAGTTGTATAAAGTATAATTATAAAAAGTAAAATGTTTCATGACAGATTTAAAAAAAACAGTTGTAAATGGAGTAATATGGCAAATTAGTGGTAGATATTCTGCGTTGATTATACAGTTTTTTGTAACTATTGTATTAGCGAGAATATTGTCACCTGCTGATTATGGAACAATAGCAATACTAAATGTGTTTATTGTAATTTCAACTTTATTAGTTGACTCAGGTTTTGGACAAGCACTAATACAAAAAGGAAATGCAAATAACAGAGATTTCTCAACAATATTCTACTTTAATTTGTTTTTTTCATTTTTATTATATTTTTTATTATTTTTCATGCTCCCTGAAATAGGAAGCTTTTATGATAATTTAGATCTTAGTTACTATGGAAAAATTCTATTTTTAGTAATACCGATAAGTTCAATTGGTATTGTTCAAAACACTAGATTGCAACAATCAATGAAGTTTCGGGATTTATCAATAATTCAGATTCTATCTGCTTTGATATCAGGGTTTGTTGGCGTATATATGGCATATAATAATTATGGAATTATGTCTCTCGTTTATCATTCGATTACATTAAATATCTCTAAAACAATATTATTATTATTATTTAATCGATGGATGCCAATCTATGGTTTTTCATTTAAAACTATAAAGGAACTTTTACCTTTTAGTTTTAGTTTGCTATCAACAGATTTTGTAAAAGTAATATTCAATAATATATATACATTAGTGATAGGAAAAGCATATTCAGCAGAAAGTGTTGGTTATTATAATCAAGCAACGAGATTACAAGAGCTTTCAGGAAATACAATTTTAGATGTAATAATTAATGTAACGTTTCCTGCGTTAGTCAAGATAAAAAATGACATGACAAAAGTTAAAGAAGTTTATTCTCAAATATTACAAACAGTTATTATTCTCATATCTCCATTAATGTTTATTTTAATTTTATTGGCTAATGAAATAATTGAATTAGTTCTTTCTAGTAAATGGCTTCCAGCTGTACCATATTTTCAAATTCTTTGTGTGTATTCACTAACTTTACCATTACATCTAATCAGTGTAAATATTCTAAAAATATATGGAAAAGGTAAAAGTATATTCAAGTTAGAATTGATAAGAAGAATTTTATTGATAATAGCTATAGTTATTACATTTAAAATAAGTATATCTGCATTATTAATTGGTCAAGTGTTTGCAATGCTTCCTATGATTATTATTTCAATGTCAATTTCTGGGAAAATTATAAATTTCAGTTTCATAGAACAAATAAAGGAAGTTGCTCCTTACTATTTATTTTCTTTATTGTCATTTTTTATTGTATACTTGCTATCTAAATACTTATTAATAAACTCATTAATAATATATATTATTACTATTACATTTATCTTTATGTTGTTCTACATTCTTTTAAATATATTATTTCCTACCAAATATGTACGTAACAATGCAAGACAAATAATTCAGACATTAAAAAATAAATCTAAAACTAAAAGAAAATAGAGATGAAACAAAAAATTGGAATTATTACGTATTTTAATGCCTTTAATTATGGAGGAGATCTACAGTGTTTTGCCTTACAATGCAAATTACGTAATATAGGATATAATGCTGAAGTTTTAAATGTTAGAAGACCTTGTGATAAAGATTTCAAATATGATAATGCTAAGAAGTTTAAGTCTCTTTATAGTTTTAATGAGAAACGTGATATTAAAGCAAAAGTAAAAACAAATATATATCATTTTATTATGAAAATAATATCATTAATATATCGTAAAAAATCAAAGGAAAGAGAACGAGTATTTAAAGAATTCTATAAAAAGTACATTGTTTTTTCAGAAGATATTTATTACAATTACACACAACTTTATGATTCAGCAGATAAACTCGAGTATACTCATTATATTACAGGTAGTGATCAAGTGTGGAATTATCAATCTGAATATTCAATAGAGCCTTATATGCTGACTTTTGTAAAAAAAGGAAAAAAAATATCTTATGCTGCAAGTATTGGTCATTCAGAAATTCCAGAAGAATTAAAACAACTTTATAAACATAATTTATCCGATTTTTCTAATATATCTTTAAGAGAAGAAATAGGAGTAGATTTAATAAAGAAAATTACAGGGAGAGACGACATCGAACAAGTTTTAGACCCAACTTTTTTATTAACAAAAAATGAATGGTTAAAAGCCTTAAATTTGGATAGTAATAAACAGAGTAATCAAGAAGATAGAGAAAAGTATGTTTTAGTTTATTTACTTTCTAGATCAAATTTCTCCCTTAAGATTGCATGCAATTTAGCGGAAAAATTAAATTATAAAGTTAAAGTAATAAATAGTTCAATTTACAATTTGCATTCAAATAAGAAATGTGAATATATTTTAGCGCAAAGCCCAAGAGAATTTGTGAGATTATTTAGTAATGCTAGTTTTGTAATAACTAATTCATTTCATGGAACTGCTTTTTCACTTAATTTCAATATACCATTTATTTCTACTACAAGAAAAAACAAAAGAGTAAACTCAAGATTTATCAGTATCTTATCTAAGCTTTCGCTAATTGATAGGTTAGTTTATGAAGACGAAGAATTTGAAATCGGTAAATACTTATCATTAAATTTTGAACATGCCAAATTTGCATTAGATTTAGAACGTGATAAATCAATTAATTACTTGGTAAATTCTTTAAATTAATATTTGGTCTTTTATTTTTTATATTCTAACACATAATAAATGTATTTATGAAACTAAGCAAAGATAGTTTGCTGTTGTATATATATACTATACTTTTTATACTTCTTATTGTATTTAGGTTATTGTTCGAGGGTAGTAGAGAAGGTGGAGGAGGTGTATGGAATGTATTTCAAATAATTTTTGTATTGACAGGAGTAAGTATATACATTCAATATCACTCAAAATTTAATAACAAATCACAAGGAAAAATATTTGTAGTTTTTTCATTTTATATTTTATTTCTTACCATTCCATATTTTTTAGACGAATTTACAATTTTATCTTTATTCAATTTTATTACTGTTCCTTTTGGTGCTATGGTATTTGTTACCTTTTATTATGTAGGTTTAAAAAATGATTTTAAAAAAATTAAGTCTATTTTATTGTTTACGTTTTATATTATTTCAATTATATTTATATTTAAAAGACAGAACTATTTGGTAGGGGCTGCAGATTTTGATACTATGGTTATAAATTCATATTATTCTTTATGTTTACTTCCTCTTATTTTAATATTTCATAATAAAAAGTTTTCTTTTTTACCTTTTATTGTTGTTCTATTTTTAATATTTTTATCAGGAAAAAGAGTAGGGATAATAACATTAGCTTTTTTACTTCCGATTTATTATTTGAATTTTTCATCAAAAATTGTTACTATAATTAAAAATATACTTAGTCTGATATTAATTATTTTAGCCATTAATTATATATATATATATCTTAATGATATGTATGGCTTAGACATAACATATAGATTGAAAAACTTAACTGAAGATGGTGGTTCAGGTAGAGACATAATATGGAAAACTATTAATAAAAATATATGGGATTCTAATATATTTTATATTTTATTTGGACATGGTTATAATAGTGTTTATGCTTTGGTTGGTAATAATGCTCATAATGATTTTATACAAGTTTTTTACGAATACGGTTTTATTGCTCTAGTAATGTACATATATTTTTATTTTAGTTTGTTTAAAACTTGGTTTAAAATGCAAAAAAATAAATATCCTTACTCAAGAAATTTTTTATTATCAATAATTGTGGCTTTGTTTTTAGCAAATTTCTCTTTTTTTATTATAGAAGCAAGAATAATAATATGTTCTTCCTTATGCTGGGGATTTTTTTTAGCAGATTGGAAAAAATTTCAAAATAATGGATATGTAGCACTATAAATTATGAACGTAGATATTATTTTTTAGCGGTTGTATGGCTAGCATGAATGGATTACCCTAAAAATGCAATAACAGAGGAAGAAAATGGATTTATAGAAAAAATGGGTTAATTGTTGTATATACTATTATGTTTGCACTTCCTTTAAAAATAATAATATTGAAATAGGTCTTAATAAATTTGCAAAATACATTTTGCCAAAATCAAAATCATTTAATGAAATTCTATCAGTTATCAAAATTATGGCTTTAAAATTCTCAATAGTTATAATTTATTTTTATGATATTGAAGGTAAGCCTTATTTTGGTTAAATGATCTTTACAACCGGAATTAGGTATTTCTCAAAATAGTATTAAAATTTATTGGATCTAAATAAGTTAAAGTAAAGAAATCCTGATATTTTAAACCATTAAATTCTTAAATTATGGAAAATAATGATGATTTTGAAAAACTTATTTCTTTTCATATTAATAATGAGATTAAGAAGCATTCATCTAAAGGAGTAATTTTTCAAGAGGAGTTGATGCAAATCGTTATAAAAGATTCTGGATTATCTGAAGAGAAAATTCGTGAGTTTTTTGAAGGTTTTAATAAAGCTATTAGAAAGTTACATAATGAAGATCCGGAAGGACTTAAGCGTTTTTTTAAGGAAAAATTTGGGGCTGATTTTAATTTTTATGATTCATAATTCATAATTACGAGTTTTGAGTTTGTAATTTTAAGTTTTTGTCCACTAATTTTCTCGAATTAAAATGAATTTTCATATTCTCAAGTTAATCTTTTAATCCTGTACTTCCTCATTCTGACAATTAAACTTTAAACTGCTAAGCTGTTTGTGTATGGATTTTCTTGTATTATTTCATTTTTTTTATATAATATAACTATCAGATATTTAGTGATATAGTTTTTGTGTAAAATAGATGCCGTCTGCAGGGTCTGAAGACGGCGTCTATAAGGTCTACAGACGCCATCTCCAAGGTCTACAGACGGCGTCCCCAAGGGTTGAAGACGCTATCTGTAGGGTCTAAAGACGGCGTCTCCAAGGGCTGAAGATACCGTCTTTAGGGTGTGAAGATTTGATAATGGCGTCTGGGGATCAAATCTTCAGAAGGTAGAGATCAAATCTTGGGGGTATAAAGATCAGATCTCTGGACGTAAAGATTAAGTTATTTTATTAATGGACAATTTCAATATTAGTTTTGTAAAAGTAAAATAGTCAGTAATGGTGTTAAAAAAGCATAAAAAGGAAAATAATTCAATTTTTAGATAATAATTTCCAACTTTCATAGTTTATATTGTACAATTCGCGTTTCTCAAGCGAGTACTAAAAATCAAATTTCTGTATTTTTGGCCGACCACTTTCAAACCCTATTAATATTAGTTCACGTGAATCAATTAAGATTCACAATTTATTAATTTAATAATTTGACTTATGGCTGTTAGATTCATGAAGACCAAGAAAAAAATCTCAGTTGGTACAACACCAGGGATAAAATACTTGGCAAAGATTGTCTATGGTGAAACTGTTAGTTTGGAACAACTATCGGAATTTGTAGCCGAAGCATCTGCAATGACAGAAGGTGACATCTATAATGTTTTGGTTCAATCCCAAAATGTTATTATTAGATTACTTACTGATGGTGTGCCTGTTGATTTAGGTAGATTCGGAAGATTTTATCCAAGATTCAATGCGAAAGCAATGTCTACTTACGAAGAAGTAACTGCTGAGACAATCTCAAATTTTACAGCAAGATTTTTGCCATCGCCTTACTTCAGAAAGAAACTCGTTGGAACAAAATTTGAGTTTCATGAAGTACCAAAGAGCTACGTTGCTAAACCAATTCCAGCTCCTTAATTAGGTAAAAGGTAAAAAGTAAGAGGTAAAAGCTCAAATTTAAACGTGAACGTTGAGAAATCAACAAGTAATTAACAAAATAAAACAAAGAGAAGCTCATGGAAAGGGCTTCTCTTTGAGGTTATAATAAGAATATAATTAAATCCTATGAAACTAACAATAATTGCTGGGGCAAGACCAAATTTTATGAAGATTGCTCCAATTATACATTCAATTCAAAAATATAATCAAACTCCAAACTCCAAACTCCAAACTCCAAACTCCAAACTCCAAACTCCAATTGAGTATCGTTTGGTGCATACTGGTCAGCACTATGATAAGAATATGAGTGATACCTTTTTTGAGGAGTTGAATATTCCTATGCCTAATGCTAATTTGGGAGTAGGAAGTGGAACACAGGCAGAGCAGACAGCTGGTATTATGATTGAGTTTGAAAAGGAACTTATGCAAAACCCAACCGATTTGGTTATTGTTGTGGGTGATGTTACTTCAACAATGGCTTGCTCAATTGTAGCGAAGAAATTAAATACTAAGGTTGCACATATTGAAGCTGGAATTCGTTCTTGGGATTTAACTATGCCAGAGGAAATAAACCGTATGGTTACCGATTCTTTAGCTGATTATTTTTTTACAACAACAGAGGTTGCAAATGAAAACCTTAGAAGATTTGGAGCTAAGGAAGAACAAATATTCTTTGTGGGAAATGTTATGATTGATACCTTGCTTGCTAATATGGATAGGTTTAGAAAGCCTGATGTATTTGATAAGTTAAATCTAAAAGAAAAAGAGTATATCATGCTTACTATGCATCGCCCAGCAAATGTGGATGAAGCTGAAAAGCTAAAAGCCCTTATGAGCGAAATAGTTAATAATGTTCAAGGTTTACCAATAATTTTCCCAATTCACCCAAGAACTGCTAAGATATTTATAGATTTAGGAATTAAGGCAGATAATTTGTTTATAGTAGAGCCAATGGGGTATTTGGAATTTAATTACATGGTTAAACATTCCAAGGCTGTAATTACCGATTCAGGTGGAATAACAGAAGAAACCACAGTAATGGGTATTCCATGCATAACACTAAGAGATAATACCGAAAGACCAGAAACATGCACCGTTGGAACTAATGAACTTATTGGAACCAATCCAAATGCAATAAAACCAGCACTTGATAAATTATTTTCAGGTAAGTGGAAAAAGGGAGGAATTCCAGAACTTTGGGATGGTAAGACAAGTGAAAGAATAGTAGATATATTGTTAAATAATTTAGACTAATGGGCTTGAAAGTTAAAGTACTTCTTGTGACAAATTATATAACACATTATAATTTACCTTTGTATGAGAGGTTAGGTTCTATGTATGATTTGACTGTGATTTATAGTTGTGGTGAATTTAAAAATAAAGACACTCATTTTTCATACAAATATATATCTACTTATAAGTTTAAAAGATTTAATATTTATAAAAAATATATAGGAAAAATTTGTAAACAATTTGATGTTGTTATATTTTTTGGTGATATAGCTTATCTTAATAATACTTTCATTATTTTAAATAAACATCGTTCTTATAAGGTTATTATATGGGGAATAGGTGTATCTGCGTCTTATGACAAAAAATTTGATGAAGTAACAAAATGGGATCATGTACGTAATTTTATCTATAAAAGAGCTGATGCAAATATATTTTATTCTGAATATCCCATACAAAAGTATATAGAAGCAGGTTTTGATAAACAAACACTTTTTGTGGCAAATAATACCTTAGAAGTAGATCCTTATATAGAAGGAATAGAGAAAGATAGTATTTTGTTCATAGGAACATTGTATATTCAAAAAGGTATAAAAACTTTATTAGAACAATACAAGAAAGCTTATGATATGAATCATTATATTCCAATATTTAATATTGTAGGGGGAGGAACTGATTATGATTTAGTTGTCAAGTGGATAAATGAAAACAACTTATCAGACAAAATAAAAGTACATGGATCAATATATGATTTGAACACTAAAAGAATTTTCTTTGAAAGAGCATATGCTACAATATCTCCAATGCAAGCAGGTTTAAGCGTTTTAGAAAGTATGGGGTATGGTACTCCATTTGTAACTATGCACGATGCTATTACGGGTGGTGAACGTTTCAATATAGAACATAATAAAAATGGTATTCTTATGAAAAATATAGAAGAAATATCAGAAATAATTATAGACATAACTAACAACCCTAATAAATACATCCACTTTGGAATAAATGCTAAAGAATATTATTATAGTTGTAGAACTATTGATCATATGACTAATGAATTTAGAAATGCAATAGATTACGTATTAAATAAAGTATAAAAGGAATTGAAAGTTTATGAATGTTTCAGATGCTAAAATATTTCAGTTGCCAAAAATTTCTGATCCACGTGGTAATCTGTCAATAATAGAACAATTTATACAAATACCTTTTGATATAAAAAGGGTGTATTGGATTTATGATGTACCAGGAGGTCATGACAGAGGTGGACATGCATACAAAGAAAATCAGGAATTTATTGTGTCGCTTTCAGGATGTTTTGATGTGATTCTTAATGATGGATTTAGTAAAAATACTTTTACATTAAATAGATCTTATTTTGGATTATATGTTCCTAAGGGAATGTGGCGAAAAATGACTAATTTTTCAACAAATTCATTAGCATTGGTTTTGTCTTCAACAGATTTTGATGAAGATGATTATATAATGGACTTTGATGAATATAAAAATTGGAGGGTAAAAAAATGATAAGTGTTTTTGATTGTTCTTTGTGTGAGTTGAATAAAAATCATGATGAAGAAGGTAATCTTACTTATATTTATCAGAATATTCATGTTCCTTTTGATATTAAGAGAGTCTTTTATTCTTATGATATTCCAGGAGGGGAAGATAGAGGTGCTCATGCGCATAAACAATGCCATCAATTTATAATAGCAGCAAGTGGTAGTTTTGAAATAGTTCTTAATGATGGTACAAATAGACGTACAGTATTGCTCAATCGTCCGTTTTGGGGTCTACATGTGCCTCCAGGAATATGGGCTTCAGAGCAAGGATTTTCATCTGGGTCTATTTGTTTAGTACTTGCATCAGAAGGATATGATGAAAATGATTATATTAGAAGATATGAAGATTATTTGAACTATATAAGAGATATAAATAAATGATTAAGTTTTTAGATTTACAGAAAATAACTGCTATGTATTCCGAAGAAATACATGAAGCGGTAAATAGAGTTGTAGATTCTGGTTGGTATTTACAAGGTGAAGAAAATAAAAGATTTGAAGAAGATTATGCTAAATATATAGGAGTAAATCATGCTATTGGTGTGGCTAATGGTCTTGATGCTTTGATTTGGATATTTAGAGCATATATAGAGTTGGGAATAATGAAAGAAGGTGATGAAGTCATTGTTCCAGCTAATACTTATATTGCTTCTATTCTTGCAATAACAGAAAATAATCTTGTTCCAGTTTTAGTTGAGCCAAATATTGATAATTATCAAATTGATGATTCAAAGATTGAAGAAGCAATAACTCCAAAAACTAAAGCTATTCTAATTGTTCATCTTTATGGACAATGTGCATATACAGATAAAATAGGTGAGATATGTAAAAAACATAACCTAAAACTTGTTGAAGATAATGCACAAGCTCATGGTTGCTACTTCACCTCAACACCTCAACACCTCAACACCTCAACACTCAAAAGAACTGGATCTATAGGTGATGCAGCTGGACATAGTTTTTATCCAGGCAAGAATTTGGGTGCTTTTGGAGATGCAGGAGCTGTTACAACAGATGATGAAGAATTAACTAATATAATAAGAACACTTGCTAATTATGGATCATCAAAAAAATATGTATTTAAATATACAGGTCGCAATTCTCGTTTAGATGAAATTCATGCAGCTGTTTTGGATGTTAAGTTAAAGCATTTAGATGAAGATAATGCACATAGAAAAGAAATAGCTAAGTATTATATTGATAATATCAAACATAAAGAAATAACAACTCCAAATGTAAAAGATTTTTCATCTAATGTCTTTCATGTTTTCCCCATACTTTGTGAAAAAAGAGATGAACTCCAAAAATACCTATTAGATAATGGAGTTCAAACTATAATCCATTATCCTATTCCACCACATAAACAAGAATGCTACTTAAATAGTGAAAAAGTAAAAAATAAAAGGGAAAAGGTAAGTGGAGGAGAGTTAAAAGTACAAAGTGATTTGAGTATTACTGAAAGAATACATAATGAGGAATTAAGTTTACCAATTAGTCAAGTAATGAGTTTGGAAGAGGCTAAGATTGTTATTGATTTAATAAATAAGTTTGTATTATGATGAATTTTTGTACTTTGTTTGATTCATACTATATTCACAAAGGTATTGCCCTCTATTTGTCATTAGAAAAAGTTACAGAAAATTTCCATCTATATGTTATGGCATTTGATAAAAAATGTTATGATAGACTTCAAAATTATGGATTTAAACACATGACGGTGGAATTAGTAGATAATTTTGAAACGCCAGAGTTATTAGATGTAAAAGCAACTAGAACAAAAGCAGAATATTGTTGGACTTGTGGACCTTCTGTAATATATTATTTCATTAATAGGTATAATTTATGTTCATTAACATACTTGGATGCTGATTTATACTTCATGAATTCACCTCAAGTTCTATTTGATGAAATAGATAAGAATTCTGTAGCTCTATCTGAGCATTTTTTAGATGAAGAAAGTCCAGAAGGTGGAAAATATTGTGTACAGTTTGTCTATTTTAAAAATGATGTAGATGGTATTGCTGCACTCAAATGGTGGAGAGATAGTTGTATTGATTGGTGTTATTCACGGTATGAAGATGGTAAGTATGGAGATCAAAAATATTTAGACTATATACCAGAAAGATTTTCTAATGTTTATATTATAAAGAATAGAGGTTGTGGTGTTGCTCCATGGAACATGAAAAAATATAAATACTTTAGTAATGGGGAATTGGAATATAATAATATTAGGTACCCAATAATATTTTTTCATATGCACGGTACAAGCATTTGTATGAAAAATAATGTGTTATCGTTAAAAACGATAACATATGATATTGATAATTTACAAAAAGAACATTTTTTTCTTCCATATTTGGAACTCTTGAGGTCTATTTATAAACAATTTTTCAATATAACCATTAAACAGATTAAAATAAAAGATCGTCCTATAAGTCAACAATTATATTCTAAATTGAAAAGTAAATTTAGAAAAAATGGTTTAGCTCGATGGTTTTATTATGATGTTTTAAAAGTAAGATATAATGGTTATGAATCAAAAAAATAATAATAGATAATGTCAATTTTTAAAGATAAAGTTTTATTGATTACTGGGGGAACGGGTTCCTTTGGTAATGCAGTTTTAAAAAGATTTCTTGATTCTGATATTAAGGAAATCAGGATTTTCTCAAGAGATGAGAAGAAGCAGGATGATATGCGTCATGCTTTACAAAATCCTAAAGTGAAGTTTTATATTGGTGATGTTAGGGATAAGAGGAGTGTTGATGGTGTTATGGTTGGTGTGGATTATGTTTTTTCTGCGGCAGCCTTAAAACAAGTGCCTTCTTGTGAGTTTTTCCCTATGCAAGCTGTTAAAACTAATGTTATTGGAACTGAAAATGTTTTGGATTCTGCTATTGAGCATGGAGTTAAGAATGTTGTTGTTTTAAGTACTGATAAGGCTGCTTACCCTATTAATGCAATGGGTATATCTAAGGCAATGATGGAAAAGGTTGCTATTGCAAAGGGTCGTCAGTTAGGTCAAGATGCTAAAACTACTATTTGCTGTACAAGGTATGGTAATGTTATGGCTTCTCGTGGTTCTGTTATTCCTCTTTGGATTGACCAAATTGAAAAAGGAGAGGAGATAACTATTACAGATCCAAATATGACAAGGTTTATGATGACTTTGGATGATGCTGTGGATTTAGTTATTTATGCTTGGCAACATGGAGAGAATGGCGATTTATTTGTTCAAAAAGCTCCAGCAGCAACTTTAGATACCCTCGCTAAGGCTCTTACAGAGCTCCTCAGTGAAAAGCTAAAAGCTAAAAGTGAAAACTCAAAACTTAAAACTCAAAACTCAAAACTCCCATATAGAGTAATCGGTACCCGTCATGGAGAAAAACTATATGAAACTCTTGTAACTCGTGAAGAAATGGCAAGGGCAGAAGATATGGGAAATTATTTCCGTATTCCTTGCGACACAAGAGATTTGAATTATGATAAATTCTTTGTTGAAGGACAAGAAGATGTTTCAAGAATAGAAGATTATCATTCTCATAATACGGCTCGTTTAGATGTAGATGGAATGAAAGAGTTGCTTTTGAAACTTCCTGAGGTTTGCTCTCGGATTTCTTTCACAGAGTAACACGGAGTTGATTTCACAGAGTAGCTCAGAGTAATATTAAATCTCAATGTAAAAAAAATACTAAAAATTTCACAGAGTAATTTATAAAACTCAGTGTAACTCGGTGAAAAACTCAATAAAACTCAGTGTAATAAACTTCATAAACTCGGTGTAATAATAAGAAAAAATGAAAATACTAATAACAGGAGCAAAAGGTTTTGTTGGAAAGAATCTTGTCGCTGCTTTGAAGAATATTAAAGAAGGAAAAGATAAAACTCATCCTAATTTAACAATTGAGGATATTTATGAGTATGATATTGATTCAACTTATGATGATTTAGAGCTTTATTGTTCAAATACCGATTTCGTTTTCAATTTAGCTGGTGTAAATCGTCCTCAAAATCAAGAGGAGTTTATGCAAACTAATTTTGGCTTTGCATCTGATTTGTTGGATTGTTTAAAAACACATAATAATACTTGTCCCATTATGCTTTCAAGTTCTATTCAAGCAACCTTGGAAGGAAGATATGCTGATGGGGAATATGGTAAAAGTAAAAAAGCTGGAGAAGATTTGTTTTTCTCTTATTCCAAAGAAACAGGAGCAAAAGTATTGGTTTATCGTTTTCCTAATCTTTTTGGTAAATGGTGTCGACCCAACTATAATAGTGCTGTTGCAACTTTTTGTAATAATATGGCAAACGATTTACCTATTCAAGTAAATGATAGAAATACAGAGTTGGAACTTCTATATATTGATGATTTGGTTGATGAGATGATTGCAGCTTTGGAATGTAAGGAACATCATTGTTTTTTCATTGGAGTTGATACAATATTAAAAAATGATGGTAAATTTTGTGCAGTCCCAATAACACACGAAGTAACTCTTGGAAAAATTGTTGATTTATTGGAAGAATTCCATTCACAACCCCAAACACTAATTATTCCAGAAATCCCAAAGGATTCATTTGCTAAGAAATTATATTCAACTTATTTATCATATTTACCAAAAGAAAAGATAGCTTTTCCATTAAAGATGAATATAGATAATAGAGGTTCATTTACAGAACTTTTAAAAACAGAGAAGTGTGGTCAATTCAGCGTTAATATTTCAAAACCAGGAATAACAAAAGGACAACATTGGCATAATACAAAATGGGAATTCTTTATTGTTGTTAGTGGTCATGGGTTAATTCAGGAAAGGAAAATTGATAGTGATGAAATTATAGAATTTGAAGTTTCAGGAGAAAGAATAGAAGCTGTTCATATGCTCCCAGGCTACACACATAATATAATTAACCTATCAGACACAGAAGATCTTGTAACGGTTATGTGGGCAAATGAAAGCTTTGATGCAAATAAACCAGATACTTTTTTTGAACCAGTTTAATTTTACCACAAGTATATACCACCATAAGCAATACAAGTTTTAATTATTGCAACAAAACTAGTGTAACTCGTTTTAGAAAAAGAAAATAAATAATATTGTAACTAGTGTTATAAAATAAGAGTAAACCAGTGTAACTTGTGTTTAAAAAAATAAAAAGAGAAATGAAGACAGATTATAAAGATATAAGATTTAAAAACGATGGCAGGTTAAAGCTATTGATTATTGTTGGGACAAGACCGGAAATAATTCGTCTTGCTGCTGTTATTAATAAATGTAGAAAATATTTTGATTGCGTTTTGGCTCATACAGGTCAAAATTATGATTACAACCTTAACGGTATATTTTTTAAAGACCTTAAGTTGAAAGATGCAGAAGTGTATATGGATGCAGTAGGTGATGATTTAGGTGCTACTATTGGGAATATAATTAATTGCAGTTATAAATTAATGGTAGATATTAATCCTGATGCTCTTTTGATTTTGGGCGATACTAATTCATGTCTTTCTGCAATATCGGCAAAGAGATTACATATTCCAATCTTCCATATGGAAGCAGGGAATCGTTGCTTTGATGAATGCTTGCCAGAAGAAACAAATCGCAGGATAGTAGATATAATATCTGATGTTAATATGTGCTATTCAGAACACGCAAGACGTTATCTTAATGCTTCTTCGGCTCCAAAAGAAAGAACTTATGTAATAGGTTCACCAATGGCAGAGGTATTGCATCAAAACCTTGAAGAAATAGAAAAATCTGATGTTTTAACTCGTTTGGGTTTGCAACCAAAGAAATATATACTTCTTTCTGCTCATAGAGAAGAAAATATAGATACTGATAAAAACTTTTTCTCACTCTTTAATGCAATAAATCAATTGGCAGAAAAATACGATATGCCAATACTTTATTCTTGTCATCCTAGAAGTAGAAAACGATTAGAGTCAACAGGGTTTAAATTAGATAGCAGAGTAATAAGTAATGAACCACTTGGTTTTCACGACTACAATAATTTACAGATGAATGCCTTTGCAGTAGTAAGTGATAGTGGTACATTGCCTGAAGAGAGTTCATTTTTCACATCTATTAATCACCCATTCCCTGCAATCTGCATACGTACTTCAACCGAAAGACCAGAAGCTTTGGATAAGGCAGGATTTATACTTGCAGGGATAGATGAAAAATCACTTTTACAAGCAGTAGAGACAGCAGTAGATTTGCAAAATGATGGAGATTATGGCACACCAATACCATATTATACAGATGAAAACGTTTCAACAAAAGTTATAAAGATAATCCAAAGTTACACTGGAGTTGTAAACAAAATGATTTGGAGAAAAGAATAAGTTAGGTAAAAAGTAAAAGGTTGTGTGGTGCTGAGTTTTTGGGGTCTTTAGGTAATAGGTAAAAGTAATAGGTAAAAGGTTTGGGGAGTTAATTTAAAACTCAAAATTTAAAATTAAAAGAAGGATGAATATATTGTTTCTAACTATATCTCGTTTTAATGATGTTGAGGATAAGGGAATATATACTGACCTTATGCGTAAGTTTAGGGACGAAGAGCATAAGGTTTATGTTGTAACACCATTGGAAAGAAGATATAAACAAAAAACATCTTTAAGAGAAAACAAAGGAATATATATACTTGGAGTTCAGACATTAAATATTCAGAAAACCAATGTTATTGAAAAAGGTATAGGAACATTATTGGTTGAATATCAGTTTTTAAATGCAATAAATAAGTACATTAATAATATTAAATTTGATTTGGTATTATATTCTACTCCTCCAATAACTTTTACAAAGGCAATTAAGTCAATTAAGAAAAGAGATAATTCTTTTTCCTATCTATTACTAAAAGATATATTCCCTCAAAATGCTGTTGATATTAATCTAATGAAGAAGGATGGATTATTGCATAAAATCTTTCTTAAGAAGGAAAAGAAACTTTATCAAGTATCAGATTTCATTGGATGTATGTCGCCTGCAAATGTAAAATTTGTTTTAGATAATAATCCATTTATAAACCCAAATCAAATAGAGGTTAACCCAAATAGTATAGATTTATTAGATTATAAGGGAATAGATAGAAATGCAATAAGAAGAAAATACTCTATTCCTGAAAATGTATTAACTTTTATTTATGGTGGCAATCTTGGAAAACCACAAGGAATTGATTTTTTACTTGAATGCTTAAAAGCAAATGCAAATAGGGATGATGCTTATTTTATTATTGCTGGTTCAGGAACAGAATATGCAAAAATCAATAATTGGATTCAAACCTTAAAACCACGAAATATTAAATTATTTGAATTTCTTCCAAGAAATGAATATGATGATTTGGCGAAAGCTTGCGACATTGGACTTATATTTTTAGATGATAGATTTACTATACCAAATTATCCATCAAGATTATTAGCATATTTATCAAACAAAATGCCTATATTTGCAGCAACAGATATTAATACCGATATAGGTAAAATTGCAGAAAAAAATGGTTATGGGTATTGGTGTGAAAGTAAGAATGTGGAAAAGTTTAATGAATTGGTGGATAAATATATTTATAATTCAGATATAAAATCAATGGGAGAAAAAGGATATAATTATTTATTAGAAAACTACACTATTGATGTTTCGTACAATAATATTGTAAAACATTTTAATAAATAATCAAACCAATTATCTAATTTCGAATAAGTAGATAAGGTTATTGATCTGGATAATAAAAAAATGTATATTTGCAAAATAAAAAAATGATTATATGAAAGCATTTATTTTTCCAGGACAGGGATGTCAAAAGCAAGGTATGGGAAAAGATTTATATGATAATTTCCCTTTTGCTAAAGAAATGTTTGAACAAGCAAATAATTATTTCGGAAGAAGAATTACAGATGTAATGTTCTATGGGGACGAGCTAGAACTAATGGAAACTAAAAATACTCAACCTGCAGTTTTTGTTTATGAGGTTATTACTGCTTTAACTCAAAAAGATATAGTTCCTGATGTTGTATCTGGTCATTCATTAGGTGAATTTGCAGCCTTAGTAGTAAGTGGTTGTATATCTTATGAAGATGGATTAAATCTTGTATTAAATAGGGCGTTGATTGGTCAAAAGGCATGTGAGCAATATGAAACTGCAATGGGTGCTGTAATTGGTTTTCCTGACGAATATATTGAAAAACGATTGAAAGAAATTGCCGAAGAATCTGGTGAACCAATTTATTTTGCTAATTATAATGGACCTGGTCAAGTTGTAATAACTGGTTCTAAAAAAGGTGTTCGTATTGCATGCAAAACTTTTAAAGCAGAAGGTGCAAAAAAAGCCGTACCTCTTGCAATAGGAGGCTCATTCCATTCTCCTTTTATGAATGAAGCAGAAAAAGAACTTGGAGAAATAATTAAAAATACTGAGTTTAAAAAACCAATTTATCCTATATATCAAAGTGTCGATGGAGAAGTCCATACCGACCCAAAAGAAATAAAAGACAATTTAATTATTCATATTACCCACCCAGTTCAATGGACAAAGATGGTTAATAATATGGTAAGAGATGGTGTAAATCAATTCTATGAAGTAGGCACTGATGATACTCTTCAAAAAATAGTTGCACGTATGTTCCCAGATAAATTAGTAACAACAATATTAGATGTCCCATCTTATAAAGGGAAAATCGAAAATTATTCAATAAATATTAACAATTAAAATTTTAGAATTATGGAACTTAATGAATTTGTAAAAGCATTTGCGTCTGAATTTGATGAAACACCAATTGAAGCATTTGCACCAGAAACCAAATTTAAAGATTTAGAAGAATGGAGTTCTTTAACTGCATTATCTATAATTTCAATGGTAGATGAAAAAATGGATAAAAGAGTAACTGGAGCAGATATTAGAAACTGTGAAAATATTAATGATTTATTCCAATTGGTTTTAACAAAATAATATGATTAACCCATTTTCATTACAAGGAAAAATAATATTAATTACTGGAGCATCTTCTGGCATAGGTAAATCAATAGCTATTGAATGTTCAAAAATGGGAGCGAATCTAATTATAACAGGAAGAAATAAAGATAAATTACAAGATACTTACCAGCTTTTAATAGGGAATGACCATAAAAAAGTAATTGCGGATTTAACGATTCAAGATGATATTGAAAGATTAGTAGAAGAATGTTGTGAATTAGATGGTTGTGTAAATTGTGCTGGTATTCCATCTGTACATCCACTAAAATATATTAATAGAGATATTTTAAATAGTGTTATAAATTTAAATACTATAGCACCCATTCTAATAACTACTTCTTTAATGAAATATAAAAAACTTAAATCTACTTCTTCAATTATATTTATTTCTTCAATTTCAGGCACTTGTATAGGTACAATTGGAACATCACCTTATTCTACTAGTAAATCTGCCTTATTAGGTTTCTCAAAAACAGCAGCTTTAGATTTGGCAACAAAAAAAATTAGAGTTAATACAATTTCTCCAGGTGTTGTTTCAACAAATATTTTCGAATTATCTGATTCAATTTACTCAAAAAAAGAAATTGAAGAGTCAATGGTTGTTAAATATCCTTTACAAAGATTAGGGAATACAAATGATATTGCTTATGGTGCAATTTATTTATTATCTGATGCTTCAAGTTGGGTTACTGGAATTAATTTAATAATAGATGGAGGTTATACACTAAATTAGAATGAAAACTATAATAAATAATATAAATATAAAAGCAATTGCTTCTTATTTGCCTAAACAAAATTTTGAATTAAGAGCATTATCAGAATTGTATGGGGAAAAAGAAGTTGAAAATATTATTAAGGTTACAGGGGTAGAAAGAATTAGAGTAGCTGATGAACATCAAACATCTTCTGATTTGTGTTATGAAGCGGCTAAATCATTAATTGAAAATGAAAAAATTGATGTAAGCAAAATTGGTGGTTTGGTTTTTGCATCGCAAACGAGAGATTATATACTTCCTTCGACATCAATTATTTTACAAAATAGATTAGGATTAAGTCAAAATACAATTTGTATGGACGTTCCTTATGGTTGTTCTGGTTATATACATGGTATTTTTCAAGCTGCTTCATGGATAAATTCAGGAGTTTCAGATTATATTTTGGTTTTAGCAGGAGATACAACAACGAAAATTGTAAATAAATATGATAAGTCTGTTAGAATGATTTTTGGTGATTGTGGAACTGCAACTCTTGTTACAAAAGGGAATAATACTTTCGGTTTTACTATTTGTTCAGATGGTAGTGGATTCCATCATGTTATTGTTCCTGCTGGAGGTTTTAGATTGCCAATATCCGAAGAAACATCTAAATTTTTCTATGATCAAGATAAAAATGGAAGAACTAAAAATGATTTATTTATGGATGGCTCAGCTGCTTATGATTTTGCAGTAACAAAGGCTCATGTTAATGTAAATGAATTATTAGAGTATATAAATTGGGATAAAAATGATGTAGGATTGTTTGCTATACACCAAGCAAATAAATTTATGGTAAACTCAATAAGGAAAAAAATAAAAGCAGATATCGAAAAAACTCCAATTAATACTCAAAACTATGGTAATACTGGGCCATCTTCTATTCCATTATTACTTTCCGATATTTGTAGTAATTCAAATTTAAACTTTAATCTTGAAAAAGTAATAATGAGTGCTATTGGTGTAGGTTTGTCATGGGGTAGTATTGCTTGTTCGTTAAAGGATACAAATTTTTATGAACCAATAAATAAATAAAAATGGAAACTAAAGTATTAGAAATTATAAATTTAATTAGGTTATCTAAGGATTTACATGCTCTAGATAAAATAAATGAAACAGATAGACTAAGAGATGAAATTGGATTCACTTCATTTGATTTAGCTGAATTGACTGTTAGAATTGAAGATGAGTTTGATATAGATATTTTTGAAGATGGATTAGTTTCATCTATAGGAGAAATATATTCAAAATTAAAATAGTATGAATGATTTTTTAATTGATAATGGTGTAGAATATAGCTACGAAGATTTATTGAAATACATAAATAATTCAGAAGGTTATTTTCAAGCTTATCAAACTAACTCGCTATTTCAATTCTTTTCAAATTTAATTTTTGGATTGGTTAATGATAAACCATTAGTATTAATAGATAGTGATTTAAAGACTAATGAACTAAAAGATATTGACGAAGAATTAATTAATAAAATTGAGAAATTCTCATCAATTAAAATTATTGATGTAAATCAATTAATTGATTCATTATTAAATTCAAAATCAGAAATATCAATTTTTACATCAGGAACAACTGGTCAACCAAAAAAAATTATTCATACTATCCAAAACTTAACTCGCTCAATAAGAAAATCAGATAAATATAATGATTTTGTATGGGCTTTTGCTTATAATCCAACTCATATGGCAGGCTTGCAAGTTTTTTTTCAGGCTTTAGCAAATAAGAATAAACTCGTAAATGTTTTTAATTATCAGAGAAATGATGTTTATGAATATATAGAAAAATATAAAATTACTCACATGTCTGCTACACCTACATTTTATAGATTGCTTTTACCTGTTGAAAAAAGCTTTAATAATGTACAAAGAGTTACATATGGAGGAGAAAAATCAGATAAAAACTTGTATGATTCAATAAAAAGAATATTTCCAAATGCTAAAATGAATAACATATATGCTTCAACAGAAGCTGCTTCATTATTTGCAGCAAAGGGAGAATACTTTCAAATACCTTTTGAAATTAAGGATAAGTTTAAAGTTGTTGAAAACGAATTATTAATACATTATTCATTGTTGGGTAAATCAGAATCATTGATTATTATTGATGGTTTTTATCATTCTGGTGATTTAATAGAATGGATAGACGAGGACAAAGGTCTTTTTAAATTTAAAAGTAGAAAAAACGAATTAATTAATGTCGGAGGTTATAAGGTTAATCCAGGAGAAATAGAAAATGTATTATTATCTATCAAAGGCATTCAAAATGCTTTAGTTTATGGAAAAGCGAATTCAGTGCTAGGAAATATCTTATGTGCTGATATTAAACTTGAGAATAGAGATTCAATAAGTGAAATTGAAATTAAAAAATATTTATCAGACAAATTGCAAGACTTTAAAATACCAAGAAGAATAAAATTTATTGAGGAATTTGATTTAACAAGAACTGGAAAAATTAAAAGATTATGAATATATTAGTTACAGGATGTTCACGTGGTGTTGGATTAGAAATTTGTAGAGTTTTATTATTACATGACAATATAGTTTATGGCGTTGCTCGTAGTTATACCAATGAATTCAAAGAGTTACAAAATAAATATCCGAATAATCTATTTTATAAATCAATTGATTTATCTGATGTTAAAAATGCAAATAAACAAGTATTTAAAGAGTTTATTACTAATAATATTAAATTAGATGGATATGTAAATAATGCTGCATTAGCTTATGATGATATTATTACAAATATTAATATTGAAAAATTAGAAGAAATGTATAAAGTAAATGTATTTACCCCAATGATTCTTACTAAATATGCAATTAGAAATATGTTGTTTAATAAAATAAAAGGTTCGATTATTCATATTTCATCAATAAGTGTACATACTGGATATAAAGGATTAGCTATGTATGCTTCAAGTAAAGGAGCTTTAGAAGCATTTTCTAAGAATACTGCTAGAGAGTGGGGTGAATTGGGAATAAGATCCAATGTAGTTGTGCCCGGTTTTATGGAAACATCAATGAGTTCAACCTTGACTGAGAAACAAAAAGATAGAATTTATAATAGGACATCACTTAAGAGACCAACTAATATTAATTCAGTTGCAGAAACGGTTCTATTTTTATTGTCTGATAGGGCAGCATCAGTTACTGGTCAAAATTTTCACGTAGATAGTGGAACTATATAATTTTTTTGACAGTAATTTTATGAGGAATAGTTTTTCATTTTAATATGATTAAAGTAAAAAGATTCATTAATGAATTAATGACATCAAATTGTTTCATAGTCTATAATGTTAATTCAAAAAAATGTTTAATAATTGATCCCGCTTCTGAAAAAAGTGAAAAGGTTATTGGTTTTATTAATAAAGAAACTTTACAACCTGAATATATTATATTAACTCATGAACATACAGATCATACTTGGGGATGTAATTATCTTACAGATTTATATGATAATATTAGGATTATATGTTCGGAAGAATGTAGAAATGCTTTATCGAAAGAAGGTTCAGCATATTTTCAGTTTTACTTTAATAAGGTAGATTATAAATATGAAATTAATAAGGTTGATATTATTTTAGAAGATATTGAGTATCATTTGAAGTGGAATGAAAAAGAAATAAACTTTTATAAAACACCAGGTCATAGTAAAGGTTCTATTTGTTTTTGCATAGAAAATAATTTATTCACAGGAGATACAATTATGCAATATAAACCTTTTATTCCCAAGAAAACAGGTTCAAAAGAAGAGTACAAAAAAAGTGTTGAATACATCTTAAATGCATTTGAAAATAATAATAAAATAAAAGTGTATCCAGGGCATGGAGATGTGTTTTTATTGAGTGAATATAACATTAATAATTTAATCAGATGAAAAATTTACTAATTATTGGAGCTTCAGGTTTTGGTTTAGATGTATTAGAATATGCTAAACAATCCTTAGGTTATATGACTGAATTTAGATTTAAAGGGTTTTTAGATATAAATAAGGATGCATTATCTTCAACGCCAAATTTACCACAAGTACTTTGTAGTGAAGATGAATATATTATTCAAGAGAATGATGTTTTTATTTGTTCCATCGGAAATAAAAATATAAAATGTAAATGTATTGAGAAGATGAAAGCAAGAGGGGCTAATTTTATTAATTTAATTCATAGAGATTCAAATGTTTCTCCTAATTCAATTATTGGAACAGGTAATATCTTTTTACATAATTCAACAATTGGTTCGAAAACGAATATAGGTAATCATTGTTTAATTCAAGTAGGTACTGTAATAGGTCATGATTGTTTAATAGGTGATTTTTGTAGAATTGATTGTAATGCTGTTTGTGTGGGAGGTGTTAAAGTAATGGATAATGTTACTATTCATACTTCTTCAGTTATAAATCATCATGTTACAATTGGCAAAAATGCAACTGTTGGTGCATGTAGTTTTGTAATTAGAAATGTAAAAGAAGGAGCTACAGTTTTTGGAACCCCTGCAAGAGAGATTTAAATACAAAAAATAATATTATGAACTACGCAGATTTTGTAAGTTTCGTTCGAGAAACTTTTAATGATAAGAAAGGGTTTATTATCCTTCATGATCCTCGTTTTATTGGGAATGAGAGGAAATATTTGCTTGATGCTATGGATTCAAATTTTGTTTCGAGTGTTGGGGAATATGTAAATAGGTTTGAAAAGGCTATTGCTGAATATACTGGAAATAAATATGCTGTTGCTGCTGTGAATGGTACTGCAGCTTTACATATTTGTATGCTTTTGGCTGGAGTACGTCCTGGTGAGGAAGTGATAACTCAACCAGTTTCTTTTATAGCTACTTGTAATGCTATAACTTATACTGGGGCAAATCCTGTGTTTGTTGATGTTTCTAAAAAAACTATGGGAATGTGTCCTATTAAGCTTGAGGAGTTTTTGAAAGAGAATGTTAATAAAGGTGCTGACGGTTTTTCTTATAATAATAAGACGGGTAAGCGTTTTGCTGCTGTTGTTCCTATGCATACTTTTGGTCATCCTTGTGAAATAGATGCAATTGCTGATATTTGTGAGAGATATAATATTCCTTTAGTAGAGGATGCTGCAGAAAGTATTGGCTCTTATTATAAGGGAAAGCATACTGGTTTGTTTGGTAAGCTTAGTGCTTTAAGTTTTAATGGGAATAAGGTTATTACTACTGGTGGTGGGGGTATGATTTTGACTGACGATGAAGAGTTGGCGAAAAGAGCTAAGCATATTACTACTACTGCTAAGGTTCCTCATCGTTGGGAATATAATCATGACTATACTGCTTATAATTATCGTTTAACTAATCTTGCAGCTGCTTTAGGTTTGGGGCAAATTGAACAATGTGAGTTCTTTATTCAAGAAAAACGTAAGCTTACTGATAAGTATATTGCTTTCTTTAAGAATAATAAAGATATTGAGTTTTTTGTTGAACCTGAGAATTCAAGGTCTAATTATTGGCTTAATGCAGTGATTTTAAAAGATAGAGATGCAAGAAATGAATTCCTTACTTATACTAATGATAATGGTATTATGACCCGTCCTATATGGGTTTTGAATAATAAATTAGATATGTACAAAGGATGTCAATGTGGTGATTTATCTAATTCAGAGTGGTTGGAAGATAGAGTTGTTAATATTCCAAGTACTGTTATTATTCCAGACTACTACCAAAATATAAAAAAAGGGAAATATAAGTAGAAAGTAAGAAGTAAAAGGTAAAAAGTAGTGCTTTGCAAAGTAAGAAGTAAAAGATAAAAAGTAAGAAGTAGGGCTTCGCAAAAACTTTTACCTATTACTTTTTACCTTTTATCTAAAAAAGCACTTTTACCTATTACCTATTACTTTTTACCTAAATAAAAATATATTTTTATGATTAACGTAAATAATTTTATAGCAAAACATATTACTCATCGTCCAGAGAGTATGTTTTTGAAAGATATTGAAGCAAATAGGGAGGTTTTAACTAAGGAGATTGAGGGTAGGAGTGTTTGTGTTATTGGAGGGGCTGGTACTATTGGCTCTTCTTATATTCGTGCTATTTTACTTTTTAAGCCAAGTAAATTGGTTGTTGTTGATATTAGTGAGAATGGTTTAACTGAGCTTACTCGTGATTTGAGGTCTACTTTTGGGATGTTTGTTCCTGAGGATTATAGAACTTATCCCTTAAATTATGCTGATCCTATATTTGAAAAGATATTTAGAAATGAAGGTGGGTTTGATATTGTTGCTAATTTCTCTGCTCATAAACATGTGAGAAGTGAGAAGGATCAATATTCTGTTGCTGCATTGATTGAAAATAATGTTTTAAAGGCAAGGAAATTATTAGATTTATTGACAGAAATTCCTCCTAAACATTTCTTTTGTGTTTCTACTGATAAGGCTGCAAATCCTGTAAATATTATGGGTTGTAGTAAGAAGGTTATGGAAGATATGATTATGTCATACTCAAAGAACTTTAAGATTTCTACTGCTCGTTTTGCTAATGTTGCTTTTTCTAATGGTTCTTTATTGGCTGGTTTTATTGATAGATTAATGAAACGTCAGCCTTTAAGTTCTCCAAGTGATGTTAAACGTTATTTTGTTTCTCCAGAAGAAAGTGGTCAAATTTGTATGTTGGCTTGTATTTTGGGTAAGAGTGGTGAGATATTCTTTCCTAAGTTGGGTGAAGAACAAATGATGACTTTTTCTTCAATTGCTGATGAGTTCTTAACTGAACTTGGTTATAAGATTAAATATTGCAACAGTGAAGAAGAAGCTCGTAAGTTTGCTTATGAAATGAAAGAAGATTCAAAGGAATATCCTGTTTATTATTTTACTTCTGATACTACTGGTGAAAAAGGGTATGAAGAGTTTTATATTCCTGGGGAAAAACTTAATATGACAAAATTTGCTTCTTTAGGTGTTATTGAAGAGTATCCTTGTAGACCTATTTCTGAATTGGATTCTTTCTTTTCAGAAATGAAAGATTTATTATCGCGCCCAGACGTTCAAAAGAAAGATATTGTTTTGGCTCTAAAACGCTTTATTCCTAATTTTGAACATGAGGAAAAAGGTAAAAACTTAGACTCTAAGATGTGATCTTTTAGGTAAAAAGTAAAAGTTTTAATTATGGGGTTTAGGGAAAGTCCTTTGGTTGGAAAGAGTTATTTATTTGCTGTTTCTATAGTTAGATTAGTTCAGACTTTACAAACAGATAAGAGAGAATTTGTGCTTTCTAAACAATTGCTTAGATCTGGGACTTCAATTGGTGCTTTAATTAGAGAAGCTGAATTTGCTCAAAGTGATTTAGACTTTATTAATAAACTATCTATTTCATTAAAAGAAGCAAACGAAACAAATTATTGGCTTGACCTATTACATGATACTTCATATCTAAATAATGATGAATTTGAAGAACTAAAATATAAATCAGATGAACTAGTAAAAATATTAGTTGCATCGATAAAAACTTTAAAACTAAAAAGTAAAAAGTAAAAGGTAAAAAGTAAAAAGTAGTGCAAAGCAAAGTAAAAAGTAGGGCTACGCAAGAACTTTTACCTATTACCTTTTACCTAAAAAAGTACTTTTACCTATTACTTTTTACCTTTTACCTAATAATTTTATTATGTACAGAATAATTAAACGTTTATTTGATATTTTGATGTCATTATTGGCATTGATTGTTTTTTCTCCTTTGTTAATACTTATTATTATAGGATTGTTATTTACAGGAGAACATTATGTGTTTTATTTCCAAGAACGTATTGGTAAGGGTGGTAAATCTTTTAATGTTTGGAAGTTCGCTACTATGCTTAAGAATAGTCCTAATATTGGAACAGGTACAATAACTACTCGAAATGATCCTCGTGTTTTACCTATGGGTGGTTTCTTGCGTAAGACTAAGATTAATGAATTACCTCAGTTGATAAATATTCTTATAGGTAATATGAGTATTATTGGTCCAAGACCTCTTGTTAAAAAAGGTTTTGATGCTTATAATGATGAAATAAGAGAATGTGTTGCTAAATCTAAACCTGGTCTTTCTGGTATTGGTTCTGTTATTTTTAGAGATGAAGAATATTATATTTCTATTGCTAAGGATCCTATAGCTTTTAGTGCTCAAGTTATTCAGCCTCATAAAGGGGAGCTTGAAAAATGGTATTATTATAATAAGTCATTATATGTTGACTTTATGTTAATATTCTTAACTTGTTGGGTAATTATATTTCCTAAAAGTGATATAGTTTATAAAGTATTTTCAACTCTACCAAAAATTGATTTAGAAAAAGCTGCAGAGGAGTTTAATAGAGTGAAAAACTAAAAACTAAAAGGTAGAAACTAAAATGTGTAAGATATATTAGTAAATGAATATTCTAACAATTGATGTTGAGGAATGGTTTCAGTTGTGTGAGGATTGTTATTTTAAGGGTCGATGGAAGAATTATGAGGTTCGTATCTACGAGAATGTAGAGCGCATTTTTCGTTTGTTGGAGGATACTAATACTAAGGCAACTTTCTTTATTATTGGTTGGATTGCTAAGGTATATCCTGATTTGGTAAGGAGAATTGCAGAGAAATATGAAATAGGTTCTCATACTTTTAATCATGGGTTGATTTGGCAACAGAATAGGAGCGAGTTTAAGGAGGATGTTTCTTCTTCTATTAAGTTGTTGGAGGATATTTCTGGTAAGAGTGTTAAGTATTTTAGGGCTCCTGGTTTTTCTATTCGTGAGTCTGAAGGTTGGGCTTTTGAGGTCTTGAAGGAGTGTGGTATTGAGATTGATTGTTCTGTTTTTCATGCTCATCATGCTCATGGCGGAATTCCTAATTATGGGGATATCGAGCCTTCAATTATTTCATATAATGGTATTGAGATTAAGGAATTACCTATTTCAATAAGAAAGATTGCTGGGAGGAATATTATTTTCTCTGGTGGTGGTTATTTTCGTTTGTTTCCTTATTGGTTGATTAGGTTTTGGACTAAGGATACGGATGATTATTTGATTTCTTATATTCATCCTCGTGATCTTGATTATGGGCAGCCTATGATTAAGGATTTATCGGCTATTAGAAAGTTTAAGTCTTATTATGGTTTAAAGGGTGCAGAGTATAAACTTAGGCGTTGGTTAACGGATTTTGAATTTGTGGATATTGACACAGCTAATAAACTTATTGATTGGTCTTGTGCTCCTGTTGTTCATTTGTAATTTTTCTTTTTTATATTGTTGCTTTGAATCTTTTTTATACTTTTGCTAATGGTTAGTGCTTAAATTGTGATTTACTAATACTAAAAAAAAACTATTCGTTTGTAAAGAACAATATATATTGTTTTTATTCGTTGATAAAGAATGAAAA
>JBAZSY010000009.1:0-104506 GCA_041662185.1 Bacteroidales bacterium
ACGGGGTGGAGGAGTTAGTGGTAGAATAGCATCAGAAATAACAGCTAAACTAAAATTGCCAGCTCGTTCACAAGTAGCAGGATATTACCCAAGAGGAGGAAGATGTTCTTCATACGATAGAAGACTAACATATGCACTTGCAGACAAAGTCGCTGATTTACTAATAAGAGAAGAATATGGGAAAATGCCAGTTATGTCAAAGATATGCTACTATGATGAGGTAGAAGAATATAATTGCAGTACAATAGATATGGAATCAATAGGCAATCGTTCTCTTCCTCTTGATTTTTTCAATGTAAATGAATTTACCTTTACACCTTCATATAATGACTTTTTGACAAAAATAATAGGAGAACCAGCAATCCCTAATTTTAATTCTATATTCCAAAAAATTGAACCAGAAAAATAGAAATAAATCAGTATTTGCAGACTATAAATTGAGAAAATAAGTGTAATGAATAAAATAGTATCAAACGAAGAATTAAAATTTTTGCAAGAGCTTTCAAAGCATTTTCCAACCCTTCAGGCTGCAAGTACTGAGATTATTAATCTTGAAGCAATATTACTATTACCTAAAGGAACAGAGCATTATGTAACTGATATACATGGAGAATTTGATACTTTTAATCATGTTTTGTCAAATGCTTCAGGAGCGGTAAAAAGAAAGATAGACGAAGTATTTGGACATTCTATAAGTAGAGCAGAGAAAAATCAACTTGCAACACTTATATATTACCCAAATGAAAAGCTAAGTAACTTAACATTATTAGGTGTAATTAATGAAGAGTGGTATAGTTTAACTCTTAATAGGTTAGTTAAAGTTGCAAGAGAAGTAACGAAGAAATACACCCGTTCAAAAGTTCGTAAAGCTATGCCAAGCGAATATGCATTTATAATTGATGAACTTTTGAATGAAACAAGTTTAGACAAGCAAAACTATTATGATAGCATTATACAATCAATAATATCATTAAATCGTTCTAATTATTTTATAGAATCAATATGTGTATTTATAAAAAGAATGCTTATTGATCGTCTACATGTAATAGGTGATATATATGATAGAGGTCCTAAAGCAGTTGATGTTGTTGAAATGCTAAAAAATCACCATTCAGTAGATATACAATGGGGAAATCACGACATAATATGGATGGGAGCCGCTTGTGGAAATAAATTAGATATAGCAGAAGTAATCCGACTTACAGCACGTTACGGAAGCCTTGATACAATAGAAGATGACTATGGAATAAACCTAATGTCGCTTGTAACATTTGCCATATCAAAATACGAAAACGATCCGGCAATACCATTTATACCAAAAGGATCAAATCTTGAAAACAGCCATGATGCCAACGTAAGGCTAATGACTATTATTCATAAAGCAATATCAATAATAACCTTTAAGTTGGAAGGACAGTTAATAGCACGAAATCCAAATTTCGAAATGGAACATCGTTTATTATTAGACAAAATAGATTACGAAAAAGGCACAATAGTAATTGGAGGAAAAGCTTATGAACTATTAGACAAATACTTCCCAACCATAGATCCAAAAGACCCATATAAACTAACCCCAGAAGAAGAGGTTGTGATGGATAAATTAAAATACTCCTTTCTCAACTCTTATAAAATGCAAGACCACGGCTCATTCCTATTTGCAAAAGGTAGCATATATTTAGTTTTAAACAACAATCTAATGCTCCATGGCTGTTTACCAATGAAAAATGAAAAAGAATTTAGAGAATTCAACTATAAAGGTAAAATAGTCAAAGGAAAAGAATTATGCGATTGTTTAGAACAAACCATAAGAAATGTATGGTTAAACAGAAACAATTCAAATTACAAAACCAATGACCGTGATTATTTCTGGTATATATGGTGTGGCTCATGTTCCCCTATTTTTGGAAAACACCAAATGGCAACCTTCGAAAGATATTTAATAAATGATCCAGAACCACAAAAGGAACACTTAGACCCTTATTTTAAATTAAGGAATAATGTTGAATTTTGTGAAATGATATTGAAAGAATTTGGACTAATAGACGAAAAAGCAAGAATAATAAATGGGCATATACCTGTAAAAGTAAAGAAAGGTGAAAGCCCAATATTAGCAAAAGGAAAACTTTTAGTAATAGATGGAGGAATGTCGAAAGCCTACCAACAAGAAACGGGAATAGGAGGTTACACCTTAGTTCATAGTTCAAGTAAGATGTATTTAGTAGCTCATGAACCATTTTCATCTCGTCAAGAAGCCATAGAGAATGAATCTGATATAATATCTTCCAATTACTTAATAGAACAAAATACCAATCAAATTAGAGTAAAAGATACCGATACAGGAAAAGAACTCCAACGTCAAATCGAAGATCTAAAACTTTTAATCTTTGCTTATAACAGCGGATTAATAAAAGAGGTTCTATAACATCTTTATTATGTTTTATTTAACATATCATTGATATTGAGTTCTTGAGCTATTACAAAAAAGTAGGCTGTTTTTTTATAGCATTTTTAAGACAGAAAAAGACAGAATATATTAGTTTGAATATTTTTCATTACTTTTGCAATATATTTTAGAAAAGAGGAAAGATTAACCTCTAATCATTAACAATTAATCATTAATTAATGCTACAACGTTTAAAGATTGAAAACTATGCTTTGATTCGGCAGATGGATATTCCTTTTGAAAAGGGGTTTATTTCTATTACTGGTGAAACAGGGGCTGGTAAGTCTATTATGCTTGGGGCTTTGGGTTTAATTCTTGGACAAAGAGCTGATGCTAATGTGTTGTGGGATAAGGAAAAAAAATGTGTTGTTGAAGCTGAGTTTGAGTTAGACAATTCCTTTGTTCAATTCTTTGAAGAAAATGATTTAGATTTTTCAACCCAAACTATTTTTAGGCGTGAGATATCTGTTAATGGTAAATCAAGAGCTTTTATTAATGATATTCCCGTTCAATTAACTCTTATGAAAGAATTGGGAGATAATTTAATGGATATTCATTCTCAACATAATACCTTAACTCTTAAAAATTCTACTTTTCAATTTTCTATTGTTGATTCTTATATTGATAAGAAGGAGTTATTTACTGATTATCATAATCATTATTCTTCTTGGAGAAAGATTGTAAATAGGATAGTTGAATTAGAAACTAAAGAAGCAGAATTTCAAAAAGAAGCATCTTATTTTCAATTTCTTAGTGATGAATTTGAAACAGCTAAATTAAATATTGGAGAGCAAGAAGAATTGGAACAAGAGGTTGAATTGCTTTCTAATGCTGAAGAAATTAAAACAAATATTGTTCAGTCTATTAATTTATTAGATAATGATGAAGCTCTTGGTTCTATTAATTTAATACAACAAGCAAAACAAGGTCTTTCAAAAGTTTCTACTCACCATAAAGGTTTGGAGAATTTATATAATAGGTTGGATTCTTCATTTATTGAGCTAAGAGATATTATATCGGAACTAATAAATTTAGATGATTCTATTATCTTAGATTCTCAAAAATTAGAAGACTCTCAAGAACGTTTAGACTTGATTTATAATTTAGAAAAGAAACATCAAGTCACTACTTTAGAAGAATTACTTAAAGTAAGAGATGAAATTGATGAAAAGCTTCTTTTATCATCAAATCTAACAGATGAAATAACTAAATTAAAGAAAGAAGAAAGGGATATTTTCTCTAAACTTTCTCTTTTAGCAAAAGAAATAACTAAGAAAAGAAAAGAATCTTCTCTTAAGATAGAGAAAGAAATATTGCCACTTCTTTGCGATATGGGAATGAAGGAAGCTGTTTTAAAGATAAATATTATTGAAAATGATTCTCTTTCCAATAATGGCGAAAATGATATAGAGTTACTTTTTAATGCAAATAGAGGAGGAGAGTTAAGCCCAATTTCAAAGGTTATTTCAGGAGGAGAGCTTTCTCGTCTTATGCTGGCTTTAAAAGCTGTTATGAGTAAAAAGCAATCCATGCCCACAATAATATTTGATGAAATAGATACAGGAGTAAGTGGAGATATTGCTTCTAAGGTTGGTAGTATTATGAGAGAAATGAGTAAGAACCATCAAATTATTGCAATTACTCACCTCCCACAAATTGCAGCAAAGTCAAACTATCATTTTAAGGTATTAAAGAACACCACAGAAGATTCTACTTTCTCAGAAATGAAACTATTAAATCCAAACGAAAGAGTAAATGAAATAGCTACAATAATCTCAAATGGTAGCATAACAGATTCAGCCCTAAATCTTGCAAAAGAATTACTTTCTTAGAAAGAGGTAAAGTCATTTTATTTATTATAGGTTATAAATCTTTTGTTGAGAAGTTCCTTTATTTATAATACATATACCTATTACTTTGAAGTTTATTGCTATTTTGATTTGTTGGTCTTTTATAATAGTATTCCATGCATTTGTCATTCCTTTTGACCATGAAATATCATCAAAGACTAATACTGTTTCATCTGATAAATATGGTAGGAAGGTATTGTAATATTCTATTGTTGCTTTCTCATCATGGTGTCCATCAATAAAAACATAGTCAATGGGTTTATTTTTTTCTAATACTTCTAATAAGTTATCTTGAAAACGTCCTTCTATTATTTCTACGTTTGATATTCCTAAGCTATCTAAATGCTTTTGTGAGATTTTTACTAATTCAGGAGAGCCTTCCATTGTAATAAGCTTTCCTTTTTTGTTAATTAGCATTGCTGAGGCTTGGTATGCTGATGATATTCCTAAGCATGTACCTAATTCAACTGAAGTTTGTGGTTGAAATTCTCTAATAAGTGTAAAAAGAACTCTTGCCCAAAAAGGAGGTTTGCTTGCGATATTCATATCGCATACACGACATTTATTAATGAAGCCTTTATACATTTCTTCTTTGCTTCTGTTATCTTCTGGATTTCCTGCTCCATAATCAATAACTTCAATTTCAGATGTGTTTTTGTCTATATTTTCTCTTATCTTTTCTATATTTTCAATCCATCCTCTTTCTTCTTGTGATAGTTCTTTTTCTTGAATGGCGTGTTTTAGTGATTTAGCTAATCTTTTAGTAGTGTTATCTTCGGCAACTTCCATTATTTTTATTGCTCTTAGGCTTTTATTTAACCATTTTTGCCAAAGAATATTCTTGATAAAAGTTTTAATTTGTTTCATCTTAGTTTAAGCCTTTTTACTTGTAGTCTATTAAGTCGAAGTTATCGAATGGTTCTATATCTGAAGATATTGTTCTGGTTTGAGGATCTATTCCGTAGTAGTAGTTTACATTTCCTGAGGATTGAATCCAAACATATTTATTTAATAGGAAGTTGAAGAAGTATTTGGCAGATGTTACTCCAGCTTCTCCTGCTGTTTGGTAAGCATCTTTTGTTGTTAATTTTTTGTAGTCGTATGATGCTGTGTAATCTTGACCTTGTTTTATTATTTCTCCTTCAAAGAAATCTGTTGTTTCTTGGTCATTATAGAATACTAATCTTGAATTAGTGTCTGATTCATCATATATTAACCAAGCACTGAATCTCACTCCATTTAATTGCTTTTGAAATACTATAGAACTATTTTCTTCATACACCAAGCTATCTGGTGTGGTAAATTCTTCTATTTCTAATTGAGCAACATTAAGAGTATGGTGAGTTTCATCAATTTTTGATGGGAAGTTTTCTGGATTAGTATAGATTACTTTTATCCCTAATGCATAAAAAGTATTGATTAATTGCTGACGATACTTTGTAAAGAGTATTGAGTCATTAATGCTATCTTGTAATGGGGCATACTTTTTAAATAGTTTATCTTGTATGTCTTCGTCTAAGGAGTCGAAATTAGGCATTTTTTCTATGCTTTCGTTACGATAGCTTATTGTTGGGTTTATATATAGATATACTACATCTTGAGAAATACTATCATTTTGTTTATTGACAAATTCCTTTGCAAAGTTTTGTCCATTTGTTGTGAGAGAACAAAATATTAACACTGTGCTTGCTATCACTATATTAAAATAGTGAACCTTGAATAAAATCTTCATCACTATATTCTTTATTATTATCTAATGTAATTTCTTCTGTTTCTTTTTCTGTCATTTCTTCCTCTTCTTCTTCAATTTCTTCTTCGTAAGGAAGCGATTCTAATATATTTACTTTCTTAACGGTATATTTTGATAGTTTCTTACCTTTTGCCTTGTATTTCATTAGGTCAGTAAATTCATAAAGGTTAATGGTTTCGCTTTCTACTTCATTTCCTTTCTTTGGGTCTTCTAAGTTTAATTCAACCATAGGAAGCCAATCACTTGATGCAAATACAAGTTCTTGGTTTGAACCTTCGTCAATAAAAAATACTCTTTTATCCATTATTTCTTCAACCAAGAAACGTTTTAAGAAATGTTGTCTTGTTTCTTTATCGTAATAGATTATTGATATAGGCTTTTGTGGTTTAAACTTTTCAATAATTAATAAGTCGTCTTCAAAATGATTTGAAAGGTCAAAATTAGTTAGTCTATAATATCCAGTTTTATAAATTGCAAGTATTTTATCTGAGCCACTAAATTCTCCTATTTGTTTTCCTCTTTCATCAATATTTAAACGCTTCACAGAGTCATCAAACCAAATTTTACGAGCCGATAGGGTAGATACTCCATCGCCTTTTTTTACTATCTTTCTCACAAGATAACGAGTTAATATATTTCCTTGAGCATTTTTCCCCTTTATTGCAAGTTCGGCAAAGTCAAAGTCAAAATTCATCTTTCTTAAACCTGGTTTAGGTTTAAGAGAAACAGATATAATTTCTGCTTCACCATTAGGATTAGACGAAAAGTAAAGAATTTTAGAACCTTTAATTCCTTTAGTAAGGATATATTCTTTATCTCTAATTATATTTGTTACAGCAAAACGTTTTACATAAGCTTTTCCAAATGCACCATCTTGATAAACTAAATTATATATTGTTCTTTCGTCATTCTTTCTAAATACATCAATATGTATAATATCTGTTCCGAAGAAATCTTTTTCTTGGACCTTTTTAACAACAACAGTTCCATCTCTAAGGAAAACAATTACATCGTCAATGTCAGAACAATCAGAAATATATTCATCAGTTTTTAGCTTATAGCCAGCAAATCCTTCTTTGAAATTACAATAAAGTTTTTCATTTGCAACAGCAACAGCTTGAGCTTCTATTGTGTCGAAGTTTCTTATTTCAGTTCTTCTTTCTTTGCCTTTACCATACTTCTTTAATATTCTATCAAAATAAGCGATGGCATAATCTATAATATGAGCAAGGTCGAATTTGACTTGCTTCATATCATCTTCAATTGCTACAAGAACATCATGTGCTTTATCTGAATTATATTTTGAAATTCTATCAATAGGAATCTTTCTTAATTTATGAATATCATCAATATTAGGCTCACGAAGTAGATTTTGAATAAATGGTTTTAAGCCAAGTATTATTGTATCATCAATTTCTTGGTCAGTTCTACAAGGCTTAATCTTTTCGTAAATTTCGTTTTCAATAAATATTCTTTCTAAAGACACCCATTGCCAACGTTCTTTTAAGTCATTAAGTTCTATTTCAAGCTCTTGTTTTAATAAATCAACAGTGTTACGAGTTGATATTTTTAACATTTCATCAACTCTAAGGAATTGAGGTTTATCATTTGAAATTACACAAGAGTTAGGAGAAATAGATACCTCACAATCAGTGAAAGCATAAAGAGCATCAATTGTTTGATCAGCAGAGGTGTCATTAAAGAGTTGGATAATTAACTCTACATCTCGTGCAGTATTATCATCAATCTTCTTAATCTTTATCTTTCCCTTATCATTAGCTTTAATTATAGATTCAATAAGCTTATTTGTCGTTACTCCAAAAGGTACTTCTGTTATAACGAGTGTCTTCTTATCTTCAACCTTTATTTTTGCTCTAACCCTTACTTTTCCACCCCTTAGTCCATTATTGTATTTTGAAATATCGATCATTCCTCCAGTTAAGAAGTCAGGAAATATTTCAAAAGGTTCATTGCGTAATATCTTTATTGAGCTTTCTAATAATTCCACAAAGTTATGAGGAAGAATTTTACAAGCAAGCCCAACAGCAATACCTTCAACTCCTTGTGCAAGTAGGAGAGGGAACTTAATAGGTAGCGTTTCGGGTTCTTTATTTCTTCCATCATAAGATGGAGTCCATTTAGTAGTTTGTGGATTGAAAACAACATCTAATGCAAACTTAGAAAGACGAGCTTCTATATAACGAGGAGCCGCAGCACTATCACCTGTTAGGATATTTCCCCAGTTACCTTGACAGTCAATTAATAGTTCTTTTTGACCAAGTTGAACAAGGGCATCTCCAATTGAAGCATCTCCATGAGGATGATACTTCATTGTATTTCCAACAATGTTTGCAACCTTATTGTATCTTCCATCATCAAGTTCTTTTAATGAATGAAGTATACGTCTTTGAACAGGTTTCAAACCATCGTTTAGATGTGGTACAGCTCTTTCAAGAATAACATAAGAAGCATAGTCTAAAAACCAGTCTTCGTACATTCCCTTAACAGGAATAGTTTTATGAGTTTGTTGTTTGTTTTGAGTGTTGTTTTCTTCCATATAGTTAAACCATATTTCTTATGGCAAGTATGTGTGTTATTAAAATTCTACTTTAGGAGCATTTTCTGCACCTTTTTCTGCTTCAAAATATGCTTTTCTTTCAAAGCCAAATATATTAGCAATCATATTTGTTGGGAAACGACGCATCTTTGCATTATATGCTTTTACTATATCAGCAAAGTTTTGTCTTTCAACAGCAATACGGTTTTCAGTTCCTTCTAATTGTGATTGAAGTTCAAGGAAGTTTTGATTTGCTTTTAGGTCTGGATAACGTTCCACAACAACCATTAATTTACTTAAAGAAGACGAAAGAGCATCTTGACTTTTTTGATACTTTTGAATACTTGCTTGATCAAGTTTGTTTGGGTCAACCTTTGCATTTGATGCTTGATTTCTTGCTGCAATAACATTTTCTAATGTTTGTTGTTCATGTTTAGCATATCCTTTAACAGTACTTACTAAATTAGGAATAAGGTCTGATCTTCTTTGATATTGACTTTCAACCTTAGACCATTGTTGTGAGCAAGCCTCATCTTTGCTTACTAATCCATTGTATGATGATACTACCCAAATTATAGCAATTAATATAATTCCTGCTATAACTGCTAAACTAATTGTTTTTTTGTTCATAATTTTTGTTTTTGTTTGTTTGTATTTATATCTTGATTATAATTTTGCTTATCTCGAAAAATATTAAGTCTAAATCCTAAGACATTGGGTTTATTTTCTATTTCATTATTATTTGACATATTCTTCTTTGATTTTGTTATAAGACAAATTAATCCTTTTGCTTAGAAGCTTCCGCCTCCGCCGCCTCCGCCAGAAAATCCACCACCAAAGCTACCACCAGAAAATCCGCCTCCGCCACCTCTTCCAATACCGCTACCAAGAACTACTGCTGCTGCTAATAATGGAATTACATAATCTATATGGTTAGAGTTCCCACAATTTTTACAAGTATAAGTTTTTCTACCTTTACCTTCGTGTATTGATGTTGCATTAGAAATAATATTATCTGATTCTTGAAACATTGTTTTCCCCCCACAGAAAGGACATATAGAATAATGCGTTAATGAATTATCATAAGCAAAGATATCGGTATTACCACAATTATTGCATAACCATACATCATAATCTTTAGACTTAACATTTTCTTCCATTTGTTGTTTATGTGAAAGAAATTTATCTTCTTCCTTTTCACTTAAACGGTGCATTTTATTATTACATTTATTACAAGTTAAAGTTTTGTATCTAACTCTTGGCATGAAAAATATCTTATACCAAATATATATTATTAGAAGCATTATAGGAAATATAATACCAATAATATACCATGGCTTTGCTGCTTTCGAGAAAGCTTTAATCTTTTCTTCTTTATTAGAAATATTAAATATCTTGTGAGCATTATGGATATTTCTAATTGCAAAGACAAGAATTAGAAGAGTTAAAGCTAAATATCCTAAAATAAAAGGAAGAAAGTCTGCAAGAGTTTTTGGTTCTTTTTTTGCAAAACCTTCTGTTGTGTATTCGTTAACAATTAAATTACTAATAACATCAACTCCTGCAATCATACCATTATCCCAATCTCCTTTTTTAAAGTAAGGAGCCATTATTTCATTAACAATTCTTGTACTCTTAGCATCTGTTATTGCACCCTCTAAGCCATATCCAGTACGTAAAAAAACTTCTCGGCTATCAACAATAAGCATAATAACCAAGCCATTATTAGACTCTTTTTGTCCAACATTCCATTTGTTAAATAGCTCTTCAGAAAGGTCTCTTGCACTAATTCCACCAGAAGTTTGAAGAGCAACAATAGCAACTTGTGCAGTGGTTGCTTTTTCTAATGAATCAAGTTTTTGATTTAATATGCTAAAAGCAGAAGCAGAAAGTACATTATCTTGATTTGATACATAAGAATTAGATGTAGATGTTTTTATTGGCTTAATATCATCAACAGAGAACGATTGTGCGTTGCAAATGTTGAGAATAAATAATAGAGCAAATAAAATACTAAATTTAAGCGAAATAAGATGTTGTTTAATCATAAAATTACAAGATTAATTATTTTAACGAGCAAAGATATGAAGAAAATTCTTAGTTTTGCAGATTATGAGCAATAATTAATAAACAAATTAATAATATGGATTTCGAAAAAGTTAAATGCCTAATAATAGGTTCTGGTCCTGCTGGCTATACAGCAGCAATTTATGCTTCAAGAGCAAATCTTAATCCAGTCCTAATTGAAGGAATTCAACCTGGAGGACAATTAACAATAACAACTGAGATAGAAAACTTCCCTGGTTACCCTAATGGAATAACAGGAACTGAAATGATGGAAGATTTCAAAAAGCAAGCTTTAAAATTTGGAACAGATATTAAAAGTGATATTGTAGTTAAAGCATCACTTGAAGAATACCCATTTCATATTGAAACAGAGTCAGGAAAATGTTACGAAGCAGAAACAATAATTATAGCAACTGGTGCATCAGCAAAGTGGTTAGGATTGGAATCTGAAGAAAAATATAGAGGAATGGGAGTAAGTGCTTGTGCAACATGTGATGGATTTTTCTATCGTAATCAAGTTGTTGGAGTTGTTGGAGGAGGAGATACAGCATGTGAAGAAGCAACCTACTTGTCAAATATATGTTCTAAGGTTTATTTATTTGTTAGACGTGATGAACTTAGAGCTTCAAAGGTAATGCAAAAAAGAGTTATGACTAATCCTAAAATAGAAATTCTATGGAATAATAAACCTATGGAAATTCTTGGTGATGAAAATGGAGTAACAGGAGTAATGCTTGAAAACACAAAGACAGGGGATTTGAAACAAGTGGAATTAACAGGATTTTTCTTAGCAATAGGACATCATCCAAACTCTGATGTTTTCCAATGTCAAATTGAAACAGACCCAAATGGATATATAATTACAAAATTTGGAACATCTAATACAAACATACCTGGGGTTTTTGCAGCAGGAGATGTTCAAGACAACACATATCGACAAGCAATAACAGCAGCAGCAAGTGGTTGTAGAGCCGCTTTAGATGTAGAAAGATTTTTAAGCAATAAAAAATAAATAGCTTTTGAAAAGGTTATCAATAGTCTTTATCATAGCCATATTTCAATCAATTGTAGGTATAGCTCAAGATACAACGATAAATAATAATATTATTGTTGATTCTGGGCTTTATTATACAAGATATAAGAACCTACCAATAAGTAGCCAACCTCTAAAACAAATAGATAAATCTCTAACAGGTGTTCAACAGGTAAATGCAGTAAATAGGATAGAAGAGATGTTTTATCAACAACTCTCAACAGATGGTTCTGCACATAAACCATTATTTATAAAACTTCCAGATATTTTATCTTTTGATTATCAACCTAACATATACAATGCAGTACGCTTTACTCGTGATAATATTAAGTTCTATAATGTATATAAAGCATACTCTGAACTACGCTATTCCACTACTTTAAATAGCTCATTGTATTTCTCTGCAATTCATGCACAAAATGTTTTTAAAAACCTTCAAATAGGACTTCAATATGATGTGAATTATTCTGATGGTTCATTTGATAAAAGTCAAGTAAGAAATCAATTCTTTAATGCAACAGCAAGGTATAAAAACTCAAAGGAAACTTATGAAGGTTATCTTGGATTTATACATAATAGAGCAATGCAAAATGAGAGTGGAGGAATAAAATCAGACTCTTCATTTTCTGTTCAAGAATACAGTTCCTTATCTGCTTATCCTGTTAATACAAGTTCAGCCTATTCAAAATGGAAATCAGTTGAAGGATTCCTAACTCAGCGTTTTAATTTTGGTAAGTTAATAAGTAATAATGGATTTATTAATGGACTTTCTCTTGTGCATGATTTATCTTATTTTCAAAATTCAAGAATATATCATGATTCAAATCCAACAGAAGGTTTTTACCAAAGTATATATTTTGATAGTACCCTAACAAACGATTCTCTTTCAACACAAAGAATACAAAATATAATATCACTTAGGAATGACGGAGAATTACCTTTTGTAATAGGAATAAAGCATGATTATGTTCTTTTCTCAGATACATTAAATTCAGAAAGAAGTTCAAATTTTACTCCATACTTTGAAATAGGTGTAAATATAAAAGACTTTAAGCTAAACTTTAATGGAGAATATATTCTTTCAAATGCAAGATATAATAAAGACTTTCAAATAGGAGGGGATTTAAAAATAAAAGACTTCTATGCAAATGTAAAGTTAATGAATAAAAGTGTAGACTATTTCTATACTCGATACTCAACAAATAATTTTCGTTGGACAAATAATTTCAAGAAAATAGAAATGTTTAATGCTAATGTAGGTTATTGTTTTAAAGACTATTTAAAAGTGAATATTGGTTACTTTACATTAAACAACTTAGTATGGATAGGAGAAGATTTATTACCTAAACAAGCAACTCAAACAACAAACCTTCTTCAAGCTTCAATATTACATAATTTCCATCTTGGAATATTTAACTTCAATGGAATAGTATCACTTCAAAAACTTTCAACACAAGAAGCAATTAGTTTGCCAGTTTTTCAAACCAAACAATCAGTAAGTATTAACTTTAAGATGTTTGGAAAGAAGTTAGATACACAAATAGGTTTTGATTTTCGTTATAATACTCTTTATTTTGGAGATAGCTTTATTCCTGCAATGGGTTCATTTATTCATCAAGACCAAGTAGAAATAGGAAACTATTTATATACAGATTTCTTTGTAAAAGCCCAATTAGATAGAGTCAAACTATTTGTGGCTCTAACACACCCTTATGCAGGGTTAATTAATTATAATTACTACTACACCCCTCATTACCCAGCCGAAAATCTAAATCTACGCTTTGGAGTAACGTGGATGTTTTTTGACTAAGAGAAAAAAGAAAATCAATTTAGCAATTTAGGAAAAGAGTCTTTAGAATTTATGGTAGTATCTTTGCATTCGAAACAAAGAATAAAAAGATACAATAAGCTATGAGTAATAATGATTCTACAAAACAAGACTATTTAAGAAGAGTAAATCTTGTTATTGACTATATTGATAAAAATTTAGACAAAGAAATAACCCTTTCTACTCTTGCAGAAATATCATCATTCTCTCCTTTTCATCTTCATAGAATAATTCGTGCATTCTTAAATGAACCAATAGGAGCTTACATAACAAGGCAAAGAGTTAAAAAAGCTGCATCATTACTTCGTAGTACAGATTTATCCATTCAAGATATTGCTTATAAGGTAGGATATGACATGCCGTCATCTCTTTCCAAAGCATTTAAGCAACTCTATAACATATCTCCAACAGAATACAGAACCAATAAAAAAATAGTAATTATGAACAGAAACATTTCAAATGAAGATTATAATCTTCAAGAACCACAAATTGTAGAACGTCCTGATAGTAAAATTGTCTATATACAGATAATAGGACAATATGGAAATGAAGAATACAATGGAGCGTGGGAGAGAGTATGCCAATTTGCAGGCAAAAACAATCTCTTTGGACAAAAGAACGAGTTTTTAGGAATTGGATATGATGACCCATCAGTTACAGAAGCTTCAAAATGTCGTTACGATGCTTGTGTAACAGTTGAAGCAGATGTAAAACCAGAAGGAGAAATAGGATTTAAAATCCTAAAAGGAGGGAAGTATGCAGTATTTTCCCATAAAGGACCTTACGATAAATTTCCAATAATTTATAATGCAATATTCAGTAAATGGTTTCCAGAAAGTTCTTATCAACTAAGAGAATCTCCAAGCTTTGAAAGTTATATTAACGATCCTTGCAAAGTAAAACCAGAAGATTTAGAGAGCTTAATCTATATCCCAATCCAATAAAATTAGCCAATAATGCCCTAAATAGAGGGGAAGTTATAGTAACTTGTTATGAAATAAGTTACTATAACTTCCCCTTTTTATTTTTCTTGTCTATTGTCCTTTTAGCCTTTATTTTATAAGGGTTCCATCAAATATATTTATAAAATAAGACATAAATAGAAACAATAAGAGGTAAAGTTCCGTTAAAGTGAGTTGTAATTAAGTTATAATATTATATATAAGTTGAAATAGTCATTTTATAGTTATATATAAAAGTTGAAGTAATCATTTTATAGTTATAATAAATGGTGTATATTTGCAGATAAATAAAATAAAACACACACAATAATGTAAAAGAATAAATAACTAACCCATTAGGGAATATTAAATTAAAAGCGTTAGCTTTAATTCTTGCTTTTGAAAATCTCGCAATTTTTTAGGCTGTACAAGAATAGAAAGTATTACGCCTACGGTTATTCGTGGGCTTTCTTCTTATTTGTATAGCATGGTTATGCGAGAGCCTTCAAAAGCAAATAAAAGTTTGTCCCACGCTTTTTAAATTAATAAAAAAATAAGTTATGACAATTGCGTATTTAAAAGAACATAATGCTTCTTTGGTAACTGAACTACAAAGTTACGCTAATAATAAAGGATTAAAAATAGATACTTTTATTATTGGGAATAGAAATCTTAAAATAATTCCACAAGAAAAGGATATCTTGGTGGTTGCTAGTCTTGATACAGAAATTGTAACAATAGCGAGAACATTATTCTATTGCTTTGACAATAAAGTAATTCTTTATAGCATGGAAGAAGATTTCTGTTTTAATAAAACAGATACTAATTCAGCAGAAACAGAAATAGATTTGTCAAAAGAAATTGCTCTTCTTTACAAGAAAAAACATAGTAAAGATAAACCGTAATAAAAAACAGTTTTATTTTTCAAAGCAATATCTAATAAATTTGCTCTCATAATAAGACGTTTAGTTTCGTCTTGAGTTGATGCTTATGTGTCTTATAAACTTATCTTTTCTTTATATAACCATCTCTCAAAGCCATTAATATTATTCAAAGAAAAACTATTTTTTCTTACTATGTTTTATTTCAGTCTTGTAAAACTTAATACCTATAATTTGCTTTCTTAGCTTAGAATCTAGAATCAGCCTTAAAAGCAATTTTTCCAACCTTAACCTTATTAGGCTTACATTCCTTTTTGTATCATATCCTTCGCCAGTAACAGTAAGACTAAAAGTCCAAATCCCATCTAATTTGATATTATAACCCATCTTCAACCTTACCTCTAAAACATTAGAAACAGCCTTTAAAGCCGACACAACATCAGCTTACGATAAACTTGTAGCTTGAATAAGATCTCGAGCCATAACAGGAAAACCTATAATTAATAACCACAACCAAAGAATAAATAAAAATAACCTTCCTATAAATTCCCAAGCACTTGATTATAATCTATAAAGATAAGGAATTAGTTTCATAAAACGAAATAAAAATGTTGTAACCAGTCACCTTAATACCAATAACGTGGCGGGTTACTATAGGTAAGGTGGCAGGTTAGTAGTAGTAACCCGCCACATTACAAAACTTAAACCTTGATTTATAAAACTTATTCCTTATCCTATGGAATTTATACCTTGATTCTGTTGATTTATTATTATTAACTTGTTTTTTTTATTAAAATAAGAGTCTTTAAGTTAATAGCATTTAGTTAATTTTGAAAAGAGTAATAGCTTTGTGAAATTAAAAGGTAGTAAAGATATATTTGGGACAGAACTACACTTTTTTATGTTCAATTAATTCTTTAAATTAGAAAATCCTTTATCTTTGCCAAGTCAAACCAATAGTGGTTTGTAATTTTTTATTATAAAAATAGCGTTAGCTATTTGTTCATGTGTTGCTAAAGGTCGAAAATTTAAACACAAACATGAATGGATATGTTTACGCTCGTGTCATATGGCATGGGCGTAGCTTGTCTTTTTGTGTGGGACTTCGACCTCCTTGCAGCAGAGATGAGTTACAAAGCCCATGCTTTTTTTGTAACTTTCTTTGAATAAGTAGCCGATGCACTAAATTAATGCTATGGCAAAATCTTTAATCTTTGAACTTCCTAAGATTGTTGAGGAAGGCAGAAAGAAAGCTGAAAAAATCCTTGAACTTTTAAGCTCTGCAAATAAAATTTGTCTTCAAACAAATGAATTTGTTATTCTCGCAAAGAGTAGAAATATTCAAAGGTGATGAATAGAATAAATTACATCGATTGGATGAAATCTCTTGCAATAATAGGAGTTATTTTGGTTCATGTAACTTCTTATATTGGTATGGCTTAGATACTCGTACGTTTGAATGGCAAACATTGAATTTCTTCCAATCTATAACAAGATGGTGTGTCCCATTTTTTGTAATTGCTTCTGGAGAATTATTCCTAAGCAAGAAAATATCGTTAAAGACTTTGTATTTAAAGTATATCTATAGGTTAGTAGTCGTATTATTAATATGGTCTATAATTTATGCTTTGTTTAATTCATTATGGAATTGGAGTACAAGTGAAGTTATTGCTCATTTAACCAAAGGACAATTTCATTTGTGGTTTTTAGTAATGATTATTGGAATATATATTATTATTCCAATCTTATCCTATATTTCTTCAGACACAAAATTATCTGGTTATTTTTTATTGTTATGGTTTGTTTTTGGTTCAATAGTTCCAACATTACAACAATTTAAAATGTTTGAGTTTTCTAAGGAAATATCTACAACTTTTGACTTTAATATAGCTATTGGATTTAGTGGATATTATATTTTAGGTAAGTACTTGAATTCTATTTTATTTACTAAGACACACAAAATAATTATATATATACTGGGACTTTTATCTCTAATTACTACAATTATACTTTCGTCCTATTTCTCATACGTAGAGGGAACACCTATTCATACCTATTTTGACTACTTCAATCCTTTTATTATTATAAGTACTATTGCAACTTACATATTAATTAAAAACGTTACAATCAACTTAGACAATTCTTTGATTCAGTTTATTTCAAAGCATTCTTTTGGAATATATTTAGTTCATATTATTTTTATAGTCCTACTTGATAAAATAGGTATTAATACAAATATTTTTCCTATTATAACTATTCCAGGAATTACATTAATTGTTTTAGTTTTGAGTACCTTAACATCATTTCTTCTGAAAAAAATAAAACCAATTAATAAATTCATGTAATGAATAGTTTGAAACAATTTTGAATTATTAAAAGTTATTGCTGAATTCATTCTTGAAGAAAAAAGGATAGCAAAGAGTAAACGCTATTTTAAAATAGAGGTTAGAAATTATATCGTTTGTAATAGATATATTTATTCAATATACAATTTATAGCTTTAATTCTTGATTGGGAATTATTGCATAAAGGAATATTGGATAAGGTTGGCTCCCATTTGTAGGGCTTTTTGGCGGATTTGGGGGCTATCGTTGTGGACGTCGGCATCTTCCCAACCATCTCCTAAATCGCATTCATAATCGAAGAAGCATACTAAACGACCTTCCCAGAATAGGCCATAGCCTTTGGGTGGTTTGCCATCGTGTTCGTGAATTTTTGGTAAGCCATTTGTGAAATTAAATTTTTGATGATAAATTGGATGATTAAATGGTACTTCAACAAAATCAAGTTCTGGAAATACTTTCTTCATTTGTGGTTCTATAAACTTTTTTAATCCATAGTTATCACTTATATGTAGGAATCCTCCTCCAATTAAGTAGTCTCTTAGGTTTTTTGTTTCTTGTTCTGTAAATACAACGTTTCCATGTCCTGTTAAGTGAACAAAAGGGTAGAGGAATATCTCGGAGCTTCCTACATCTACTGTTGCATAGTCATTGGAAAGTGATGTTCCTAATTCTTTATTGCAGAAGTTTATTAAGTTGGTTAATGATGTTGGATTTGCATACCAGTCGCCTCCTCCGTTATATTTTAAAAGGGCTATGGTGTTTTTTTGTCCCAAAGATGTTAGGGCTGAAAACAAAAATGCTATTATTATTAATGTTTTTCTCATTGGTTTAAGAAATGTATGCTTTGAACGGCGTAGAGTCCTGCTGTTTCTGTTCTTAAACGCTCTTTGCCAAGGGTTATTTTTTGAAACTTATTATTTATTGCTTCTTGAACTTCTTTTTCTGAGAAGTCTCCTTCAGGACCAATTATTATTAGAACGCTTTCTTTTGGTTTATATATATCTTTTATTTTCTTTCTGTCATCATCTTGACAATAACATATTAGTTTATTTTCTTCTTTTGCATTTAGGATTAATTGCTTAATTGGAATAGCTTCATTTAGTTTTGGCAAATAAGCTTTAAGCGACTGCTTTATTGCTGAAACTATTATTTTTTCAAGCCTTTCATTTTTTACTACTTCTCTTTCTGAATGATCACAAATAATTGGAGTAATTTCATCTATTCCTATTTCTGTGGCTTTCTCCAAGAACCATTCTATTCTTGCAATGTTTTTTGTTGGAGCTATTGCTACGTGAAGATAATAATCTCTTTTACCATATTCTGCTTGTGTTTCAATTATCTTTACACTGCATGAGCGAGGCATAGCTTCTACAATTTCTGCTTTATATAAGTTTCCTTGTCCATCGGTTAAATAAAGAGTGTCGTTTTCTTTTAATCGAAGTACTTTAACACAATGTTGAGATTCTTCTTTTCCAAGGGTGTATATTTGATTTGGATTTATATCTGGGCAATAAAATAGTTGCATTTTTTCTTGATTTTTAGTTAGGAGTTATGAAAAATCTCTCCTTTGTTTATGTTAAAAAAATAAAGGGCGAAATAAATCGCCCTCAATATAAGTATTCTAAATATTTTCTTATTATAAACTATAAACTACACCAATTGATGCTGAAAGGTTTAATAATCCAATTGTGTGTATTTCTCCAACAGGAAGAGCTTCTTTAATTGCTCCTTCAGAGTCTCTATAGTAGTATGGAGTTATTGCATTAAAATCGTATCCCTTAATATAATCAATACCAACTTGACCTCTTATTCTGAAATCTTGGTTAATTTCATACATTGCTCCTAAATAGAATTTACCACTTGGAAGAACACGGCTTATTTTTATTTCGTTTTCTCCATTATAGTATGATATCATTGTTCCCTTATTGTCTCTTTCTTTTATCATCATTTGAACTCCTAAGTCAAGACCAACAAAATAATGCATATTCTTATGAGTAATATAGAAATTATATGAAAGCATCAATGGCATATAACCAAAACTATTATATTCTGAAAAAGGAAGTATGTCACTTGTTCCAATAGGTTCAGTTGTTACTTTAGTTCCACCATAATAAAGGAATCCTAAGTAGCCTCCAAATCCATGAGCTGTTGTTACATAACCTTTTTTTCTTGCTGTTTTGTGTTGAAAGCCTAATGAAAAACCATATCCTAAAGGATTTAATTCTGAATTTTCACCCATCATCATCCTTCCATCTAAGTTTACCATTATGAAGTTTTCCGATTGAGGATTTCTATAATTTCCTTTTCTCCAATCTTGAGCAAATACGTTGATTGCGACAACGTTAATCATTAAGAAAATAAAGATTTTTTTCATTTCTGTTATAGATTAATTTTTATACATTAACTTTTCTACGTGCCAAAATTACTAATAATATTCGAAATTACAAATTTTCTCATATCTTTGTTGCAGAAAAAGAATAAAAACGATATGAAAAATAGAATTTGTAAGGTATTAAATATTCAAACACCTATCATAGCAGGAGGTATGGTTTGGTGTAGTGGTTGGGAATTAGCTTCTGCTGTTAGTAACGAAGGAGGTCTTGGTTTAATTGGTTCAGGTTCAATGACACCAGAAGTTTTAAGAGAACATATTATTAAATGTAAGAATGCTACTTCTAATACTTTTGGAGTAAATATTCCGTTAATGAATCCGCATTCTGAAAAACAAATTGAGGTAGTAATTGAAGAAAATGTTCAAGTTGTATTTACTTCGGCAGGAAACCCAGCTTTATACACTCAAAGGTTAAAAGAAAATGGAATAAAAGTAGTTCATGTTGTGGCTAATGAAAAATTTGCTTTAAAGGCTCAAAAAGCAGGAGTATGTGCAATTGTTGCAGAAGGTTTTGAAGCAGGAGGGCATAATGGAAAAGAAGAAACAACAACTCTTGTATTAGTTAATCAGTTATCTAAGAAATTAGACATACCTATAATTGCAGCAGGTGGAATTGCAACAGGAGAACAAATACTTGCTGTTATGATATTAGGTGCTGAAGGTGTTCAAATAGGTTCTCTTTTTGCAACAAGCAAAGAATCATCGGCACATGAAAACTTTAAAAAAGCAGTAATAGAAGCTAAAGAAGGGGATACACAATTATTACTTCGTAAACTTTCTCCAACACGATTACTAAAAGGTGGTTTCTTTAATAAAATTCAAGAAGCTGAAGACAGAGGAGCAACAAAAGAAGAATTATTAGAAATTATAGGCAAAGGAAAAACAAGGATAGGGATATTTGAAGGAAATTTAGATGAGGGAGAATTAGAAATTGGACAAGTAAGTTCAATGATTGAAGAAGAAATGAGTGTAAAAGAAATTTTTACTAAACTAAGCAAAGAGTATTCTAAGGCATTAGATTATCATTCATCATTTCTCTATTCTTTATAGGAATTAAGTCGCTTTAATTTATCATTAACCATTAATCATTAATCAATAATAGATATGCAACCAGATTTTATATTTGAAACAAGTTGGGAAGTATGTAATAAGGTGGGAGGTATTCATACTGTTATTTCTACAAAATCAAAGACTTTAGTAGAAAGATATAAAGATAATTATATGGTAATAGGTCCTGATATCATTCAAGGTAAAGGGCAAAATCTAAATTTTGAGGAAGATATTTATATTCTTCAAAGTTGGAAGGCTTATGCTGAATCTAAGGGGTTAAGAATAAGAATTGGTCGTTGGAAGATACAAGGTGAGCCTATAGCTATTTTAGTTGATTTTACAACTTTCTTTTCTCAAAAAGATAAATTATTTGAAGAGTTTTGGAAAGAATATGGTTTAGATAGTATTACAGGACAATGGGATTATGTTGAACCTGTTTTGTTTGGATATGCTTCGGCAAAGGTTATAGAAAGTTATTATGAATTTTATCTTTCTTCACAAGATAAGATTATTGCTCAATGGCATGAATGGATGACAGGCTCAGGAATACTTTACTTAAAAAAGAATTGTCCTCAAATTGCAACCGTCTTCACTACTCATGCAACAGTTCTTGGTCGTTCAATAGCAGGAAATGGACTTCCTCTTTATTCTGATTTAAAACATTATGATGCTCTTCAAGTTGCAGATGAATTTAATGTAAGAGCAAAATTCTCATTAGAAAAAATATCATCTGAAAATGCCGATAGTTTTACAACTGTTAGTGAATTAACAAATAATGAATGTAAACAATTCTTTCAAAAAGGAGTTGATGTAGTTACTCCTAATGGTTTTGAACCAAGCTTTGTTCCTTTGGAAGAAGAATTTGAACAAAAAAGATTAGTGGCAAGAACAAAGGTATTTGAAGTTATTGAATCTTTAACAAATCAACAAATTGATAAGGATGCATTACTAATAATAAATAGCGGACGTTACGAATTTAAGAATAAAGGAATTGATGTTTTTATCAATGCAATGGGCGAATTAAACCGCAAAGAATTATCTCGTCAAGTTGTTGCAGTAATCGCAGTACCAGCTCATAATGTTGATGTATATAAATCATTACTTGATGCGGTTGATTATTCTAAGCCAACAACTAATCAGTACTTAACTCATCACCTTTTTGACCCAGAACATGACCCTATTCTTAAAACAATCAGAGAAAACGATTTAAAAAATTCTCCTTCCGATAATGTAAAAATAATGTTTATTCCTTCTTATCTTGATGGTAATGATGGTATCATAAATCTTAATTACTTTGATTTCTTAATAGGATTTGATATTTCAATATTTCCTTCATATTATGAACCTTGGGGATATACACCTATGGAATCAATGGCATTTCATATTCCTTCCATAACAACTAATCTTGCAGGCTTTGGTTTATGGATAGAGGATAAATTAAAAGATATAAAAGGAGCTTTAGCAGTTGTTAAGAGGTGGGATGGTGATAGTTTTCAAACAGTACAGGATATAGTTGAAAAGATAGAAGAAACATTATCTTTAAATGAAGAAGAAACAAAGCAATTAAGACAAAAAGCATTAGAAATTTCTCAATCAACCTTATGGTCTAATCTAATTGCATATTATGATAGTGCTTATGATATAGCACTAACGAAAGCAGATAAGAGAATAGAATCATTTATTCATAAACAGCCAATAAATCAGAAGTTAATAACTCATACTGATTGGGGAGAAGAACCATGTTGGAAAAAGATATTAGTTAAACAAGTTCTTCCAAAACGATTACAAGGATTAGAAAGATTAAGTCAAAACCTATGGTGGAGTTGGAATATAGAAGCTCAAGATATTTTTTATAATATAAACCCTGAAAGGTTTACAGAATTTGAACGAAGCCCAATACATCTAATAGAAAGCTTAACAAAAAGAGATATAGACCGTCTTTTAAAGGATAATAATTTTCTTGAAAAGTTAGATTCTGTTGTTGAGAAGTTTGATAACTACATGCAAGAAGGAGAAAATAAAGTAGGAGAGTTGATATCCTATTTCTCTATGGAGTTTGGTATTCATGATACATTAAAGATATTCTCTGGTGGTTTAGGAATGTTGGCAGGCGATTACTTAAAAGAAGCTTCCGACAGCAATAAAAATATCATAGGTATAGGTCTATTATATCGTTATGGTTATTTCACACAAAAGATAACACATAAAGGAGAACAAATTTCTCAAATGTTCCCACAAAAGTTTTCTCATCTTCCATTAAAAGCAGTAAGAGATGAAAATGGTAAATGGAGAAAGATAGCAATTAATCTTCCTGGGAGAATTGTTTTTGCAAAGATATGGTGTTGTGAAGTTGGGCGAGTTCCTTTATATCTTTTAGATACAGATATAGAAGATAACCAATTAGAAGATCGAACAATTACTCATCAACTTTATGGAGGGGATTGGGAAAATCGTATAAAACAAGAAATTTTCTTAGGGATAGGAGGGATAAGGTTGTTAAAAGAAATTGGTTTAGAACCTGTTTTATATCATTCCAATGAAGGACATTCTGCATTTAATTCTTTAGAAAGATTATCTGATTTAATACGTAACAAAAAGATGTCCTATTTTCAAGCAAAAGAAATAGTACGTTCATCAACTCTATTCACAACCCATACACCTGTTCCTGCTGGACATGATGCCTTTAGTGAAGACCTTATGAGAGCATATCTTTCTCATTATCCTGAAAGAATTGGTTTATCATGGGAAGATTTTATTGGCTTGGGAAGAGTAAACAAAACAGATAGCAATGAAAAATTCTCAATGAGTATTTTGGCAATAAACTTTTCTCAAGAAGTAAATGGTGTAAGTAAAATACATGGTAGAGTAAGTCGGGAAATGTTTGCTAATTTATATAAGGGCTATTTCCCTAATGAACTACATATTAATTATGTTACAAATGGAGTTCACCTACCAACTTGGATAGATAGAGAATGGAGCAAACTTTATGACGAAGTTTTTACAGAAGCATATAAAAAAGACCAATCTAACCAAGATTATTGGAAAAATATTTATGATGTTGAAGACAAAAGAATATGGGATACTCATCAATTAGCTAAGAAAGACTTAGTTGATTTTATGATGGTGCGTTTAGAAAAAGAGCTAATACAAAGAGCAGAAGATCCAAAGCTATTTCTTCAAATAAAAGAAAGATTTAATCCAGAAGCTTTAACAATTGGTTTTGCACGTCGTTTTGCAACATATAAAAGAGCTCATCTTTTGTTTACTAATATGGATCGTCTAAAAAGATTGGTAAATAATAAAAAACAACCAATTCAATTTGTTTTCTCAGGCAAAGCACATCCAGCCGATAAAGCAGGGCAAGATATTATAAAAAGCATAATAGAAATATCAAAAATGCCAGAGTTTATAGGTAAGATAATATTTATAGAAGACTATAATATGTATGTTGCCAAGCATTTAGTAAGAGGCGTTGATGTTTGGTTAAATACACCAAAACGTCCATTAGAAGCTTCAGGGACATCGGGAGAAAAGGCTGTAATGAATGGTGTTGTAAATTTCTCTGTTCTTGACGGTTGGTGGGCAGAAGGTTATAGGAAAGGAGCAGGGTGGTGCTTGGCTGAAGAACAATTGTATGAATTAGATGAATACCAAAATGCTTATGATGCTGAAATAATATATGAAACAATAGAAAACAAAATAGTTCCAGCATATTATAATCAGGACGATGAAGGAGTAAGCAAAGAATGGGTAATGCAAATAAAAAATACAATAGCAGAAATAGCTCCTCACTTTACAATGAAACGTCAATTAGATGAATACTATACTAAGTTCTATAACAAACTAATTCAGCGCACAAAAATAATGATAGAAAATGATGCTAATAACGCAAGAGATTATGCAGCATGGAAACATAGAATGAGAAGACAGTGGAATACAATTGAATTAGTAGATATACAACTTCCTGATTCAGATAATAAAAAGCTGACAATGGAAGATTATTTCTCTGTTTCTTTAACTCTACATATAAACGATATTAGTCCAGAGTTTGTTGGAGTAGAAATAGTGGTGGCAAAGAAAGAAAATGATATAATAAATGATTACTACAGAATAATTCCTATGACAATGACTAATTACTCTCACAAAAAAGCAACATTTGAAATTAGTGTTTTACCTCTTGAAGCAGGTGTTTATAATTATTCAATAAGAATATTCCCTAAACATCAATTAATGCCTCATAGAATGGATTTCCCTCTTTTAAAATGGATATAATACTCTTTTTGCTATTTATTATTACCTTTGCTATTTATTTTACTATTCCATTTATAAAGACAAGAGATGATAGAGTTTGAAACAATTTGTGCTTTAGCAACTCCTTCTGGAGAGGGTGCTATTGGTGTTATTAGATTATCGGGAGAAAAGGCTATTGAGATTGCGGATAAGATATTTTATAATCCAAAAGGAAATCATATACTAATTGATGCTAAGTCTCATACTGCTCATTTTGGTAATATAATAAATAAAGGCAAATTAATTGATGAATGTATTTGTACTGTTTTCCGCTCTCCTCATTCTTATACTGGTGAAAACAGCGTTGAGTTTTCTGTTCATGGTTCAAAATATATTCTTCAACAAACAATATTAGCACTTATTGAAAATGGAGCTGTGCCAGCAACTCAAGGAGAATTTACCAAGCGTGCTTTCTTAAATGGGAAATTAGACCTTTCACAAGCCGAAGCAGTTGCTGATCTTATTCAATCTCATAATAATGCAGCTCACGAATTAGCAATAAAACAGTTAAGAGGCGGTTATCATGACACCTTAACAGAGCTTAGAAGTAAGTTAATTGATATTTCATCACTTTTGGAACTTGAATTAGATTTTAGTGAAGAAGATGTTGAGTTTGCAGACAGGACAAATCTTATAAATACAATTAATCAAACAAAAGAAAGAGTAACTGAACTTATAGATTCTTATTCATTAGGGAATTGTTTTAAGAATGGAATACCTGTATCTATTATTGGGAAACCAAATGCTGGGAAATCAACTCTTTTAAATACTTTCTTAAACGATGAAAGAGCAATTGTATCAGATATTGAAGGAACAACAAGAGATACAATTGAAGAAAAAGTAAGCCTAAGAGGTTTAGAATTTCGTTTTATCGATACAGCAGGAATAAGAAAAAGCAGTAATACAATTGAAGCAGAAGGAATAAAAAGAACATTTAAAGCAGTTGAAGACTCAAAGATAGTGTTGTTATTAATTGATATAACAAAAACAACTCCTCAGCAAGCAAATGAAGAGATAAAGAAACTAAAAGAAGAAATAGACTTTAAAGATAAAACTCTTATCCTTGTTGCCAACAAAACCGATAAAGCAAAAACCAAAGACAAGGAATGGGATAAAATTGGAGCAATTCAAATATCTGCCTCAAAGAAACAAAACATAGGTCAAATAGTAGAAAGAATGCTATCAATAATAAATCCCAACGACCTAAATGACAAAGTATTTATAACAAACTCCCGCCACTACGACTTCCTAACAAAAGTCTTAGAATCAATAGAATCAATAGAAAAAGACTTCCAAAACGAACTCCCATCCGACCTGATAGCCTCCGACATCCGCACAGCCCTACACCATTTAGGAGAAATCACCGGCGAAGTAACAACAGAAGATATATTAACCAACATATTCTCTAAGTTCTGTATTGGAAAATAATTGACTTGAGTAAAGTGAAAAAATTAGACATTAAATTTCAAGATTAATAAGGCACACATATCTTTACTAAAAACTTGAAGACGTTATTATTGTTATAATATTATCGCCCTTTTGCATGACATAGATTCTAATGTAAAATATTTAGGAATAAGTATTGACTATTGATTCATAATTAGTATAATTAAATAAATAAAAATTAATGTTATATGAATTGGAAAGTATTTGAAACAAAATATGATAAAAGAGAGCAATGGGCATTTGAACAAATGTCTTATTTACTTTTCTGTATAGAGTTTAATGATAGAATTGGACTATTTCGCTACAAAAACCAAACAGGAATTGAGACAGAACCAATCGAAAAGGATGGGAAATTTTATGGATTTCAATCTAAATATTATACAACCTCGATCTCTGACAATAAAAGTGACATTATAGATTCAATTAATAAAGCCAAATCTAAAAACAAACAATTAAATGTAGTTTATCTTTATCTCAATCAAGAACTATCTGAAAGTACTAAAATAACCAAGAAGAAACCTCAATACCAAATAGACATTGAAAAATCGGCTAAAGCATTAGACATAACTATTCAATGGCGAGTTCCAAGTCATTTTGAATTACAATTGTCTTTGCCTGAAAATAAATATTTGTTTGATATTTTTTTCAGTACTGACACAAGCGAAGGAGATTTGATTGATGAACTTTATAAACACAACGAAAATATTTTACAAGCAATTCAAACTGAAATATCTTTTGGGGATAAACAAATCAAAATTAACCGAAATTCTGTTGTTGAAACAATAGCAAATGCTTCTCAAAACAGGAAAAACATAATTATTTCGGGTGAAGGTGGTTGCGGTAAAACTGCAATTTTCAAGGAGTTTTATAATTCTAATTTTAAGAAAATACCAATTTATGTTTTTAAAGCAAATGAGCTTAATGTTAATCATATTAATGACATATTTCAATTTGACCACAAATTCACATTTGTGCAGTTTCTCAATGCTTTTAAAGATGAACCTATTAAAATATTTGTAATTGATTCAGCAGAAAAACTTGCAGAGATTCCTAACAACGACATTCTTACTACTTTAATAAAACAGTTAAAAGAAAATGATTGGAATATAATATTTACAACACGCTATGCTTATCTTAATGATTTAACTTTTCATATTAGAGAGAATTATCAGTTGCCATTTGCCGTTAATGATATTTCTTTGATTGGTATTGATGAATTAGAATCAATAGCAGAAGAATTTAATTTTTCACTACCAGAGAATCAAAAATTTGTAGAAAGACTTAGAAATCTATTTTATCTAAATGAATATGTTCAGTATTATTCAAATATAGATAAGCAAGGGAACTTTAAGGGTTTTATTGACTTGCTTTGGAAAAAACGAATACAAAATAATATCATTCAAAAAGACAATTTGCATCTTGAAAGAGAAAAGTGTATTATCAGCATTGCCAAACAAAGATGTGAAACAGGGCGGTTTTATATCAATGCTGATAGTTTGCCGCAATCTGCATTGTTTCAATTAAAGCAAGACGAAATACTTGGTTATGACGATACTCATAATGGATATTTCATTACTCACGACATTTATGAAGAATGGACTTTGGATAAAATAGTTTCTCGCAGTTTTTCAAATTATTCAAACACCAAAGACTTTTTTGGGGACTTAGGGAATTCATTACCAATTCGCAGAGCATTTAGGTTATGGTTATCTGACCAATTATCTGAAATCAATAAAGAAATAGAAAGTTTTATTCAGGGAGCATTTACCAATGATGAGGTTACACAATTTTGGAAAGATGAAATTTTAATCTCTTTACTACTGTCAGATTATTCTGAGACATTTTTTAAATTTTTCGAGCAAGAAATAATTGCAGATGATTTTAAAATATTAAAACGCATACTATTTCTATTAAGAATTGGATGTAGTGATATTTCATCAATTCAAAATATCGAAACTATAAAGCCAAAAGGTAAAGGATGGGAAGAAGTAATTGCACTTATTCACAAACATAAATCTGATTTTTTCGATAAAAATTTAAAACTTGTTTTACCAGTCTTAACTGATTGGTGCGAATTCAGTAAAAAAGGATTAACCACAAGATACGCAGGTTTGTTAGCATTGAGTATAATTCAAAAAACTGAAACAGAAGAAAATATTCTAAAAGTGGTTTTCAATTCAGCCAATGAATTAAAGACAGAACTAAAAGAAATATTTGACAAAGTAGTTGATAATAAATGGACAGACCACAGAGACCCATACGAAGGACTTTGCTCTAAAATTTTAGAGAAACCATACATGGCAACTGAATTAATAAAAACACTTCCGCTATCCGTTATTCAATTGTGTGATTTGTTTTGGCAAAAACAGCCGAAAAAACAAGACAGATTTGGATATGATAGAGACACAATGGAAAATAGATATGGCTTAACAGACAAACACAATTTCAATTATTTTCCTTCAAGTGCAAATCAAACACCAATAAAATGGTTATTACAAATAGAATTCTACAAAACACTTGATTTTATTATAGATTTTACGAATAGGGCTGTTGAATCTTATAGTAAATCAGATTATGGAAAAAAAGATGTATTAAAAGTTACATTGCACATTAATAAAACAGAAGTAACACAATATTTGAGTGGTGCGATTTGGAATATGTATCGTGGCAACGGAAGCCCTGGTGTTCCACACGTATTGCAGTCAATGCATATGGCATTAGAAAATATTCTTTTAGAGTTAGCACAAATATCAAAGTCAGAATTAATTCAAAAAATACTTCTCATAATTGCAATTAAATCAAAATCAGCATCTCTTACTTCAATAGTTTGTAGTGTTGTACTTGCAAATCCTGACAAATTCTACGATATAGCTTTGATTTTATTTAAAACGATAGAATTATTTCATACGGACACAATTAGATGCACAAATGAGTTTCAAGCTAAATCGCTGTATTCTATAGGTTATGGAATGGATAAAATCAAAGACATTTTATATACAGATGAAAGATTGAAGACTTGTGAGGATAAACATAGAAACTCAAATTTAGAATCATTGTTTTTAAATTATCAGCTTTTTGGTGTAAAAGGTTTTACAGAAGAACAAAATTCTGAATTCATCGAAAAATTGTATGGGATAATTGACCAACATAAATCAAATGCTTCAACAAGCAAATCTTACGGAATTTTGTTGGCAAGAATGGACAGACGAAATCTAATACCAAAAGTATCAAAGCATGACGACAACCATTTGCTAATAGAATTTAGCCCAAAAGAGCTTTCTGATGAACTTAAAAAAGAAAGTGAAGAAGTCTTAAATCAATACCAAGATGTTTTTAAATATTCTACGTTAAGATCTTGGGCAGATTTTTTGATTGGCTCTAGAAATCAAACTAAAACTGCAAAACAAGAGGAATATGACAACAATCCTCTTTTAGCATTAGATGAGACAAAGCAACTTGTTGCTGAATTGCAATCTGGACGAAATATGGGTATTATGGATTATTCAATCCCAGGGTTTTCTTGCTCAAAATTAATGATTGAATACAAAGACAAACTATCAAAAGAAGATAGAGATTTCTGCAAAGAAATTATCCGTTCTTATCTAAATGATCTAATTAGCGATGATTACGATTATCAAATGAGTGACGGTATTGAAGCATCTGTTCGTGCGATTCCCACATTAATAAATGAATATCCAGAAGAAATAGAATATTATGTTTCAATAATGGTTTTGTCTCTTTTCGATGAAACGTCTATTGGCGAGTACAAAAGAATATGCGATTACGCTATTGAATCAATTCACAAATCAAAATTGTGGGATAAAAATTCAGATGTCGCGCAATCAATTTTATTCGGCTATGTAAAACTCAAGCCTATTTATAAAAATATTATTGAGGAAATAAGGGAAGAAAAAGGTTGGGGAAGAATTTCTAAAAGTTCAATTGTTGAAAAGTTAGACAAGACAAATCCTGATTTTACTTTTGAAAATATATCATTTGATATTCATGATATTGCTTCACTTGACATTCATGATTTGGAAATAGTTTTTCAATTAATTCCTTCTGATACAAAAGATAAAATTCACTTAGAAATATACAAGAAATCTTTGCCTTTATTGGCTTCACGGTTATTGAAAGATAGAAGAAGTTACAATGATGACTCGGAAGACTATTATGACATTTACTCATCACGTATTCATATATTCAAAAAATTCGCTTTCTTTATTTTATACAGAGATAAAGCTGAAATTGACACTTTTATAGAGCCATTTCTTGATTCCTTTTCATCTTCAGAAGAAACAGCATCTTTTATTGAGCAAATAGTAATTGCAGAAGATTTGCTAAAAAAACAGGAGCAGTTTTGGTATGTTTGGAATAAACTATATCCTAAAATAAAAGAATTGTGTGGCAATCCAAAAGTTTATCATCTAAGGGAAGTTGTATGGAATTACTTATTAGCTTTGAAGTGGAATGATGGTGTTGAGGATTGGCATAGTTTAAAAAAAGAAAATTTGTCACTTTATACTAATTCTTCAAAAGAAATAGGAAACATTCCTTATGTATTGTATTCTATTGTAAGAGTTTTGAATTCAATAGGAACTAACTTTAAAGATGATGGGATTGACTGGATTTATACAATTGTATCAAATAACAATTCTTTGAATCTCGACGATTTAGAATCAAATACTTTATACTACTTAGAGAAGTTTTTGAGAAAATTTATTTTCATTAATAGACAAAAAATCAAGGAAGAAATAAGATTGAAAAATAAGATTATCCCTATACTCGATTTCATGATTGAAAGAGGTTCTATACATGGATATTTATTAAGAGAAAGTATTTTATAAAAAATAGATTATTAGTAGGTTAAAAGATTTAATAAGGGAAAAGAGTAACTGATTTTTCAAAAAAAAGAGGTTCAATTTTTCTTATTCGGGGAGGATTGAATATTATAATAAAAAAAGAAAAGAATTTTTCTATTGATTTAATCTATATTCAAAAAGATGCAGTGTTCATACCTTGAAGACGCTATGTTTACACCATGAAGATGCAGTGTTCAGACCTCAAAGACGCTATCTTCACACCCTGAAGATGCAGTGTTTAGACCTTAAAGACGCTATCTTTAGCCTATGAAGATGCAATGTTTGCGGCTGGAGATGAAGTTTTCATGGGGTAAAGATCTAATAATTGGGTATAAATAATCAAGTAATCAGACGTAGAGATCAAATAATCAGACGTGGAAATCAAAAGATTGGACGGAGGTAATTGCATATAATTTCTTTTAAACGTAGTTTTAAGTTGTAAATGCAATATTCTTGATTTCTAAATTACACGATAAGTTATTTATAAGGACATCAGAAAAACTAATATTTTTCTATGGGGTGGATTGTAATTTGATTCTAATGATTTAGAATTTGATTTCAAGAAATTAGAATCAAATTCTAAATTCTTGTCATTTTATTCTAATTTAGGGGGTGCAATCAGGCTCAGGGTGCAATCACATCATTTTTTAATTTTTGGGATATATTACTGTAAATAAGTACAATATAAAAAGGGGTGCAATCAAAAATAAATAAATAAAATTTCTATATGCACAAATAGTAAAAAAGTTTTTTCCTATTTAATAATGCGTATATATTTTTTTTGTTTTTTTATTTCTGATTGCACCCCAATTTTATCAAATAGACAATTTTTATTGACTATGTTTTTTATAGTCTTTTAGCATCTTGCCAAAGGATTTATCTCTTTTTCTTTTCTCCTGTTCTGAGACTGAAAAATGATAAGCTTCTTTGCGAAGTTTTAGGTAACTTTCGTAAACGCTATTATCTAACTTTCCATTTAGAAGTGCTTCAATAACACTGCAACCTGGTTCGTTGGTGTGAGTGCAGTCTTTATATCGGCATGATTTTTCTAAATCTGAAATATCTAAAACAGAAGATAAGGCATTGGCATTATCGGACGTTATTCCAAATTCTCTTACTCCTGGAGAGTCTATCAATACTCCTGAATTATTGAGTAAAACCATTTCTCTTCGTGTTGATGTGTGTCGCCCTTTCCCTGTTGAATCACTTATTGAAGATGTTGCTAATATTTCTTCCTGACACAAAGCATTTATAAGAGAACTTTTCCCTACTCCTGAAGAGCCTGTAAATACTATTGTTTCTCCTTGTTTTATGTATTTACGTAAAGTATCTATCTTCTCTGGAGAATGTACACTGGTTATGAAAATAGTCATCTTATCGGAAAGGTGTTTTAATGAATGTTTTATTTTTTCTTCATCAAAACCTAAGTCCGCCTTAGTCAATATTAATACTGGTGTTATTCCTTCATCTAATATCTGAACCATAAAACGTTCTATTCGTCTTACATTGAAATTAGAGTCTAAACTTTGTACTATAAATGCTTTATCAACATGAACAGCTATTGCTTGACGTTCCGATATTGTTCCTGTTTTCTTTCTGTACAGGGTTTTTGTTCTTGGTAAGATATCATAAATTATTCCCTTGTCTTGGTCTGTGGGTTGAAAAATTACCCAGTCTCCAGTGCAAGGGTATTCTTCCGAAGTTCTTCCATATAGCATATTCCCTGTTAATTCACACAGGAATAAACCGTCTTCGGCAATTACTTCATAGCATGTTCTATGTACTACTGATACACGACCATGTGAGAAATTATTAAATTGTGATGTTTGTTTTTGTTGGAACAATGTATTATTCCAACCATATAATGATAGATTATTCATTGTTATTAAAATTTAATTGTTAATTAGTCTTGTGTCTTCTTACATATAAAGAAGACATAACCAAAGTATTCTTTGTTGGTTTGGTAGTATTCTATTTCATGTTCCATTCTTTCAACAAAATCTTTTGCAGGTTCGCTGTAATTATTTTCTTCAAGAAATTCTTTAAAACGAGTTTTTGTGATTTCGTAAAAGTTATCAATCCAACAATATTCTGGTAAAATGAAATGTGCTACTGGTTTGTAGCCAGAGTTTTCAATTATCTTTAATTTATTGGAGATTGTATCAATTTCAGAAATATTATCTACTATAAAACTCATGTCTTTTGGACGTTGACTACTTAACCAACAACATTCTGTTATTGCCATAAAGCCATTTGGTTTAAGAAATTGTCTCCATTCTCTCAATCCTTTTTCAAACCCTATATGATAGATTGAACCTTCTGCCCAAATTACATCAAATTCATTTTTCTTAAATGGTAATTCACACATTGAAGCTACAAGTCCAGAGACTTTATTGGTTAAATTCTCTTTTCTTATTCGTTTATTAAGCCCTTCTATCATCTTAGGTGCAATGTCAACAGCTGTAATTTTACAATCAAGATTTGAAGCTATAACTGCTGTTTGTTTTCCTGTTCCGCATCCTATATCTGCTATTTTTATTTGAGAAGAGGTTTTTTCCAAAAAGCTCAATGCTTTTAATGTTTCTTTTTCTCCTCCAGGTCCTTGACTATTTATACCTGCAAAAAAGTTTATTACTAATTGAAAATCGAAATCTGCTATTAATTTATTTTCTTTATTCATGATTATTTGTATTATATCTCATAAAGGAAATCATTCTTATGATTTCTCAAAATATGAGCGTTAAAAATTTTAAAATAAATGACTATATCCCCAAATGAACTATTTGAGAATAAATAATGGAAGAATCTGTAAAACGACACAGATTCTTATAATACAATATCCGATTTTAATAAACTAATAAACATCCAATGATTTTAGAACGGCAAAATTAAAAACAATTATTGAAATAACAAAATTCAACCTTATTTTGATTAATGCAAAAGAATAAAACTGCAACATGAATTAAACATATTTGCATTTATTGCGTTTAAAAAGTATAACATTAAAATTTTTAAGTTATGATAAAGATTGGGGACAAAGCTCCTGAGGTTTTGGGAGTAAATGAAAATGGACAAGAAGTTAAGTTGTCTGATTATAAAGGTAGAAAGATTGCTTTATATTTCTATCCTAAGGATAATACTTCTGGTTGTACTGCTGAGGCTTGTAGTTTAAGAGATGGTTATAGCGATTTGCGTAAGGCTGGGTATGAAGTTATAGGTGTTAGCATAGACAGTCAAGCTTCTCATAATAAGTTTAAGGAAAAGAATAATCTACCTTTTACTTTAATTGCTGATACTGATAAAACTTTAGTTGAAGCTTTTGGAGTTTGGGGTGAAAAAAAACTTTATGGCAAAACTTATATGGGTACTCTTAGAACCACATTTATTATTAATGAAGAAGGTATTGTTGAAAGAATAATATCTCCAAAAGAAATTAAAACTAAAGACCATTCAAATCAGATATTGAATCTTTAATTACAAGTTATTTACTCTATGTTCAGTAAAGAAGAAAAGCAAGCTATTAATACTTCGTTTTGGGAGGGGTTTAAGACTTATTGCCATAAGCATAAGATTAAACGTAAGTGGTTGCTCTCTAAGATAAGCATTAAATCTACTCAACTTAAGTTCTATGCTGATCATAATAAGGCTTTGGTTCTTTTTCAAATTGATAATAAAAGTGAAGAAAAAAGACATGAGATATATAGTTACTTCTATGCCATGAAAAAGCTTTGGGATAAAGAGGCTGGGAATGATTTGAAATGGAGTGAAAACTTTGATGGAGTTCAAAATAAAATTGTAAGTGCAGTGTATTTTGAACTTGATGGGGTTAATATGTTAAAAAAAGATGATAACGAACAGATATATGTTTTCTTTGTTAAGAAAATGACTATTCTTGAAGATATATACATGGAATATAAAGAGGTACTCTCTTATCAAATTTCACAAATAGTTTAGGCAAGCAAAAAGTTATGAGAAACTTATAAACTTACTTATATATTCACAATATTGTTGAAAACAGATTAATAAGTTGTATATTCGCATCATAATATGGATTTAAAACATATCATTATGAAAAAACCATTGAATAAATCTTCATTATTTAGAATAGCACCTATTTTATTTTTATTATTTCTATTATTCCCTCTTTTAGGATTCTCAAAAAATGATAATCAGAAAACAGTCCTTTATGTTAGTTCCTTTTCTGAAGATAGTTATTGGTCGCAAGAAAGCAAAAAAGCTTTAATGACTAAGTTTAACGATGAAAAATATTCAATTAAACTTTTAGAATTATATCTTGATGAAGAAATAATACCAGAACTTGATGCAAGGATAAAAATAGTTAAAAACTATTTTGCTAATCTTAAGGAAAAGGTTGATGTTATTGTTGTATTTGATTATGGAGCAACAAATGTATTTTTAACATATACAGATTCCATCATTAGTAAAATCCCTATTGTTTTTGTTTCCGAATTGGATACAAAAAGAGAATACAATTTTAAAAATATTACAGGGATTATAAGTGATTATGGAATTGCACAGACATATAAATTAGGTCTAAAAATGTTCCCAAATACAAAGAAAGTATATGTTTGGGGAGATAAATCACCAACAGGTATTTTCTTCGCCGAACAAGCAAGAAATACACTAATAGGTTATAATGATGGAATTAAAATTGAATATGGACTTGATGTTAATAGTAAAGAAGAATTATTACAAAAATGTAAGAACCTAGATCCAAATTCATTTATTATATTCAGTACTTGGTCAATAGATAAAAAAGGAAGAAAATATTCAGACTCCGAACTAATCCATATATTTTTTAAAGCTATAAAAGTTCCTATATTTTGTATATACGATGAACTTATTGGTTCTGGATTTATTGGAGGATTTGTGCAATCACCAAAAGAAAATGGAAAAGCTGCTGCCGTTAAAGCTATAAGAATTTTCAATGGAGAGTTTACTGATAGAATGGTTACTGAATATATTACTCCTATTCCTATTTTTGATTTTAACAAGATTATTGAAAAAGGTGGTAATACAAAAGTAATCCCAAGTAATTCTATTCTAAAAAATGAATACAAGGGATACATTTATAGTTATAGATATATTATACTTCTCCTTGTAATTATTCTGATAATAATTTTGGTTGTAATTATTGAAAAGAAAAAGAATAACAAGCTAAAGAAAAAAATAATAGGAAAGGACAAAAAAGAAAAGAAATTAGAGCAAAGTATAAAACTATTATCCATTGCTATGCCAACATTAAAAGTTATGTCTTGGTCTTATAATGAAAGAACTCAAAAATTCAAATTTGGAATAGCTAATAATGATGGGTTAATGGAATCAATACAAGAAGGGGATATTGATTTTGTAAAAAGTTATTTATCTCCTGAGCAGATGGAAAAACTTCTTTCTTTCTTTAATAGCATAAAAGATATTGATAATCAACACGAATTTCATATTGAATTTTATGGAATAATTCCTGGAGAAGAAAATAATTCATGGTGGGAATCAAGCGGAATAATTAATATTATTGAAGATGATGATGGCAAATATAGAGTTGTTAATGGAATGATTGTCAATATCGATAAATATAAACAAATTGAATTTAGGCTTAATAAAGCTCTTGAAAAATCTATTCAAAGTGATAAATTAAAATCAAGTTTCATTTCAAATATTACTCATGAAATTCGTACTCCTTTACATGCAATTATTGGTTTCTCAAATCTTATTATTAAATCTGACAATGATGAAGAAAAACAAGAATATATTAAGATTATCCAAGATAATAATGATAATCTGCTAAATATAGTAAACGATATAATTGATCTTTCTGAAATTGAATCAGGATTTTTAAAAATGAAAAGGATTCAGTTTGATTTGAAGCAATATTATGATGAAATAGAAAGCTTATTCAAACATAAATTAAAAGATGGTGTTGAATTTATTATAGATATTCCTCATAAGAGTTGTATTGTTTTGCTTGACAAAGTTAGGCTAATACAAATATTCAAAATATTTATTGATAATGCAATTAAATTTACAAATAAGGGATATATTAAAATTGGTTATTCTGTTGTTGATAATGGGATAAGGTTTTATTGTGAAGACACTGGGATAGGAATCAAAAAAGAAAACTTAACAAAAATATTTGATCACTTCGAAAAATCTGATTCATTTGAGCAAGGAACAGGTTTAGGTCTTACAATTGCCAAATCAATAATGGATATTATTGGTGCAAAATATGGAGTTGAATCAGAAGAAGGGAAAGGTAGTACATTTTGGGGTTGGATACCTTCAAAACTAATTATTCTTGATGATAAAAATGAAAAAGATAATAATATAGAGGTAGGTAATGATATAGAAATGGAAACAAAAATCCTTGTAGTTGATGAAGATGATTGCTCACGTAAATTATTAGGAGCTATTTTTAAAAAGAACTATAATATTGCTTTTGCAAAAAGGGGTTTAGAGGCTGTTGAAAAAGTTACTAAAGAAATGCCAGACATAATAATTATGGATTTAAAAATGCAAGATATAAATGGTTGTGAAGTTATTAAAAGAATAAAACAAAATAATAATGACATACCTATTATTGTAGTATCAACAAAGGTACTGACTCATGAAAAGCGAGAAGCTTTTGAAGCTGGATGCAATGAATTTATTGAAAAACCTATAGATAATGAATTATTATTTGCTGTGATTGAAAATATTAGAAACAAGCATCACTAATATATATTTAGAATAATAATTATTTAAAAGACTCCACTTAAATAGAGATTAATCATTAATATAGAGATAAAATGAAAGAATTGATTATTAAAAATACAATTGAAATTAATGCTTCAATATAAGTAATTGTTAGTAAGAGATTATTTATATAAATATATCATCAAAATAGTTGTAAATTATATTGTATTTTCTTTATTAGCAATTAATTATACCCAATAGATTGAGAACAAATAATGAAAGAACTAAAGGGATAAAATACTTAACAGCAGTATAGTAAACATTAAAGCCTTTATTGGATAAAAGACCTTTATTTGTAATCTGATCTCTGACTAAATTTTTATTAGCAACCCAACCAATAAAAATAATTATAAAGAATGCTCCAATAGGCATCATAAATTTATCAGTTGCATTATTTAAGAAGTCAAATAAGCTTTTGCCAAATAGTTTTATTGTAGAACCATCAACTTGTGAATAAGCACAAAAAACAGCTAATATCATTACAATTGAAGAAATTAAAATAGTTGATTTAACTCTTGAAATTTTTAGTTCTTGAATTGTAAATAAACAAATAGGTTCAAGCATAGAAACTGAAGATGTAATGGCCGCTATAAAGACTAATAAGAAAAAGAAAACACCTATAATATTTCCTGCAGGCATCATAGAAAAAACTAAAGGAAGAGTTTCAAAAACAAGGGTAGGACCAGAGGTTGGTTCAATTCCATAAGTAAATACTCCAGGGAAAATAGCAAAGCCAGCAATAATAGCTATACATAAGTCAGCAATACCAATAATAAGTGCAAGACGAGGGAGAGAAGTATTTGTTTTTAGATAAGAACCATAAGTAATCATACAACCCATACCCAAACTCATAGAAAAGAATGATTGACCAATAGCAGCAAGTACAGTACCTATTTCTATTTTTGAGAAATCAGGTTTAAGAAGGAAGTCTATGCTTTGACTAAAGCCAGAAAGAGTAGTAGAATAAATCAATAATCCAATAAGAATCAGAGCAAGCATTGGCATAAGTATTTTATTAATTCTTTCAATACCTTTTTCAATTCCACCAATAACAACTCCTGCAGTCATAAGAATAAATATTAATGCAGAAATTGTAGGTTTCCAACCTGAGTTAATGTAATTAATGAAATTAGTATGAATTTCTTTTGTATCTCTTCCTGTAAAACCATCTGTAATTGCCGTCTGAAAAAAAGATATTGCCCAACCTGCAACAACAGAATAAAAAGAAAATATAAAGAAAACAGTTATAATGCCAAGTAAACCAACCAAACACCAAATTTTATTCTTAGACAAATCTCTAAAAGCTCCAAAAGCATTTTTACCTGTTGAACGACCTATTACAAATTCACTGATCATAATAGGAATTGCAATAGTTAAACTACATAACACATATATAATAATAAAGGCAGACCCGCCATTGCTGCCTGCCAAATAAGGGAATCTCCATATATTACCTAAACCAATAACAGAACCTGCAACAACAGCAATTGTTCCAAATTTAGAACCAAAAGTAACTTTCTTTTCCATTAGGTTAATTGTTAATCATTATTCTTTAATTGTATAGTGCAAATGTAAGAATAATAATTAACAATTAAATCAAAATGGTATTATATTATTTATCTCTTGCTATTACTTTTGAAGGAGTATTGCTTACATTTAGAGAGTATTTAAAATTACCCAACAAATCAAATACAAAAACTTTACCACCCGTAACATAATCTACCGCATCAGTAATATAAACCTCACTATTAGATTTTGAAATATTTATTCCATAAGGTAGAGTTATTTGATTAATAACGCCTGCTGTTTTAATAAAATCAGTACTTGTTGTGGTGTTAGTGTTATAGTCAAATATCTTTATTGTTGCTGTCGAAGAACCAAAATAGTCATAGTTTAAATAAATAATATTATTGTCAATAACATCAAAGTTTAACATTGGGATATTAAATGTTTTCTCTAATTCATCAGTATTAGTGTTTATTGTTACAAATTTTATATCAGAGTAATCACCTTTTACTATTAATCCAACTAAACCATCTTTAATAGGTTTTATAAAACCAGGGTTTAAACCAACTTCAATCTTTTTTAATTCTGTCATAGTGGAAGGATCAACAACAGAAACAGTTTTATCGTATCCAATGGAAGTATTATAATCTAAACCTCCTGAATTTGTAACATAAAGCTTGTTATTAGAAATACAAATATCTTCAGGATTACGTCCAACCTTAACAATTCTTCCAAGACTTAAAGAATTAGGATTTATTTCAATCACATTTCCATCAACAGTACATAAGTAAATCATAGAATTTGTTGCACAGAATCGTGAAGGTTTACGATTAGTTCCGTCACTGTCTATAACAGGAATTCTTTTTATTAATTTACCTGTATCCTTATTAATAACATGAATACAAGCAGAACCTTTTACGGCAATAAAAATATAATCTCCAAATTCAATCATATCATTACCAGTATCACCTAAACCCTGACCATTAATATTATTAAATAAGTCTAATGTTACTTTTTGTGATTCTACATCGTAAAAATCAAGAGAGGAATTATTATTTCCCCAATTTCCCTCACAAAGTATGAAGAAACCTTTAGGAAGTGTTTCTTCTGTTGTAGTTGTTCTGTCATTTGTATCGTCAGTGCATGAAACAAAAACAAAGATAAATCCTATAAAAAGGAAGGTTAAAAGCCATTTTGTTTTTTTCATTATAAATTTATTTTAAAGTTAATACGGAATTGTCGTTGAGCCATAGGATAGTTTATAACTACCTCATATTGCTCTCCAAATATATTAAGGCAAGATAAGCCAATATTTACATTATGTTTGTTTAAAGAAATGTCTTTTGATATAGTAATTGAATGCTCTTGATATGGTTTTAGTAAGTTTCTATCAATGTTTTCAGGCAAAGCATAACGCTTGCCAACAAAATTAATGGTGTAAGCTATATCAATAAAAGGATGTGTCAAGTTAATAAATAAAGAGCCAGAATGAATAGGAGTGTAGGGGATTTGATTATTATATGTTGTAGATCCTTTTTTTGTAGCATCAACAACACTTTGATAAGAGTATGTACCACGGATCTTTAAATCAATAGAATGTGTAAGATAAGCCCTAAACATAGCTTGAAAATCAATACCATTTATATTAACTTGACCAAAATTAATAATAGACCATATAAATAAATTTCTTTGAGGAACTGCAACAATCTTTTCTTTAACCTTATTATGGTAAGCGTCTAAAGAGATATTTAAATAAGTTGTTTTATAATCTCCAAGATATTTTGAGAATTCAAAATGAAGATTGAATTGTTGAGTTATTTCTGGTTTTAGCTTAGATTCAGAAACACGATTAAAATATAAGTCATTAAAAGTAGGCATACGAAATATATCTTTATAAAAAAGACTAATAGTTAGAGAATTAAACCAAGTATAACCTAATGATAAAAATGGGGAGAAATGATGTTCTGTTTTAGATGAAGAAGATAAATCAGACTTGTCCTCAACAAAAGTATGTAAAACATTTGCATTGATTAGTAGTTTTGAATTATCATATAAAAAACTCCAAGCTGTAATAGAAGAAAGTCTATTAGCAGAAGTAACATACATGTTTGGAGAATTAAGATTATTATAAAAGAAATCGTTACTTAAGGACGAAAAGAAGTTTTTGAAAATCTCATAAGATACAACGTTATTCATATAATATTCTCTTTGATAATACTTATCACTTTCATAACCCAAGTAATTTGAAGTCTTAGAATCATAATAATGAGTATAGGAATAAAGAGATTTTAGATGGTTGCGATATTGCAATTTATTATTAAAGCGATGTGTAAAGACAGATTGCAAGAAAAAGTTTTCGTCCCAAAGCCTTTGACCACTATTTAAATAATAGAGTGTAGTACTCATTGGTAAACCTCTTTCAGAATAAAAATAATAAGCTTTTATTTTAAGGTCTGTTTTAGAATTAAAGCTTCCAAACATATTCCATTCTCCACGAAAGCCAAAATAATCTGAATTTTTTCTCTTTTCATTAGAAGTACTGTCATTAACATTATTTCCATAACGAAGCAAATACGGATAATTCCCAGCACAATTGTTTAAGTCTAAATCTAATAATGAAGTCCAAATCTTATTTAATTTAAAAGCTGTGTTTATTCCTAAATTTGCATAATTGAACGAACCGTAAGTTCCTTTTAAAACAGTTTTAAATCTTTCAGTACTGTCAAATAAAGGCTTAAGAGTTTCAATAAAGAATACATTTGAAGAAGCTAAAGCTCTTGCAGGTTGAAGTAAGGAAAAAGACTGACCGTTATATAGATTAATCTCCTTAATATTATTGGAAGAAAACTTACTTAAATCGACTTGACCAGTTTGGAAATCCGTAACACTAATTCCATCATAAACAATAGCACTATGATTAGAACCTAAACCACGAACTGAAATAGTTTTTAAGCCACCAATTCCACCATAGTCCTTAACAGTAACCCCTGCAATATATTTTGCTAAATCTCCAACAGATGAAGATTGAATCTTTTCAATTATAGTATTATCAATTCTTGAAGATGATTGTTTAGGATGAGAATCTGTTTTAATTGTATCAAAAATAGAAACCTCTTTAAGTGTAATAGATTTAATACTATCAATCTTTTGAGCAAGAGAGTAGAAGGGTAGGGTAATAGATACCAATAATAAGTAAATAAAAACTTGTTTTGTCATATAATTTTAGGCTCTTTCCTCGAGAGCATACTAAAAGTAAATAAAATATTGGCAGGTCTTCTGACTTACTCCCAAGTGTTTTGCCTTCCCAAATAAAATTCAGTGGCAAAAGAAAAAAACACCTATTAAGCTATGGAGTTTACAGCAGCGGGACTGTTTAGGATTCACACCTAATTCCCTTTTAATCTAAAAACAAGAACCAATTACAGTGTACAAAAGTACAATATTATTTTTAAATAAAAGTAAGCTTGTAATATAAAATGAAACTTAGCTTGAAAATGATATAAGAAATATAAATCATATAACTCTATATTAAAAAGGGTAGAAGCGTAAAGCCTCCACCCTTAGGACCTAACTAAAACTATCTTTTTTATTAGAAAACGATGAGTTTTTTACTTGAAGTTGATTGGCCTGTCATAACTTTGATAAAGTAAACTCCTTTAGGATAAGAAGACAAGTCAAAACTTATTATATTATTGTTGGCATTGAATGATTTTAAATTAATAATTCTTCCTTGTGCATCACAAACAAAAATCTTTGCATCAGAGTTTAATCCTTCAATATTAACATTAAATAATCCAGATGTTGGATTAGGATACAGAGTCATGGAAATATTATTACTATTAATATTTTCAAAGCCAGAATTATCTAAGGTAGTGAAATTAACTTCAGTTCCATAAACAGTATCAGTTGCACTTGTAGCAAAAGCACGATAAATATAAGTAGTATCGGAAATTAAATTAGTTAAAGCATAAGAAAAGTCATTTCCACTAACAATAACATCATTCCAAGAGCTTTCTGTATTTAGTCTCCATTGGAAACCTTTATTAATAATAGTTTGAGTTCCACTATAAAGTGTTCCATTAAGAGTTGCTGAATCATATCCTATATTAGAAGCTGTCAAAGTAGTAACATTCATAGGGACATCAGGAATTTGTGTACTTGATTGAATAACAAAATTATCTAAACAGAAATAAGCAGGAGGGTTCATTCCATATATACTATTATCATTAGTTTCTAACTTAAATATAACTTTAGAACATTCACCAAAATTTGAAAGATCTAACCATGTCCAATCTTTTACGTTTATATTTACACCATTTCTTTTGTCAGCCAAATATAAAAAAGAACTATCTGTTATGCTTCCACTTGCATCATATCCATAAGCAATAATTGTTAACCAATAATCAGAAAGTGAATTTGATGTATTATAATTATAGGTACTTAGAGAATTATCAACATAAACTCCCATAGGTTTAAATAAAGAACTGTCTGCCATTCTTACAATATTATGTTCAAGTGTTCCAGCATAATCACTATAATAAGCATTAAGATAAACTGAATCGGGACCTTCCAAGCCCATATTTGCAGCAGATTCATAATAACTTGTAGAGGTAGAATTAGTTGTTAAATTAGATAAACCAAATCCGCAAGCAAAGCTTCCTCCATAAAGACCTAAAGCCTCAAATACAACACCATTATTTGTATAGTAACGATGATAATTCCCATTATTATCAACAGTTCCATTAGTTGCATTTACAATTTCATAAGTATTAGCTTGACTGAGCATACTTTCAAAATTAGAAATAAGATAAGGATTTCCACCATTTAATACACATACACCAGTTAAATCAAAACCGGTTGCAGGACCTCCAGAGGTAGCATCGTAAATAATATTTCCTTGAGCATCCATATCAACCCCACCATTAACATCAACAAGTTTAACAAATCTAATATTAAACTTATCCAAGTTAGCATCATCATTAAGATTATCCAAATCAAAAGAGGTACCATAACCAACTTCATATTTTCCTGCAAGATTATTAATTAAAGTAGGGTCAATATCTCCTTCAGAAGTTGAATTTGAAGTTGCCGGGAAACGGAAATAATGTACACCATCACTACTAACTTCAACAAAAGCAAGTTCTAAATAAGTAGAACTAAAACCATTTTCAAACACAGCAAAGTCATTACCAGTGCCATTAATAATTGGTCTATCAAAAGTAATGATAGCCTCACCATTTCTACCTAATGAAATAGCTCTTGTGGTAGTGCTATCAGGAACACCTTGAGCCATATAGTGTTTACCATAAGCAGCATAACTTGTAGAAGAAGTTCCTTGAAATCCTCTTTTTACTTCAACACCCTTAGCCCAAGAAACAATATTAGGATTAGAAATACCAATAGCCTGACATCCAGAAGTGCCAACGGATCCGTCAAATTGTGCAAAAGAAACATTTGACGCAATTACCATAGAAAGTAATAAAATTAATTTTCTCATACTCTTTTTATTTTATTTATGTGAATAAACACTTAATAAATTAGAGCATCGAGTGAGACTATAATAAAGACAAAATCAAAGACAAAATCAAAAGGATAAATCCAATGAAATCTTAAAGTTGTCTCAAGCCTTTTCCTCGAAAGCTCAAAAACTTAATAAATCATTGGCAGGTCTTCTGACTTACTCCCAAGCATTTCGCCTTCCCAAATCTTTGAAATTCAGTGGCTAAAGAAGAAATGCTTGTTTAACATAGAGTTTACAGCAGCGGGACTGTTTAGGATTCACACCTAATTCCCTTTTAATCCATAAAGAACCAATTCTGCTGCAAAAGTAATATAATTTTTCAAACCAAGAATAAAATACAAATAAAAATTCTTACAGTAAAATAAATATAATAATGATTATGTTAAGTAAAAGATAAGTATAAAGAGACTATATACTCTTTTTTGATGTAAAAAGAAAAACGTCATCTCTTTTGAAAATGACGTTTTGTTTATAGATTTATCTTTTGAATAAATTATTTTCTTGCTATTACTTTTTCTACAGCTTCAACTATATTTTCTGCTTTTAATCCAAATTTAACCATTAGTTCTTCTGGTTTTCCTGATTCTCCAAATTCATCATCAACTCCTACATATTCTATTGGTTTTGGATTGTTTCTTGCTAATAATTGAGCTACTGAATCTCCTAAGCCTCCATTATATTGATGTTCTTCACAAGTTACTACACAGCCTGTTTTGTTTACGGAACGTAGGATTGCTTCTTTATCTAATGGCTTAATAGTATGTATGTTAATAATTTCTGCATCTATCCCCTGCTCTGCTAATATCTCTCCTGCTACTATGGCTTCCCAAACTAAATGACCTGTTGCCAAAATTGTTACATCTTTTCCTTCATTTAAAATTAGAGCTTTTCCTATTACAAATGGAGTGTCTTCTGTTATAAATATTGGTACTTTAGGTCTCCCAAAGCGGATATATACAGGACCATTATATTCAGCGACTGCTATTGTTGCTGCTTTAGTTTGATTATAATCGCATGGATTTATCACAACCATATTTGGTAGCATTTTCATTAATCCTATATCTTCAAGTATTTGGTGTGTTGCTCCATCTTCTCCAAGGGTTACTCCTGCATGTGAGCCTCCTATTTTTACATTTGTATTTGAATATGCTACACTTTGACGTATTTGGTCATATACTCTTCCTGTTGCAAATGCTGCAAACGAACTTGCAAATGGAACTTTACCGCTTACTGCCATTCCTGCTGCTATATCTATCATATTTGCTTCTGCAATACCTACTTGAAAAAATCTTTCTGGAAATTCTTTCTTAAAGGCTGTCATTTTCACACTTTCTGTTAGGTCTGCAGTTAATGCAACTACGTTAGGATTTCTTTTTCCTGATTCAACTAAGCCATCTCCAAATCCTGAACGAGTATCATTGTTTCCTAAAATGGTATATTTTTTCATTATTACTTGTTATTTATTTTCTATTACTATTGTTGTTGCCTCTCCTGATTCTATCTTAAATTCTTTTATTTTTGTTTCTTTTGTTTTTGTACTTTGTTTTGGTCGAAGAACTATTTGATATTGTCCTGGCAATAATGTTATTGTTTCTGTTTTTGTGTCATTTAGATTTGTTACAAATTCCCAATTATTATTCTCTTTTACAAATAAGATCGATAGAGTTTCTGTAGGTTTAGTTATAAGAGCTGTGCCTGTAGATGGAATTTCAATTGTTGTTGTTGAGCTTTGTCCTATTTCTATATTTTCAAGGTTTAATCGTGGTTGAGTCAGTACTTCCAAGTCATATTTACCAACAAGATAACGTTCTGATGTATTGATATTTTGTAAGTTAATAGTTTTATTTTCTCCTTTTTTCTTAACTAAAACTCCTACTAGTTTTATATTTGGTTGTTCTTTCCCCTTATATTTTAAAACCATTGTTCCTTGTGGTGTTTTTGCAGATATAATTGTATGTGATCCAGCTTTAAGGCTTACATTTTCTATTTTTACCTTTGGCAAAGTTTGAATTTCAATGTTATAATTAATTAATGGGTCTATTTCTAAAGTATCAGAAAGTCCTTTTGAATTAAATGTATGAATAAATGAGTATTTAGGTTGCTTACTATTTGCTTCATAAAATATCATAGGAACATTAGTTTCTGTTGATTCTTTATAACTGTCTAAAAGATTAACTTGACAAGTTGTACTGTTTAATGCAAGATTAACAATATCATTTAAAGCCATTGAAAATTCTATTTCATTATTTGCTTCAAAATAATTTCCTGCACATTGAAATTGTTCTTTAAATCCTTTTCCTATACCTACTATAAAAGGTTTTATAATAAAACCTTCCTTTTGTAGTATTTGAGATATTTCACAAGGGTCAGCTCCACAATCATCAATTCCATCTGTAATCATTATAACTATATTTCTACAATTATTACATTCTGGAAAATCTCCCTTACAAGCTTCTAAAGCGTTAGCTATTGGCGTTGCTCCCTTAGGAACTAAAGCTTTTAACTTGGCTTTTATTAGCTCATTATTATTTACTGAAAAGGGGACTTCAAGTTTTGTATCATTACAGTCTTGTGGTGGATAATTCTTTGTATGACCATAAGCTCTTAGTGCTAATTCAAGATTAGGACGGTTATTTAAGGAATCAATTACATTTGAAAGAATTGATTGAGTAATTTTTATTTTAGTATCGCTCTGCCATTTACCATACATACTATAAGAACAATCAAGAATAAACAGTATTCTTGTCTTTTGATTATTTATTTGAGCCACAGGTTTAACTCGTTTTTGCTGTGCATAAGAAAATATAACAACATTAAGAGCTAAAGCAAGGCATAGTATTTTGGTAAATGTTTTCATTAATAATCCCCTAAGGTTTCTTTTAATTGAGAAAGAGCATTTGCTGCTTGTTCGTCGCTTGGTGCTGTGCCATGCCATTTGTTTAATCCTTGCATAAAATCAACTCCATATCCCATTAAAGTATGCATTAAGATAACAATAGGTTTTCCTTTCTTTGTCAATTGCTTAGATTCATTTAATATTCTAAGACAATCTTTCATATCATTTCCCTGCATTTCTAAAACTTCCCAATCAAAAGCAAGAAATTTCTCCTTAAGATTTCCAAGAGAACAAACCTGGTCTGTTCCACCATCTATTTGAACTTTATTGTAATCAATAATAGAAATTAAATTATCTACCTTATGTGAAGATGCAAACATAATTGATTCCCAAATTTGACCTTCTTGTAGTTCTCCATCCCCATGAAGTGTATAAACAAGATGATTGCAACCATTTAGTTTCTTTGCTAATGCAGCGCCAATACCAACAGACAAACCTTGTCCCAATGAACCTGATGCAACTCTTACTCCTGGTAAATTATAATGAGGTGTTGGATGACCTTGAAGGCGGGAACCTAATTTTCTAAATGTTGCTAACTCTTTTACTGGGAAAAAACCTCTACGTGAAAGAACACTATACCAAACAGGTGATATATGTCCATTTGAAAGGAAGAACATATCTTCTCCATTTCCTTCCAAAGTGAAGTTTTCGGGTTTAATATCCATTACATCAAAATACAAAGCGGTCATTAAATCTGTACAACCTAATGAACCGCCAGGATGTCCTGATGAACAACCATTAACCATTCTTATTATATCCCTTCTTACTTGCGAAGCAATATTCTCTAACTCTGCTATTTTTGCCATATAAATATATCGTTTTATTGTGCAAAAGTAGTTAAAAAAATCGTTGGTAATTAATTATTTGTAATGAGATATTAACAAATTACTAACTAAAAGAAATAGAATAATGGTGCTAATTATTTATCTTATAAGGGTTACACTACCTCTTTGAGAGTTGCTTACACCCTCTAAATTTTCAAATTTTATGACATAAACATAAGCTCCAATATCACATAAACGACCATTATAATAACCATTCCAACCTCTATTTATATCTTTTGAAGTAAATAACAATACTCCATTACGATTAAAAATATTCATTTCATAACTCTTTAAATTAGTAAATGCAGGTTTAAATATATTATTTGTAGCCTCATTAGGAGTAAAAGCATTAGGAATAAAAAGTTGTAGCCTTGCTGTATTTGTATCATTAGTATTTATTTCTGGAGATTTATTAGAAATTTCCTGTTGTTGGATAAATGAATTAGTTTTTAAATTAGTTGTTTTTGAATAATTTGAAGAAAAAGAAGGATTTTTAATCAACTTAGTAGTAGTTTTTTCTTCTTTTTTTAATTGAACATTGTTATTTTGATTAGCTATATTATTATCATAGCTAACAGTATTATTAGCTTTAGGTTCGACATAATTTGTTATTGGATTATTTTTTTCTTCCTTAACACTATTTTGTGTCAAAACAATATCCTGCTTTTCCACTATAGGCTGTTCCCCCTGAGTAATTGTAGTTGTATTTTTATTTATTTCCTTTTCAATCGAATTAGTTACTTTATTTTCTTTTACTACAGGAGAAAGAATCAAAATAATTGCACCTAAAACTAAAACACCAGCTCCAATAATGGTTAAGAAAGCCAACCAATTAAACTTAGGTTTAATTAATTGGGATTTGATATTTTCCCAAAGTTCTTCACTTGGAGAATATTCAAAATTTTCAAATTCTTTCTTTAATTTATCTGACATATCTATTTTTTTCCTTATTTATATCTATTATTTATCTATCGTTCTTAATTCAGTCAATAGACTTCTTAGCTTTTTCTTGGCCCTGAAATTATGAGTTCTAATACATTCTTGCGAAACATCTAATAATTTTGCAACCTCTTCATAAGAACGCCCTTCTATTTCAATCATATTAAAAACAATTCTCTGTTGATTAGAAAGCTGTTGAATAGCATCTAATATCTTATTAATTGAATAATCATCAATATAACCATCATTTTCTTTATCTTCTGAAGAAAGATCAATATCATTATCTGATATTTGAAATTGTCTTTTATCATAACGATAATAATTAAAAGCATGATTAACAAAAACTCTTCTTATCCAACCTTCAAATGAACCAATATTTTCATACTTGTCTATCTTGTTTAAGACCTTAACAAATGCCTCTTGGAATACATCTTCAGCATCTTGCCTGCACCTGCAATACCTTAAACAAACACCAAAAAGCCTTTTAGAAAACATATCATAAAGTGCTTTTTGGGCTTTAGGTTTTCCTTTCTTACAGCCTTCAATTATTTCTTCCAAGTCCATTCAAGTATAATAACACTACAAATATAGAAAATGTTTAGTTTTGATAGCAAAAAAAAAGCAAAGCAACCTTCTATAAGCCGGGTTCTGTATCCTAAAAGGCTTCTATCATTAATCTATGACTTACCTCACGATAAGCCTCCAACGACCTACCCCTCAGCCAATATGAGCGAGCAGCTCTGGACTGATATATTTGGTCTTTCAACCCATAAGGTTTACCCCAACAACTTATCACTAAGCTATTGCGTGAGCTCTTACCTCACATTTTCACCCTTACCCTATTGCTAAGGCGGTTTTTTTCTGTGGCACTTGCTGTCAATACATTAAAGCATTGCCTACCCGTTAGGTAGTATGGCGCTCTATGTTGCCCGGACTTTCCTCTCGTAGAAAATTATCTACCAGCGATAGAACAAAGGTTGCTTTACAATTGCAAAGATACTAATATTAAATTTAATAATATACCTAACAAAAATCTTTTGATTAGTTTTAAAACAGAAATCTTTCAAAATATATTCTCTTACTTGATCTTAATATTGAATTTTGATACTATTGTGTTTTATTAAGTGGATAAATTATCTTACTTTTGCATAATAAAATTTAGTAGATGATGAGTATTGCAGATAATTTACAAGATATAAAAAAGCATATACCTAAAAACGTTAAGTTAATTGCTGTTTCTAAGACTATGCCTGTGGAGATAATTCAAGAAGCTTATGATGAAGGTCAAAGGGTTTTTGGGGAAAATAAACCTCAGGAGCTTAGGGATAAGTATGAAATTATGTCTAAGGATATTCAGTGGCATTTGATAGGTCATCTTCAAACCAATAAGGTTAAGTATATCGCTCCTTTTGTTAATTTAATTCATAGTGTGGATAGTATTAAGTTATTGAGTGAGATAAATAAAGAAGCCATAAAGAATAATAGAGTTATTAATTGCCTTCTACAAATTGACATTGCTCACGAAGAAACTAAGTTTGGACTTTTGGAAAAAGAAGCTCAAGATTTATTATTAAATGAAGAATACAAAGCAATGCAGAATATAAAAACCTGTGGGGTTATGGGAATTGGTTCAATTACAGATGATGAAAACCAAACAAGAAAGGAATTTAAAAACCTTAAAGAGATATTTGAACGATTAAAAGAAGAGTTTTTCAAAGCAGAAAATAGCTTTTGTGAAATATCTATGGGGATGAGTTCTGACTATTTTTTGGCAATTGAAGAAGGAAGTACAATTGTAAGAGTAGGAAGTTCAATATTTGGTGTAAGAAATTATTTAAAGTAAGATAAATCAAGCTACAAGCAAAGTAAAAGAAGAAAAATATACAATATATCGTTATTATATTGAATAAATTATATATTTTTGCCTTTCAAATAACCAATTTAACAACTCAAATCAATATGGAATCTACAAGAGAGAGAGACGAAGTGTTTTCAAAAGCAGTTAAAGCAGGAAAGAGAACTTATTTCTTTGACGTAAAAGAAACAAAGGCTGGTGACAAATACTTAACAATCACGGAAAGCAAGCGTAAATTTAATAACGAAGATGGTTCGTTTACCTACGAAAAACATAAAATTTTTCTGTATAAAGAAGACCATGAAAAGTTTTTAAAAGCACTTCAAGGTGTTATGGACTTTATAGAAACAGGTGTTGAGCCAGTGTTTGAAGACGAAATAGAAGAAGAAAATAGCTTCAGCACAAACAGTTTCGATGATTTCAGTTTTGATATTAAGGAATAAAAACTCAGAGCTGTTCAAAAAAGGACAGCTTTTTAGTTTATAAAGTAAAATATGGGTAAAATAATTGCGATAGCAAATCAAAAAGGTGGCGTTGGGAAAACTACTACGGCAATAAATTTAAGTGCTGCATTAGCTGTTATGGAGAAAAAAACTCTTCTAATAGATGCAGACCCTCAAGCTAATGCCTCTTCTGGATTAGGAATAATGCCAGAAGATGTAACAAGTAGTATATATGAGTGTTTGATAGATGGAGCAGACCCAAGAGAAGCAATTCATGAGAGCTCCACACCAAACCTTGATGTGTTACCAGCAAGAATAGATTTAGTTGGAGCAGAAATAGAACTACCAAAGCTTGAAGAAAGAGAATATAAGATGAAAGCAATTACAGACCAATTGAAAGATGATTACGACTATATAATTATAGACTGCTCTCCTTCCCTTGGACTTGTAACAATAAATGCTCTTACAGCAGCTGATTCTGTTCTTATACCAGTGCAATGTCAATATTTTGCACTTGAGGGATTAGGTAAACTTCTTAACACTATACGAATAGTTCAAACACGCCTTAATACAAATCTTGATATAGAAGGAATTGTATTAACAATGTTTGATTCACGTCTAAGACTTGCTCGTCAAGTTGTGGAAGATGTAAGAAATCATTTTAAACAAATGGTATTTGACACTCTTATCTACAATAATACAAAACTTGCAGAAGCCCCAAGTTATGGACAATCGGTAATTATGTATGATGCATCAAGCACAGGAAGTGTAAACTATATTAATTTAGCTCAAGAAATAATTCACAAGAACAGCAAACCAAAAGAACAAAAATAAGATTTATAACCATATTATGGCAGCAAAAAAACAAGTATTAGGAAGAGGTTTGGGGGCATTACTGCAAAGCATGGAAACAACAAATCCTGAAGCTGATTACAATACATCGATTACAGCTTCAATAGATTTTATACCTCTTACGAGCATAGAAGCGAACCCCTACCAACCTCGAAAAGAATTTGATGACCAAGCAATAGAAGAGCTATCTCAGTCCATAAAACAACAAGGAGTAATAGTGCCTATTACTGTAACTAAAGGAGAGAAAAACAAATATATACTAATTGCAGGAGAACGTCGTTTAAGAGCAGCTAAACAAGCAGGATTAAAAGAAATTCCAGCTTATATACGTGTTGCCACTCATCACGAAATGATGGAAATGGCATTAGTAGAAAACATACAAAGAGAAAACTTAAACGCCATAGAAATAGCCCTTTCACTACAAGCACTTATAGAAAGTTGTAAACTTACACAAGAACAAATGAGTGAAAAGATAGGAAAGAATCGTTCAACCATAACAAACTACTTGCGTCTTTTAAAACTTCCAGCAGTAATTCAAATATCAATTCAAGACAATACCCTATCAATGGGACATGCTAGAGCTTTAATTAATCTTGAATCAGAAGAGCAACAACTTGATCTAATGAAACAAATTATAGATCGTGAGCTTTCTGTTCGTCAAGTTGAAGCAATGGTAAACGAAATAAAAAATCCAATACCAACAAAATTTAAAGCAAAAGCAATTTCAAATAAACCACTTCCAGAAATTCATGCAGAATTTAAAACAGAGCTATCAACAAAACTATCAACTCAAATAGATATTAAACGTTCCCAAAGAGGCAAAGGTACAATTTCAATACCATTCTCAAACGATAAAGACTTTCAAAGAATAATTGCTATTATAGAAGGTAAATAAAGATGACCTTGCGTAAATTTTTATTATCAATCCTTTGTTTAAGCTTTGCTTTATGTAGCTTAGGACAAACTATTGATAATAATCAAATAAAACAAGACACAATACCTTCAATTACTAAAGAAATAATACAAAAAACAAAGCCACATTCACCAGGGAGAGCAACTCTTTATTCCACCTTTCTACCAGGACTTGGGCAAGTATATAATAAGCAAGCTTGGAAGATTCCTATAATATATGGAGGAATAGGAACAGCAGTTGGATTTGCAATCTACAATTATCAAGGCTCTCATAAATTTATGACAGAATACCGACTAAGGGCAAATGGAATTACAGAAGGACGAAATCCTGATTACGCCAATTTTCCCGATGAAAGTATTTATAATCTCTATTATGCCTACGAAAAAAACTTTGAATTAAGCATATTTGCAGGAGCAGCAGTCTACATTCTCAATATAGTAGATGCAATGGTCTACGGTCATCTATTCGACTACGACATCTCCCCTAACCTATCCCTAAACCTAACTCCCTACTGCCTTCCCTCAATAAACTCAAAACCATCCTTTGGCTTATCAATGAGATTTAATTTGAAATAAAAATTATCCTATTTTAATTTATAGTGTTTAATAAATGAGATAATACATTTACTTTATTTCTAAATGTATCTATAATACTCGTTCTATAATGTTTTGAGTGGGTAAAAATATTTAATAAAAGCAGAAAATGAATATACCCCACCTGAAGGCTACGCAAGGTGTTGGTACATTCTCCATAAAAATATTATTTTTTTTGTATATATATAACAATAATAATTACAAAGAGAGAAAAAATTGGATATTGTAGGTTACTTCTTGAAAATAGATTAAATCTTTCTGAATTTATATTAAATCTTTTTGGATTTATATTTAATCTATTTGGAAAAAGATTTAATCTTTCTGGACTATTAATTGGGCAAAGTTAAGAATTATTGATTACCTATTTAAATATTATAGAGCCTATATTTGCCTATGTATATTAAAAAGCATTCCAAAAGATTTTTAATAAATCAAGATACATGACTTGGCACTAAGCATACTTGACTTAGTGCAAGTCTGTAACTATTAAACTTGATACACTAATACACTCTACTAAGGAGGGCGTATCAGTGTATGGAAATTGAATAATAGATAGTTACAAAAATAAAGTGTAATAGGACTTGCAAATGTTAAAATATTCTATTATTAATTCTACTAAGGGAATTGAACATTGGAATCATTATTTAATTACAACAATTTATATCGTATTTGTGTCATATTTTTTCTAAAGGATTAAATTCTTTCTATCTTACATAAAACAAAGACAGGTTACCTTTTGAAAGATAACCTGTCTTTATTTATAAAAGGTCTAATATCCGTATTATTCTTTTAGTTTTTCTACCAACCACATTAATTCATCAATCATTGGTTTTGCTCTCTTTCCCATCTTTTCTTTATCTGTTGCAGTTCCGTCTTCATTAAACTCACTTGCAATACTTGTTGCAAAATATTTAACTGGCGATACTATTGCTCCCATTTGTGAAATAGTGTTTTCTATCTGGAATGCTGTTGGCAATCCTTCTGTAGTACCCATTGTTGCTGATGTCAATGCTACTACTTTTCTTTTCCATTCACCATATAATACATCAATTACATTCTTTAGTGAAGCTGGATAACTATAATTATAAACAGAAGAAACAATAATTATTCCATCTGCTTTATTAAATCTATCAACATAATCCAATAGTTTTGAAGATGGGTTCTTTTGGTATATTAATCTTTCATCAAAAATAGGAAAGTCATATTCCTTTAAATCTAATATTTCGCAATTAGCTATTGAGTTTTCTTCTAAATAGTTTTTTAAAAATAGAGATACTCTATGACCTAATCTGCCTTCTCTTACGCTTGTAGAGATAATTACAATGTTTTTCATACTTTTATATTTTTTGGATTCTTATTTTTGTTTCTATTTACATTGCTACTTCAAAGAAAACTGCTTCCGAATTTTCTAATGCCTTAACATCAAAACTGCTTACATCGGTAATTCCCATTCCATCTCTTTTTGATAAGATTTCACCCTCTATTTCTAACTCACCTTCTATCACAAAAATGTAAACTCCTGTATTCTTTCCATATAAGTTATATGTCTTATTTACTGATTTATCCAAATCAGCCAATGAAATCCATGCATCTTGATTAAGATACGCTTCACTACTTGGAGATAGGATTAAGGAAATATCATTTTGCTTTACCAAATCTTTTATATCATAGTTGTTATATCTTGGTTCTGTACCTTTAGTTTTCGGGAATATCCAAATTTGAAGCAAATTTAAATCTTCTGTCTTACTATCATTATATTCAAGATGTCTAATCCCTTTTCCTGCACTCATAACTTGAATTTGACCTCTTGTTATAACCTCAGAATTATTAATACTATCACCATGTCGTATATAACCTTTTATAGGGATGGAAACAATCTCCATATCTTGATGTGGATGTAGAGGAAAACCTTCATTGGGTTTAATTGTATCGTCATTAATTACCCTTAATACTCCAAAATGTATTCTTTCTGGATTATAATAATCTGCAAAACTAAAAGTGTGGTTAGTATCTAACCATCCATGATTAAAATGACCTCTTGAATTTGCTCTATCTATTAACTTTATCATAACATTTATTTTTAATTGAGAATATATAACTATACAATTCATTTATCAAAGCCTTACTCTATTGACTAAATGTATCTATATTATTGTTATAACTCAAAATATTAAATCAATATTGTACATAATAAAATTAATTTCAATAAAGAAATAATTTCCTGTGTTTATTAGTTTTTATTTGTTGACACAATCCCTTTAGGCAATGGTCTTTCTTTATTATATTTCATATTTTCTAACTCTTTAACACGTTTATTATCAGTGCTGAACAGTACTTTGCTAAACTCAATTTTCGATTACCCACTCTATTCGTTATATAACCATCAATGTTTTCTTATCATTATTTGTATTGGTTAAAAATAAGAGAAATTTAAGCTTTATTATTAGTTGAATGATTAAGTTTTTGGGTTAAGAAAAAATAATCTTTCTCTTGTTTCGTTACGCATATTGTAACATATTAAATCAGTAATAGAATCTATTTATTAAACAATTTAATTAAAACAAAAGGCGTATGAAAACACTAACAAAAAAATCTATTGTATTATTTATTTCTACATTATTATTTAATGTTGCTTTCTCTCAAGGTATTCCTTATTTTGATTTCACGAAGGCAGCTGAAAATTCTATTCATGCCGTTGTGCATATTCAATGTGAATACTCTCAACAAACAAACTTTTATGATGACTTCTTTGGATTTATTATTCCACAACAAAGAGCTCATACTATTCAGACGTCTGGTTCTGGTGTTATTATTAAAAACGATGGTTATATAATAACTAATAATCACGTGGTTCAAGATGCTGACAGTATTCAAGTGATTTTAAATGATAATAGAAGTTATAATGCTAAGATTATTGGTACTGATCCATCTGCAGACTTGGCTGTTATTAAGATTGATGCAAAAGACTTACCTGTTATTGAATTTGGAGATTCGGATAAAACAAAGATTGGTCAATGGGTTTTGGCTGTGGGTAATCCTTTTAATCTTACTTCAACAGTAACAGCTGGTATTATTAGTGCCAAGGCAAGAAACTTGAATATATTAGGGAATAAAATGAATCAAAATCCTTTGGAGTTTTTTATTCAAACTGATGCTGCTGTTAATCCTGGTAATAGTGGTGGTGCATTAGTTGATTTAGATGGCAAATTAATTGGTATTAACACTGCTATTGCTTCTAATACTGGCTCCTATGCAGGTTATTCTTTTGCTATTCCTTCTAATATTGCTAAAAAAATCACTAGTGATATTATGAATTATGGTACTACACAAAAAGCTTTTTTAGGCGTAAATATCGCAGAGATTGACTATCGTTTAGCTCAAAATAAAGGAATAAAAGATGTGAAAGGTTTATATATTGCTTCTGTTTTAGATGATGGTGCTGCAAAAAAATCTGGACTTAAGGAAGGGGATATATTAACTCAAATAGATGGAAAGAATGTAAACTCAAATGCAGAGTTGAATGAGATATTAGCTCAAAGTTCTCCTGGCGAAAAAATAAAAATCACCATTGAACGAGATGGAAATTCTTCAGAAGAAGAAATAACATTATTGAATGAAAAGGGAGATGTTTCTATTATTAAAGAAGAAGAAAAGAATATAATTATATCTTTAAATGCTCAAATGAGGGAACTTACTGCAAAAGAAAAGAAAGATTATAATATAAACAACGGATTTGTTTTAGAGAAATTGAATAATTCTCCTTTTGCAAGACTTGGAATTAAGAAGGGTTTTATAATAACAGGAATAGATAGACAAGCAAACATTTCAATAGATGATATAAAAAACCTCAGTACACGTAAGGGAAAGATAGTACTTGAAGGCTTTTATCCAAACGATTATAGAACATTCTACTTTGTTTTGGTTCTTTAGCCCAAATTGTTAATAACTCGTTTATAACTTTTTGCGTTAGTATTAAAATTCGACCATATTCCGATATATTTTTGCAGGGTAATGTTATAGTCAAGTTTTTTACTGACGCTTATTTTAAAAATCGGGATTTATGAGACAATTAAAAATTGCCAAATCTATTACAAACCGAGAGATTGGTTCTTTAGATAAATTTCTTCAAGACGTGGGCAAAGAAGGAATGATAAGTGCTGAAGAAGAGGTTCTTTTAGCACAAAGAATTAAAACTGGAGACCAACAAGCTTTGGAAAAACTTGTAAAAGCTAATCTACGTTTTGTTATTTCTGTTGCAAAACAATATCAAAATCAAGGTTTAAGTCTTCCCGATTTAATAAATGAAGGAAATGTTGGCTTGATAAAAGCAGCAAAACGTTTTGATGAGACAAGAGGTTTTAAATTTATTTCATATGCCGTTTGGTGGATTCGTCAATCAATTCTTCAAGCCTTAGCAGAACAAAGTCGAATTGTAAGATTACCTTTAAACCAAGTGGGAGCATTAAATAAATTAAAAAAAGAAAGCTCACGTTTAGAACAACAGTTAGAAAGAAATCCTACAATTGAAGAACTTTCAGAATTAATGGAGACTTCAAGTGATAAATTAAATGATGTATTATCCATATCTCTTAAAGCAATATCTATGGATGCACCTTTGATTGCTGACGAAGACATGAACTTAATTGATATTTATGTTGATGATAATGCAGACGGAACTGATATAAACGTAATGCAAGAAAGTCTATCAAAAGAAATAGCACGTTCACTTTCAATTCTAAGTAAGAAAGAAAGAGATATAATAAGTTTATTTTTTGGTTTAGGACAAGCCCATGGCTATACATTAGACGAAATAGCAGTTGAATTTAAACTAACCAGAGAAAGAGTAAGACAAATTAAAGACAGAGCATTGAAACGTCTAAAACAAACAGCCAAAACAGAACAACTTCAATCTTATCTATAAGACTTACAATATTTCCACCATTTAAAAGAAAAGCCCTAAACTTAATTGTTTAAGGCTTTTCTTTTTAGAAATATAAACCGTTACAATTATTATTTCTGTTTCTTTATTTTTGGAGCAAAAAGATATACTCTTGCCTCAATTCTTGCTAAGAAAGCATCTCCATGTTCTAAAGTTGGGCTTTTAATATAACCTCCTATTGCTGATAGTTGAACTTGCTTAAGAACTCTTTTCCCTACTGATAAGTCTACTTCTGATAAGCCTTTGGTGTCAAATTCTGAAGTGTATTGTAGTTTGAAGTGAAGGCTATGTTTTGGAATACTATATCTTACTGATGCTTGATAAAGTGGCAAGTCTTTAGCTTCAAGACGTATTACATCACCAAGAAAAAGATTGCTAAAAGAGTTTTTTATCATTGCTCCTTTATCCAATTCTGTACTTTCAAGAACTCTTGCTTGAATATCGAAACGTTGAGTATTTTCCATTATGAACATTCTTCTAAGTCCTAATGAATATAGTATTGCATTATTGTTTGTAGAATTTTGATATAATACTTCTGGATTTAATTCTATTTCAAATGGAAGAGTTAATGTTGCATAAAGTCCTGTCATAAATACATTAGTATCTATCCTTGAACCAAATTCATCATATAGAGCTATTCCTATTTTATTTAATCCTTTTTCTATACCTTTATTATTATATGAAAGAGTTAAAGCTCCAAAATTTGTTTGAAATAATCCATTACCCATTAATCCTCTATCACGATGAAGAATATCGTAAACATATCCTACATTACAGAATAAGCCATTACGAGAAAAATATTTTGTTATTGAACCTCCTGCAAATTGAACTGATAATTTCTTGTAATTAAAGCCAAAGTTCAATCCTGCTACTCTATCATTTACTAAATAATGGTCATCTAAGGTTATTGTTTGAATACCTAAACGAAGGCTTGTTGTTTTATTAAGTAATTGATAATATGCTTCACGAAATCCTCCAAAAGCATTATTATATGTTTGGTCTAAACCATTATCATGTCTTGCCCAAGTTTTAATTCCTCCTTCAACATAAAAAGTATGTTTTTTGATTGTATATTCTAATGCAGCATATCCTGCAAAGAAACCAAAATAATTATCGTCAATAATTCCCCCTGAACCTGTTAGTTCTATCCCTCCTTTTATTGGAGTGTAAGGTATGGGGTTTGTAAAACTGCCTAATTTACTTGGGCAGTTCCATTGTGCATTTGAAATAAAAGGGATAAAGACTAATAGAAATACTATAAGTGATTTTCTCATAAAAGAAATATTAGTTATGTTTAAACTTTAACATCCCAAAGCCACCTTCATTAGTGCACGTTCTTGTAAGAGTTAATTTCCCTTCTTTAGCATAGTCTGATTTTATTTTCACAACCATTTCTAAATAATAACCATTAGTTTCTGTACTTTTTATCCATTCTCCTTTTTTTACTATTTCCAAACCATCAAGTTTTAATTTTGTATCATCCATTGCCACCTGACAAGGTTGATGAATAAAATCAACAAAAATAGTTATCTTAATTTCTTCTCCAACCTTATAAATTGCATTATTGTCAATTTTTTCTTGACCATTAACTAAAAACTTAACATTGCAGGAAAATCCTACAAAAGCAATTAGCATCATTAATGCTAACGATATTATTCCTTTTTTCATAACTACTTAGGTTTTAAAATGATTATTTTTGTAAAATTACTTTTGTTGTTTGTTTGCTAATATTATTTTCTACAACAATAAAATAAACGCCATTCTTTAAATCCTTACTTGGTGTCCAAAGTGCTTGACTTTTTAATATTGTATTAGGTTTATTTATCCTATCAACAATCTTACCATGAACATCAACTACATATATGTTCTTTACATTAGGAACAAGATTTATTAATGCAGAACTTTTCACTGGATTTGGGTAAACACTTAAACTTCCTTTATCTGTTGAAATATTATTTAAAGATGAAGTTGTTGGAGTCCATATAATGCTAATATTTTGGAAGTTTGTTGTGTTTGTGGGTGTTAAGGTAACAGCTTGATCAGATTTATTAAATGTAAAAGAAGTATAAGGACCTGTTCCATTGCTTTCTGTAAACTCAATACAAACATTATAATTACCATCGGTAACAATATTGCCACTAACGTCAGTTCCATCCCAAGTTGCAGTTCTTGTACTATGTGCAGGATAGGTTGAACCAGTTACAGCATCAACAACATTATAAGTACTATTTGTTGCTGTTTTAAACTTTGTTAAATACATTCTGTAATTTGTACTTTGAGAACGAAACAAACGAGTTTTAACAAAAGTATTAGTTGAAGCATCTTCAATCCAAATAGCTAAAATATTCTTAGGTTTATATTGTCCGTTATTAGTAACTGTCTTAACAGATATTGATAATTGCCCTTGTGTTTGAGCTAAACAAGGTAATGCAAAAGCTATGCAAAATAAAGATAGCACTGCGTTTCTAACTAAATTCATTCTAAATTCTATTTTAATTTTCACTATTAATAATGGTGCAAATATATAAATAATAATAATTTGCACCTATGATATTAATAAAAAATATGTATTTTTGCCTCAAATATTGAAACAATATGAAAAAAATAGCATTCCTAATTTCCTTAGTTATATTAGCTTGTAGTTGTGAATTAACAAGTGAATATATGGTAAATAAAGACAAATGTAATGATTGCGGAAAATGTTATAAAGTATGCCCAAACGATATGATAGTTAGAGAAATAAACTACATAGATGGCACCGATACATACTACGTAGCAAAAATACGTACTAATCGCTGTATAGGATGTGGTAAATGTCAAGAAGCTTGTGTAAAAAACAATGGAGAAGAAAATAATGCAATAATAGAAAAATAATGGTTTATTGCTATTCTTTCAAAAGGTTTTTGTACTTTTGACAAAGATTATTGATAATATTTGAATGGAAAATTATATTGTTTCGGCTCGTAAATATCGTCCTGCCGATTTTAAAAGTGTTGTAGGGCAATCACATATTACTACAACTTTGCAAAATGCAATAAAAACTAATCAACTTGCACAAGCTTTTCTGTTTTGTGGACCAAGAGGCGTTGGCAAGACTACTTGTGCCAGAATATTGGCTAAAACCATTAATTGTACTAATCGTACTGACGATATGGAAGCTTGCAATAAATGTGAAAGTTGTCGTTCTTTTAATGATAATGCGGCTTTTAATATTGTTGAACTTGATGCTGCTTCAAACAATTCTGTTGATGATATTCGTGCCTTAGTTGATCAAGTTAGGATTCCACCTCAAGGAGGGAAATACAAAGTATATATAATTGATGAAGTTCATATGCTTTCTGCTGCTGCTTTCAATGCATTTCTAAAAACATTGGAAGAACCACCTTCTTATGCAAAATTTATACTTGCTACAACTGAAAAAAATAAGATAATACCAACTATTCTTTCTCGTTGTCAAATTTTTGACTTCCATAGAATTAATAATGAAGATATTGTTCAGCACTTGGAATATATTGCCAAAAAAGAAAATGTAAAGGCAGAACAAGAAGCATTACATATAATTGCTCAAAAATCAGACGGAGGTTTAAGAGATGCTCTTTCTATGTTTGACCAATTAGTTTCTTTTACATCTGGGGATTTGACTTACACCAATATAATTGAGAACCTAAATATTCTTGACTACGACTATTATTTCCGCTTTGTTGATTGCTTGTTAAATTGTGATATACCTAATACTTTACTCCTTTTTGATGAAGTTTTAGACAAAGGTTTTGAAGGCTCACACTTTATTAATGGTCTTTCATCACATCTTAGAAGTTTATTGGTTTGTAAAGATCCTGCAACTGTTTGTCTTATTGAAGTTAGTCAAAATATTCAACAAAAGTATTTACAACAGGCATCTCTTTGTTCTTCAACATTTATACTTAGAGCATTAGACTTTGCTAATACTTGTTCTATTGAATATCGTAATTCTTCAAATAGAAGACTTTGTGTTGAATTAGCTTTGTTAAAGATGGCTAATATAATGAAGAAACTACAACCGAAAACCTCGTCTCCCAGGCAATGCTTAGAAGAAACTCAAGTAAAAGAACAGCCTGTTGAAGAGGAGCCTGCCCAACAAAATGTAATTGAAAATAAAATAAAGAAAGAAGAAAAGCCTAAGAAAGGAATTCTTATGCCTAAAACTTCGTCTTACTCTATTAATGCTGATATAGAGAAAACGATTAAGATTGATGAAGGAGAAAAGGCTAAATTAAACCCTCCTATTATTCCTTTGGATTGGGATATTTTTACAACAAAATTAAATGAATATTCAGAAGCAATTAAGGATTCTATGCCTAATCTTTTCTTTATTTTATCAAGTTGTGAGATAACTAATAATATGGATAATACTGCAACTATCACTTTTCTTAATTCTATGCAAGAAAAAGAATTTGAAAATTCTAAACATGAAATAGTAAGAATAATAAGAAAAACTACCGATTGTTCTACATTTCAATTTAAAACAAAATTAATTCAAGAAGAAACAAAAGAAAAACTCTACCGACCATTAGATAAGTTTAATTTTCTTGCAAATAAAGCCCCTGCCATAATGAAACTTAGAGGAGAATTTGATTTTGATATTGACTACTAAAGATTATAGATAATAAATTTTATGGGAGAAGCATTAATTTTCATAGGTATTTTAATTTTTGCAGCACATCTATTTGCTATGATTTTTTCAAGAAAGAAAATTCCAGATGTACTATTATTAATGATAATAGGTATTATTATAGGCCCTCTTCTTGGACTTGTTTCCCCTAATTTTATGGGACAGGCTGGAAGGATTTTCACTACTGTTGTATTAGTAGTTATACTTTTTGAAGGAGGAATTGATATTAGCATTTCTGACTTAAAAAGAGCATGGAAACCAACAATAACACTCACCCTTGCTTCTGTAATCGGTTCTGTTATAATAGTTACAGTTATTTCATTAATAATAGGATTATCCTTTGTAAATAGCTTAATTGTTGGCTTTATACTTTGTTGCACATCTTCAGCAGTGGTTATTCCTATAACAAGACAATTAAAATTAAGCAAAGACATCAAAACAGCCTTAGTTTTAGAAAGTGCTATAAGCGATATTATTTGTTTCGTATTTGTTTTAGCTATTATAGAATCTGAAAAAGCTGGTAATGGAGTTAATATTGGAGCAATGGCAGGTGGAGTAATTTCTTCATTTGTTATGGCTACTATTATTGGTTTCATAAGTGCTATAGTTTGGGGAAGTCTTCTTCAAAAAGTTAGAACATTTAAGAATTCAATGTTTCTTACCCCTGCTTACGTATTCATTATTTATGGAATATCTGAATCAATAGGTTTTAGTGGGGCTATTTCTGCATTGGCTTTTGGAATTACAATTGCTAATATGGAATACTTCAATTTTAAATTTTTAGAACGCTTTCAAAAAGGGAAAGACCTTAAACTTACTGAAAATGAACTTTCTTTTGTCAGTGAGATAGTCTTCGTTTTAAAAACTTTTTTCTTTGTATATATTGGGATTTCAATACCATTTGTTAATACTACGGCATTAATAACAGGTTTAGTAATGACAATAGTTTTATTAGTTATGAGAATTTTTATTGCAAAATTTTTCTCACCAAAATCATCAAATGTATTTGATAAAAGTATTATTTCACTTATGATTCCAAAAGGACTTGTATCAGCTATATTGGCTTCAATTCCAGAACAAATGGGATTACCTCAAGGAGAAATGATAAAATATATTGTTTACGCTACAGTATTTTTCTCAATATTAATTTGTTCCATTATGATTTTCGTTATTGAACGTTATCCAAGAGCAAATATAATACTCAAATTCTTTTTCCATCCAAAAAGTAAGGGGAAAAAATATGACACAATTGAAGAAATTGATGAATAAAGAGCTTATATATTTGAATTTATAGTTAATATAATTGGAAAAAGAGTTTATATATTTTCAATTAAAGCTACTTTATTTTTGTTCTGAGTCCTTATTTTTTTCCTGTTTATCTTTCTTACTAAAAATTGAAGTTATTTTCTTCCAAAATGATTTCTTTTCTTTTTTAGGAGTGTCTACCACTGTAGTTTGATCTTTATCTTCTTGTGGCGTTGCTATCTTAGTATCTACTAAATCTTCTTTCTTTTCTATTTTAACGTTTTCAGGTAAGTATTCTTTTTCTACTTGGAAGAAATTTGGTCTTGCCTCTGGCTTTAAAATATTAATACTATTGATTATACTACCGACTTCTTTTCTTCCTTCAGGTGTGTCATCAGAATAATAATCTATTACATAAGTGTATCCATTATCTAATATTCCATAAAAACCTCCACGGAAATAATCTCTTAAAGGACTATTGGTGTATTCTAAGAATTTCCCAGAGTATTTACTAACTTTACCACTTCTTACCTTTTCAATTATCATATATTCAAACCTTGGTTTTTGGCTTTTTTCTGATGAAGCATCAACTATTGCAGCTTCAAGGTTAATTGCTTTCTTTATACAACTAATTGTTACATGATTTTCGTTTTGTTCATTATATAACCTAATTGTAAAGCCATTATTTTTATTTTCTGCCTTTTTAACTAACCAGTTTTCTGGTGCTTTAATACTTATATTTTCTATCTCAACTTTTAATCTTTTACCTTGTCCAAAAGCAATGCTTGTTGATAAACAAACTGCTATTATTAATAATGTGTGTAAGGTTCTTTTCATATCTACAATTATTTTTATTTTAAGTTGCGATTGCAAATATACTATAAATAATTTGTTTGAAAGAAAAAATTACTATTTTTGCAGCCTTGTATTCATAAGTTTGAATATTTGATCTATTAATTATAACCATTCCGAATTCTGCTATTATATTTTTAGTAGAAGGGATTCTAACAAATTAATAATATGGACAACCCAAATGAAATAACTGTTAATTCAGTTGAAGAAACGAAAGTAGTTGAATCTACTCAAGATGAAACACAACCTATTGTTGAAAATCTTTCAGCAGAAATTCTTCCAGTTGATGATAATAAGGAAGAATCAGAAAACAAAGAGCTTGAAGTAATTGAACCTGCTCAAGAAGTAACAAAACCTATTGTTGAAGATTGTTCAGCAGAAATTCTTTCAGTTGATACTGATGAAGAACATGATAATGAAGAACATGAATCAATTGAAGAATTAACATCTCATTATTCTACAATGACTCGTGAAGAGTTATTGCATGAAATGAAAGAATTAACTAACTCAGAAAGCATTGAAAAAATGAAGATGCGTTCTAATTTAGTTCGTAATGCTTTCAAAGCTTTAACTAATGAATCTCGCAAGGAATTAAAAGACAAATTCATTGAAGAAGGTGGCGTTGAAGAAGATTTCAAGTGGGAAGAAGACCCTACTGATATTGAATTCAATAAATATTATTCTCTTTATAGAGAAAAAAGACAAAACTATATTAATGAACAAGAAAGAATCAAACAAGAAAATGTAGTTAAGAAAAATGCAATTTTGGAAGAACTACGTCTATTGCTTAATTCTGAAGAAAGTTTAAAAGAAATATACGATAAATTTAATCTTATTCAAGATAAATGGAAAGCCATTGGTCAAGTGCCAAGAACAGAAGTTAATGGACTATGGCAAAATTATCACTTCTTAATTGAAAAGTTCTACGATAAAGTAAAAATGAACCGAGAACTAAGAGAATTAGACTTAAAGAAAAACCTTGATGCAAAAATAGAATTATGTGAAAAGGTTGAAGGCTTAATAATAGAAACTTCAATTAATAAATCATTTAAATCTCTTCAAGAAATCCATCAACAATGGAAAGAAATAGGTAGTGTACCTATGGATAAAAACGAAGAGATATGGGAAAGATTTAAAACTGCTTCTGACCAAATCAATAAACGCCGTCAAGATTATTATGAATCAATGAAGTCTGAGCTTGAAAATAATCTATTAGCTAAGGTTGCATTATGCGAAAAGGCAGAAGACATCTTAAAAAATGAGCATAAAATAAATAAGGATTGGAATGATTCTACTTCAGAGATGAATGATATGCTCAAATTATGGAAATCAATTGGTCAAGTCCCTCAAAAGGAAAACGAAGCTATATGGACTCGTTTTAAATCTTGTTTAGATTCTTTCTTCTCTGCAAAGAAAGAAGTGTTTGACAAGATGAAAGAAGAACAAGATATAAACTATAATAAAAAAGTAGAAATTTGTGTTAAAGCAGAATCTATAGTTGAAAGAACTGATTGGAAATATGCAACACAAGAATTACTTGACCTTCAAAAACAGTGGAAAGAAATTGGCTATGTTTCTAAAAAATTGTCTGATAAACTATGGGAACGTTTCCGTGCCTCTTGTGATAAGTTCTTTGAAAATAAATCTGCTTTCTATGTTGCTAATCGTGCAAATGAAACAGAAAATATGGCTAAAAAAGAAGCTTTAATTAAGGCGGTTCAAGAGTTTATTTTTGGAGAAGATAAAGAAGAAAATCTATCGGCAATTAAAGAATTCCAACGTCAATGGTCAGAAATCGGTTATGTTCCATCATCTGAAAAAGAACGTCTTCAAAAAGAATTTCGTTTAGCAGTAAACTCTCATTTTGAAAAGCTTCAAATAAATGCTCGTGATTTCCAATTAAATTCATTTAAAGAAAGATTATCTAATAATGGAGGTGATGAAAGAAATGGATTTAAAGAAAAGAGATTTTTGCAAGAAAAAATTCAAAAACTAAAGGATGATTTAAATCTTTGGGAGAACAATCTTGGCTTCTTAGCAAGTTCTAAACAAGCTGATGTCTTGAAAGCAGAATTTGAGAAGAAAATGCAAAATGCAAGAAAGGATATTGCTTTAAATGAAGCTAAATTAAAAATGTTAGATAACGCTACAAAAGCAGAAGAAAAATAAAAAAGCATACAAGTGCATTGAAATTAAATAAATATTTATATCTTTGCACTCCGAAAATCAGTATGATAATATAAATGAAATCCGTTTAGGTAAATGGCTAAACGGCAAAAAAAAAGAAATATGAAAAAGAACATTCACCCAACAAATTATCGTCTTTGTGCATTCAAAGATATGTCAAATGAAGAAGTATTTATCACTCGTTCTTGTGTTAATACAAGAGATGAAATGGAAATAGATGGAGTTACATATCCTTTAATAAAAATGGAAATTTCAAATACGTCTCACCCTTTTTTCACAGGTAAGGTTAAGCTTGTGGATACAGCAGGACGTGTTGATAAGTTCATGACTAAATACAAGAATCGTACTACAGTAAAATAACATATAAATATGTGTATTTAAGATGAGTCCTATCAATTTTGGTAGGACTCTTTTTTTATTTTCTAATATTATTTATCTAACTGTTATATGTATGTGAAACAAAATGCATATATTTGCGTTGTAATTATATCTATTTACCTTGTATTTATTAATTAAGTCAAATACCTTTTCGTTATGAGTTACATTCTTTTCGATGACATTTCAAGAAAATCATTAAAACCCCTAACATATATCAGACCCGTTTGTGATATTCGTATTGGAATACTTACTATAAGAGAAAAATGGGAAAAATATTTAGGTGAAAAAACATCTTCTTTAACTGAAGAATATCTTTCTGCAAAGTATCCAATTGAATTTGCTGATTCAATGATATTAATCAATGGTTCAGTATGTCCTACTCCAAAATTAGTCGAAGCAATAAAAAAATTATCATTAAATCAAGTTTTGATTTGTGATGATTTTGTAATTGCAATGAATAAAACTAAAGAAGATTTCATCTCTGCAAGTGATGATATTGATAAAGTAGAAGTAGAACAAGATTTTATTAAAATAAACAATCCTTGGGATATATTTGCTCTAAATGACAGAGCTTTAAGAGAAGACTTTTCCATAATCACAAAAGGGAGAAAATCTCAACCACTAAGTTCTACAAATAAAGTTATAAATGGAGAAAATATCTTTATTGAAGAAGGTGCATCTATTGAATGTGCTTGTCTAAATGCAAAAGAAGGTCCAATCTATATAGGAAAAAATGCAGAGATAATGGAAGGCGCTGCTATTAGAGGACCTTTTGCAATGTGTGAACATTCTGTAGTGAAACTAAATGCTAAAATTTACGGTGCAACTACAATAGGACCTTTTTCAAAAGTTGGCGGAGAATTAACAAATGTTGTCATGTTTTCATATTCTAATAAAGCTCACGATGGATTTATCGGAAATTCTGTCATAGGCGAATGGTGTAATATTGGAGCTGATACAAATGCTTCAAACCTAAAGAATACTTACGTAGAAGTAAGGTTATGGGATATAGAAAAAAATACATTTATTTCAACTGGTCAAACATTTTGTGGTACAATATTTGGAGACCATTCAAAGTGTGGAATTAATTCAATGTTTAACACAGGAACAGTAGTTGGAATAAGCTCTAACATATTTGGGGCTGGTTATCAAAGAAATTTTATACCTTCATTTGCTTGGGGTGGAACTTCTGGATTTAGACTTTATGAATTAGATAAAGCTATTGAAGTAGCAGACAGAATGATGGAACGTAGAGGAATGGAGATGTGTGATGAAGATAAAAAAATACTGAGATATGTTTTTAACCAAACTTTAAAAAATAAGAAGCTAAGATAATATGCATGAAGAAACAATGATTGATTTCTCAAAGTTGATTGCAGGTGGAGAACCTGAGTTTATACCTTTATTAACAGATGATGATGCAATAGACTTTGGAATTAAAGAACTACCTTCCGAATTACCAATCCTACCATTAAGAGGGAATGTTTTCTTTCCAAGTGTAGTAATACCTATTACCGCAGGAAGAGAAAAGTCTATTCAATTAATTAAAGAAGCTTATAAAAAGAAACTTATAATAGGTGTTGTTGCTCAAAGAAATGATGTTGATGACCCAGAAACCGAAGATTTATATAAAGTAGGTACTATTGCACGAATAGTTAGGACATTAAATATGCCTGATGGTACAACTATGGTTATAATGCAAGGCTTAGATCGATTCCGCCTTGAAACATTAACAAAAACAGAACCTTATTGGGTTGGATCTATTAGTTCTAACAAAGATGAAGCAAAAGACCTACCAAAGAATTCTATTGCTTTAGTTGCTGCAATGAAAGACGTCTATTTAAAACTAATAAAGCTTACTCCTAACCTACCAACCGACTTAAATTTTGCTATTCAAAATATTGACAATCCATACTTCTTACTAAACTATATTGCTGCTCATCTTGAGGTATCACTTGAAGAAAAACAAAAGTTATTAGAGATAAATGATTTTACTCGTAGAGCAACAAAAGTATTAAGCATACTTAGCAAAGAGGTGCAAATGCAAGAAGTAAAAATGCAGATACAAAAGAAAGTATCTACAGATTTAGATAAGCAACAAAGAGATTATTTTCTTACCCAACAATTAAAAACAATACAAGAAGAACTTGGTGGCTCTCCAACAGAACAAGCTGTTAGTGAACTTGTAGAAAAAGTAAAAGAAAAGCATTGGAATAAAGAAACAGAAGAATTATTTCATAAAGAACTTCTAAAATTAGAAAGAATGCATAGTAGTTCACCTGACTATTCTGTTCAGTTGAACTATCTAAACTTTATGATTGAACTTCCTTGGTGTGAATACACAACAGATAACTTTGATTTATTTAAAGCTAAGAAGATATTAGATACCGACCACTACGGACTTGAAAAAGTAAAAGAAAGGATAATAGAATACCTTGCAGTACTAAAACTAAAAGGCGATATGAAATCTCCTATACTTTGTCTTGTCGGTCCTCCTGGAGTTGGAAAAACATCTTTAGGAAAATCGGTAGCCAAAGCCATAGGCAGGAATTATATACGTATGGCATTAGGTGGATTAAATGATGAAAGTGAAATAAGAGGACATAGAAAAACCTATATAGGTGCTATGCCAGGAAGAATACTTAAGTCAATAAATAAAGCAAAATCATCAAATCCTGTATTTGTTCTTGATGAAATTGATAAAGTAACAGGCATGAACATAAATGGAGATCCTTCGGCAGCAATGTTAGAAGTTCTTGATCCAGAACAAAACACAGCCTTCCATGATAACTACCTTGATATAGATTATGACCTATCTCGTGTTATGTTCCTTGCAACAGCAAACTCTCTAAGCACTATTCAACCTGCCCTTATTGACAGAATGGAAGTAATAAATATTCCAGGATATATCTTTGAAGAAAAACTACAAATAGCAAAAAAACATCTTATTCCAAAGCAAATAAAAGAGCATGGAATGAATAAAACTCAAATAACTATTAATGATGCAGTTATTTCAAAAGTTATTAATGAATATACACGTGAGTCTGGTGTTCGTCAATTAGAAAAGATGATTGCTAAATTAGTTCGTTACCGTGCTGTACAATTAGCAAAAGAAGAAAATTACAACAAAGCAATAAAAGTTGAAGAGCTACATAATATATTAGGACTTCCAACTTCTGAACACGATATGTTATTAGAAAGAGATACCATAGGAGTTGTTACAGGTTTAGCTTGGACACAAGCAGGAGGAGAAATATTATTTATTGAAGCTAGCACAAGTAAAGGCAAAGGTGTATTAACACTTACAGGTAATTTGGGTGATGTAATGAAAGAATCTGCCACATTAGCATACGAATATTTAAAAGCACACTCAGAACAATTAAATATAGAAACTTCATTATTTGATAACCTAAACCTACATATTCATGTTCCTGAAGGAGCAACACCAAAAGATGGTCCTTCTGCTGGAATTACAATATTTACTGCAATGGTAAGTATATTCACAAACCGTAAAGTAAAATCACATGTTGCAATGACAGGTGAAATAACACTTCGAGGAAAAGTATTGCCAGTTGGAGGAATAAAAGAAAAAATACTTGCAGCAAAACGCTCTCATATAACAGATATTATTCTTTCAGAACAAAATCGTAGAGACATAGAAGATATTACAAAACAATACATAGAAGGTATAACATTCCACTATGTAAAGGAGATGATAGAAATACCAGAACTGATTTTGTTATAAAAGAATAAGAGATGAAGATTTTAATTTTAGTTATTGGAATAATTATTGCTACATTAATGTTTTTCGTTGCCTATAAAAATCTTAATAAGAAATTCAAGGATGAAGAAGCTGGTAAAGAAAAGCCATCTATATATCTAAGCAAGACAGGAAGCATAATATTTTATAGTCTTATATCTGCCTTATTGATATTCTTTGGAATAATGTTTATAATGTGGAAAATGCAATGAAATGACAGTAGAAGAAATACGTAAAGACTTTCCTTTACTTGCGGAAAAGGTTAATAAAAAACCTTTAATCTATTTGGATAATGCCGCAACAACTCAAAAACCATTACAGGTAATTGAGACTATGAATAACTATTACCTTCATCTAAATGCCAATGTACATCGAGGCGTTCATACTCTAAGTCAAGAAGCAACAAATGAATTTGAAGCCGTTAGACTATCAGTTCAAGAATTTATTGGAGCTGATGAAAAAGAAGAAATCATATTTACAAAAGGCACAACAGAAAGCATTAACCTTGTAGCATCATCGTTTTGTGAAAAGTTTCTGAATGAAGGAGATGAAATAATAATATCAGAACTTGAACACCACTCGAACATTGTTCCTTGGCAATTAGCACAAGACAGAAAGCACTTCAAAATAAAAGTAATTCCTTTCAAAGATAACGGAGAATTAGACCTTCAAATATACAAATCTCTACTTAACGAGAAAACAAAACTTGTTGCTGTTGCCCATGTAAGTAATGCCTTAGGGACAGTAAATCCAATAAAAGAAATAATTTCACTTGCTCACGAAAAAGAAATACCTGTTCTAATAGATGGAGCACAAGGAGTTCCTCATTTTAAAATAAACGTTCAAGAATTAGATTGCGATTTCTATTGCTTTTCAGGACATAAAATGTATGCACCAATGGGAGTTGGAGTTCTTTATGGAAAGAGAAAATACTTAGACCAAATGCCGCCCTATCAAGGAGGTGGCGAAATGATAAAAGAAGTATCATTTGAAGGAACAACCTATAACGATATACCTTATAAATTTGAAGCAGGCACCCCATCAGTTGCCGATGTATTAGGGCTTAAAACTGCAATAGAATATATAAATAAAATAGGCTTCGACTTTATCCAAAAGCACGAACAAGAGCTAATGCACTACACTACACAAAAGCTCTTAGAAATAGGTGATATAACAATCTATGGAACATCTTCTCAAAAAGCAGGCTCCCTATCATTTAACCTAAACGGAGTACACCCATTCGATGTAGGAACACTACTTGACCAATTAGGAATAGCAATAAGAACAGGACATCACTGTGCTCAACCTGTAATGAAACACTACAATATAGTAGGCACAGCACGTGCTTCATTTGCCATATACACAACAAAAGAAGAAATAGATATCTTTATTGAATCTATGAAACGTGTAAAAGGAATGCTATTATAAAAATCAAGATATTATTTTCTTTTTGTCCGATAAACTTTTGATATTTATTTGCTTTGCTTATATCTAAAAAGCAGCATCCATTTTATCATTCCTAAATGTATTTCTCAATTGTTAGGCGTGCCATTAGGTAACTTATTGTTGATTCAGCTCCTTGGTTTAGATTTACTTGTGTTTTTTCTAAGCCATCATAGCAACCTCCTGTACATGGATTATAAACGATTTGATGTAAACGATTTTTACCTAAAAACCAATTGAATGCTATGTTCATTTTCTTTTTATAGCTTTCGTCATCGAAAGCATCATAGAATTTACTTAATGTCATTATTGTGTATGCAACATCTATTGGTTGCTCTCCATAGTGTTCCGATTTTACACCTTTATGCAACCAATTTTTATTTGAAATAACCTCTATCCCATTTTCATTAAATATCTTAGATAAAAGAAAATCTAATGATGTTAGTGCTATTTTCTTATATTTATTTTCTTTTGTAATTAGCCAGGCATATAACATTGCTTCTGGTAATACGCTGTTTGCATAAGTCATATAAGATTCAAACCATTGCCATTTTTCATCAGCTTCAAATTTATACATTTGAATAATACGATTGGCAAATGTTTTTAAAAGCATAAGATTTTCAGGATGAGTTTTAATATTTCTAGCATAATATATTCCTTTTATTGCAAAAGCCATGGAGCGTGTTGAACAAATGCTTTCCATGCAGAGAAGTGATTTTTGGAATATTGTTTCAGCTTGAATAATTATTTCTTCGGGTAATATTTCATATAATGAAAGCACATAACCTAAAGCCCAAATTGCTCTTCCGTTTGAGTCATCAAGGTTTACTTCATTGTTCTGAGAAGTAAAATTCTTTTCCTTATCAACATAATTCAAGAAGTCCCCTTTTTCTTGAGCGCATAATTGAATAAAGTTTAGGTATTTTATTATATCTATTATGTACTCGGAATTTTGAGTTGATTTGAAATACATACACATAGCTACAAGTGCACGTGCATTATCATCTAAAGTATAACCTGAACTTAAATCTGGACGATTTATTTTTGAAAACTGAATTATTCCAATGTCAGTAGTCATGCGTTTAACATGGCTTAAATCTATTGATGGGTAATTGTATTTTATCTTTATTTCATCTTCTGCAATTCTTCCAAACAGTTGTGCATGAGCAATTGCTGAATTTTCCCAAGCACTTGGAGAAATAGCTTGCAAGGTATTTGAACTTAATTGTTTTCTTAATGGTCTGTTATTAAGTAAACTTATAACACTTTTTGCTAATTGTTTTGAATTACGAAAATCAAAGATTATACCAGTTTTCTTTGTTAATATTTCTTTTGCATGAGGAATTGGAGTTGAAATAATTGGACAAGCACAACTCATGGCATAAACAAATGTTCCACTTACAGCTTGATTGGGGTCATTTGTTGTAAAAAGATATATATCGGTTAATTGTAAGTATTCAAGCAAAGAAGGTAAAGATAAATAAGCATTTATAAATATAACATTATCTTGAAGTGAATACTCCTCAACCAATGCTTCAAGGCTTTTACGATATTTCTCTCCTTCATATTTTACTACTTCGGGATGAGTTTTTCCAATAACAAGAAATACTGTTTCTGGGCATTGCTTAACAATTTCTGGTAATGCTTCTATTGTTGTTTCTATACTCTTTCCAGAACTTAACAGTCCAAATGTTGTAAGAACTGTCTTTCCTTGAAGGTTGTATTTCTTTTTCAAAGAACGTTTGTCCATATGCGAAACCAAATGTGTTCCATGAGCAATAACGTTTATTTTTTCTTTTGGCACTTCATAATCATTAATCAAAATATTTTCTGACGTATGAGTCATCACAATAATCGATTGACAAATTTCTGCCATTTGCTTTACTTTAAATTTTAATTTTACAGTTGGATTTGGCAATACTGTATGAAACACCATAACTATTGGCTTTGACACCTGATATAGAAATTTAAGGAAAGCTTGTTTTTGTTTTATAAAAAAGCCGAATTCATGTTGTATTAATACAATCTGGATGTTATTATCCTCATTGATTGATTGTGCCATTTTTTCATATTCTACTTCAACGGAAGTATCAAGAACAAACTTCACTTCATTAGAGTAATTATAATTTGTTTGACCTGACTCTAAGGCACATACTTTTATTGAAAATGAATTACTAAACTTATTGTTCAATGCCTTTATCAAATCTTGAGAATATGTTGCTATTCCACATTCTCTTGGAGGAAAAGAAGAAATAACCAAAATTTCTGGTAGTTCTTGAATAGCGTTTTGTGTAAAACTTTCTTTGTTTAAGGGTAAGCTAAGTAATGGATTATAGATTAAATTTTGATAGTCAAAAGGCAATTCATAATTAATTAAGTTACCTTCCATTCTATTTAAAGTGTCTTTTGTTTTCATTGTTTTGTTGATTTATTATTTAATAATTCGGCTATTAGTTCTGATAAGTTTATTGTTGCAACTGCTATTTCTTTGTCAGCAGCACCATAATAAATAAATAGCGTACCTCCAAATACAGCGGTACCTGTTGGAAAAACAACATTATTAACATCTCCGTATAATTCCCATTCATATTCTGGTGAAAATAATGGGTAAGGCAGTCTCGCCAATACTTTAGATGGATCATCCAAATCTAATAATGCTGCACAAGCTCTGTAAACTGGTCCATTTTCGTCTTCTACTCCATGATAAATCAAAAGCCAACCCTCAGGAGTTTCTATAGGAGGACAGCCCCCTCCTATATAACTTGATTCATGTTCATATATAGGGTCAAATACTATATGTTTTTTGAAACAACTGAAATATTCTATCCAGAATTCTTTAGTAAGCTCATTTATTTCTTTTACAGATACTATTTGAATTCCTGGTCTAATACGATGCAAAAACACAAGATTTCCATTAATTCTACGAGGAAAGAATATCACATTTTTATCCCATAGTATTGTTTTCTTAAGGGGATCTGATTTCTTGTAATAAAACTTATGGTTTTGGTAGTAATTCTTATTTACTTTTAGCGATTGAGCCATTTGAACAAATTCGGAATAAGTTATGTTAGGTACAATAATTCCTTGTTTTTCAAAATGCACTAAATCTTTTGATGTGGCTAAAGCACCTCGAGCATTCATTCCATCATATGCAGTATAAGACATATAGTATAAATCATCTATTTTTACTATTCTTGCATCTTCAACACCTTTTGATTCGTATTCAAATTCTGAAACTATAATAGGTTTATCCCATCTTTCAACAATAGTTAAGGGACCATCTAAACGGCAATAACCTATGCTTGAATAATTTCCTTCCTTAACAGCACGATAAAATATATGAACACTATCGCCAACACGTATTACAGCAGGATTAAGCACAGCTCCATTTTCAAATTCAAACTCAGTTCTTGAAAGAATAACGCCTTCTTTTCTTAGATTTATCATAATTGTTTTTGTATAATTATTCTTGTTTATCTAATTAATAGATCTCTTTTTTTTTCGTCGTTTTACTTTTATCATATTAGGTATTGAGTCGCCTAATAGATATCCCCATGGTTTTAATGATTCAACTCTATCAAAAATAAGTTTTATAATTGCAAGCAATGGTATTGAAAGAAACATTCCAGAAACTCCCCATAGTGCATTTCCAGCCAATACTACAATTATTGAAAAAAGAGCATTAATTTTTACTTTAGAGGCTACTATCTTTGGAACGATATAATTATTGTCAATTAATTGAACAAACATATAAAGTAATAAAACATAAATTGAGTACCAAGCAGTTGATTTTGTAGCTAAAGCAATCATCATTGGCAATGCCACTGCAACTATACCACCTATATAAGGGATTAGATTTAATAAAGCCCCAATTACTCCAAGTAAAATGGCGTAATCAATTCCTATTATCAAAAGCCCAACGGAATTAAGTATAGCTACTATTATTAATTCAATAATTAGTCCTGTAAGATAGTGTTGAACTACTGTTTTTATTTCTATAATTATTTCACCTACATTAGTTTTATAATTTTCGGCAAAAAGTCTACAGCTAAATTCTAATAAAAGTGATTTATAATATAAAATAAAGAAAACATAAACAGGGATCAAAAGCATTGAAATTAACCCACTGCCTAAAGAAACTATCTTTTGCCCAATAAAGACTCCATTATTATCAATAAGTTCCTTCCTTATTTTAACTATCCAATCATAAATATACTGACGATCAATATTAATATAGTTTGATAAAGAGTTAATAGATTGATTTACCATTAAAGTGAATTTATCTACAAAAATCGGCCAAGACTCACTAAATCCACTTATTTGCCAAACTAAAAATACACAAAGTCCAACAAAAACAATAGTGAAAAGAAAAAGCGTAAGAAAGATAGCTACTAAACGATTTATTTTTTTACGAATAAAGAAATTAACAACTGGATTTATTAGAATTGCTATAATAACAGCAAAAACGAAAGGAATGATAATATCTTGAACGATGTATAAAATAGATAATAAGGCAACCAATCCAATAAAAAAAATACTTGCCTTTATGTAGAATGGTAATACTATTTGTTTAGTTATCACTTTTAGGTGATTTTGATTTATTTTTAGAGAATAGATACTGAATTAATAAACCTCCAACCAATTTAATAACACTTGGATGTTGTATAATAAATGTTGTTACTCCAGACTCTAAAACATTACTTAGTAATCTTTTAATAGGATGATTAGACTTATCTGTAGGTGATTTCTTAGAGATATAACCACCAAGTAATCCTAAGACTGAAGCAAATATATTAGATGAAGTTATATTTTTCAGCGTATTAGTAATTAGGCTTACTGGTCTCATATTTTCATAAGTAATAAAGAACTGTTCTTTCAATAATAGCCCTTGAATTTCATGTTCACCCTCTAATTGTTTAATAGCATTTTTAAGATCTAATGCGGAATTTATTGTTTGCATAATACTTTGTTTCTTTTTATTATTTACTTCATTTCTTTGCTTATTTTCCTGACTATATAATCATAGAAAATTCTTTTTAGCCATTTATTCATAAATAAATAGAAAATAAGAGCTATAAGACCATAAAATGCTCCTACAGCAAAGAATCCATAATATATTTTACCACATATTTCCCCTATCCATAAAGCAACTCCAAAATTTAGAAAAAGTAGAAATGAAGCTAAAAGGATGGAAATGACAAATAAAGGTACGAATGAAGAAAGAACATCCGAAACCTTATCCATTAGTTTCAATTTTATTAGTTCATAGCTTGTTTTACCATATTCAGCGGTGCTTTCCAACAGCGATTCAATAGACTTCATATTTTCTTCCATAATATTGCCTTTAATATATGTATTATTTTTTGTTAGAAATTATATGAATCCGCCCAGAAATTAATCAACTTGATTTTCTATTTCAGGGCAGATTCAATATATTTAATTAGATGAAAAAAAATTATTTCTTTTTCTTTTCCTCTTCTTGTTCTTCTTTAACTTCTTTGCTGAATTTTTCTTTAGCTTCTTCACCAAAGTCCTTAACGTCTCCTTTTACTTTGTCGAATTTTTCTGCAATATTGTCCATAAAATCATTGAATTTTTCTTTCAATGTATCTATATCATCCTCTCCTTTTTTGCAAATTTTCTTTCTGGTTGTAGAACCTTTTTCTGGAGCAAATAAGATTCCCAATAATGAACCTGCTGCAACACCAGCCAACACGCCTAAAAATATTTTTCCTGCACTCATGATTTTGTTTTTTAAAGATTATTTATTCAATCTAAATTGTTTTTTATCGTTTCGTTGTTGCTTCTTGAATAATTCTAAGCAATATTGCTATAACTGCAATGACAAGCAATATATGGATAAGACCTCCTAAATGGAAGGCAAAGAATCCAACCACCCATCCTACAACTAATACTACAGCAATAATATAAATTAGATTTTTCATTGTAATAATATTATAAACGAACGCCTAATGTTAATCCTCCCCATACATTTTTGTAACGAGGGGTTTCTGAAGTACCATTGCCATTATTATTAAAAAGATCCCATCCTGCTCTTATACTTAAGACAAAATTGTTTAAGTTAAAGTCAGCACCACCTGTTAAAGAAAAAGTGTTTTTACGAATATTTTCATTTTCAAATTCACTTTCTAACACAATATCAGATATAGGATTGTCAAATACATCTTTTTGTTTTAACAAATAAGAGTATTGAGGACCAAATAATAATGTTATGTTTTCAATAGGTTTAAATGCTGCAAAAATAGGAATATCAATATAACTTGTTGTACGTGTAAAACTTACATCAGCACCTAATATAGACCCTGAAGCACTAAATCCTTTTTGAGAAAATAAAACTTCTGGTTGAATACCAATAATTTTATCTAATATAGGAATGCTTATAAATGCACCTCCAACAAAACCTAATTTAGCATCTGCATTATAATCTTGTCTTTCCGAATCATATAAATTTGATAAATTGACACCAGCCTTTACTCCAAAATGAATGCGGTCGCGAGTATCATTATTATCACCCTGTGCACTAAGATTGCTTACCATTAATATAATAGCTGCAATAGTTAAAATAACTTTTTTCATTATTTGACGTTTTTATTTGATAAATTACTAAAGGCTTTTCCAAGCTCATCTAAATCGTGATTAAATTCTATTTTAAAGTCAGACCATTTTTCCTGTCCGTCTTCTTTATAATCAGATAGAGATTTTTCTAATTTGTTGTTTCTTTCTTCAAGTTCAGCTAATTTTTTTTCGTTTTTAGCTTTTACAACCTTGTTTTCTTTCGCTATTTTTAATTTGAAATCAGCTATGCTTTTCTTATTCATACTAATTCTTTCTGCAGCTTCTTTTCTAAACTGTAGTATTGAATCTTGTTTTGCTTTATTCAACTCTTGATTTGCTATTTGAACACTTTCATTAGCATCTTTTACGTTGTCTCTTGCAGCTTCTACTTTTTCACCTGAAGATAGACACCCTACTAACATTGTCCCCGCCATAAATACTGTTACGCCAAGGATAAAAATTGTTTTTTTCATTTGATTTTTGTTTTATTGTTTTATTGTTTTTTTAATTTCATAATTGTGGATTCACACATATATTTAATGTAAAGAGGATAATTACAATTCTGCTATTATTTTGTCCAATTCATCTTTTGTTTTGCCAAGTTTGATTTGAATCTTTCCAAGCATTTCATCTTTTTTACCTTCAACATACATTAAATCATCATCGGTTAGAGCGGCATATTTCATTTTTAATTTGCCTTTTTGCTCATTCCAGTTTCCTTTAATAAGTTCTTTGTTCATTTTGTTTTTTGTTTTAAAATTTACTTTGCAAAGGTGCGACAGTTTAGTTAATCAACTGTTACATAATTCCATAAATAAATTACATTATTCACACATTTCCTTTAGACTAATTGGCTATTTAATTTCTCCAATTTTTCCTTTATCATTACGCTTAGCAACTTTATCTGCTCTCTTTTCTTTCGGACTTTTTAAAGGTGCTTTCTTGCCCGACTTTTCTTTACCTTCTTTTTCTTTTGACATATTGTTTTTTATTAAAATGTTTGCTAAATAGCACCCTTTATATCCAAAATGCTTTATACAATTAAGAAATAAGGATGCATTATTTAGATACTAACCAAATAATTAAATTTCGTAATCGCTTTTAATAACAGTTAAAATCATCTTAAAACGCCCATTGGGATTTATGTAATTTGATTCATGTGCTGGTATTACAATAGATTGACCTGTAAGAAGCAAATGAGAGACACCACTAATCACAATCTCTGCTTTACCTTCAATTACTTGAACAAAGGTATCGAAAGGTGTTATTTTTTCTGTTAAGCCTTCACCGCTATCAACTGACATTAGTGTTATATTCCCTGTTGACTTTTTAAGAATTGTTTTGATTACCACTGAATTGGCTACATATTCTATAATTTCAACAGTAATATGTACTTTTGATTTTTCAATTTCTAATTTATCCATTTGTTGTTATCTTAAGGATGTTAATAAATGACAGTACAATTAAATACAACCACTAATTTTATTAATGGTTGCTTTAAATTGGGAATAATTATTTCTTTACATGATTTTTCTGTTTTAATTGTGTATAAAATTTGGAATTACAAAGATGCGTCTAAAAATTCCAAAAACTGTTACACAATTACAGAAAATAGTTACACAATTCACACATCTTCGAGAGAGTTGCGTCTTTTCTCTTTTAAGTTTTTGAAAAAAGTAGGTGTTAGCCCTGTAACCTTTTTAAATTGATTGGATAAATGAGCTACGCTACTGTAGTTCATTCTATAAGAAATTTCGGTGAGACTGAGTTCATCATAAATTAGCAACTCTTTAACACGTTCAATTTTATGAATTATAATATAATGTTCAATATTCATTCCAGTTACCTCAGAAAAAAGATTTGCAAGGTAAGTGTAGTCGTAATTAAGCTTAAGAGTAAGATAGTCGGAAAAATTAGTTTTTGGAAATTCTTCAGAATAATGAACCATCTCAATTACTATATTTTTTATTTTTTCTACCAACATAGCTTTTTTGTCATCCATTAACTCAAGTCCTGTTCTTAATAATGCAACTTTTAACTGATCGCGTTGCTCTTCGCTAATAGCCTCTGAAATATTAACTTCACCCAGATTAACAACTCCATAGTGTAGCCCTAATTTATCCAGCTCAGCTTTTACAACCATTTTGCAGCGAATGCTTACCATATATTTAATGTAAAGTTTCATACTTTATTATTTTATATTTTTTGATAGCACTAAAGCTTTGTTATTGAACAAATAAAGACAATAACAACTTTAATAGCCGTAAATAATTGTTGAAGAAATTTATTGTTAGGAGTAAGAAAGAAATTTCAAAGAGCTTCAAATTCATCTTTGAAGTTCTTTTGTCAAATTAAAGTTATTCACACAACTATTATTCGATTATTTATAATTAATTTTTAGAGATTCAACTAAGATTCAAATTTATTTTGGGTTCGATTATTTATTTTATTTCTAACCTCTTGTATTTGTTTATCCGTCAACTCTTAAAATCCCATTATTTCATTGAATCATTTACTAATAATACACTCTTCATGTCTTATTAATAACTATTTCCCACTAATGGCATGGTCTTGCAAAAGCAAAATTAAAGTATTAAATTTACTTGTAATGATTTTAATAAACTACAAACTCATTATTAATATTAGCCTTATAGTTTGCTTATGACTTTTTTTACGTAAAGAGTGTAAAAATAGTTTCTTTTTTCAAGCATATTTTAATATATATTTCTCTTCTACCTACCTTTTATACTTGTATTTTTGAAATATACCTTTCTCTTTCTTGACTTTAATACAATATAGTCAAAATTAAAGTAGATATATTTCTGGTTAAACTTAATTTATTCTCACTTAAACTAAGTTTCCGTCTAATTAAACTTGATTTAATTCTATGAAAGATGCACATGATAACCTCACTACGGTGTACACCGTAGCACTATTATGGTCTATACCGTAGGACATCTTGGGTGTACACCGTAAATATTTACATGTAGGCATCTATTTTATGATAAGAAAAGAAACAGTTTGATTAGTTTCTTTATATGAAACGTTTATAATGCGTTATTTACGTAATGCAAATATACATAATATTTCTGATATAACATGTAAAAGATAGTACTAAAAATAGGGGTTATTTCTTATTATATTTTTCTATTTCTAATAGAAAATTTTCGAAGCGTATATAGCCCATTTTCCTTTTCTAATTTAGGTGGAGATTCAATCATAATCTATGTTGTTTATTCTGCAAAGATATAATTTTTCTCTTTTTTATTCAACTATTTCTCCTAATTTTTCACTAATTAGGAGAAACTATGAGTAAATAAACAAAAAAAGAGACGCGATTTATCGCGTCTCTACAGGGTATTGGTAAATGGGATTAATATGTCTTGCTATTTATTTTATCTCACATTTTAAGATAGACTTTTCTTCTAAAAAACCTTCGAGGGTATCTCCTATTTTTATTGGTCCAACTCCACAAGGGGTTCCTGTAAATATCATATCACCTATCTTAAGGGTCATGTATTTTGAAAGGTAAGATATTAGTTTATCTACGGAGAAAATCATATCGGAAGTATTGGTTTGTTGTACTTCTTCTCCATTCTTCAATAGCTTAAAATCAAGATTTTGAATATCTTTACCTAAATCATCAAGTGATATGAATTTACTCATAGGTGCAGAGTAGTCAAATGCTTTTGAAATAGACCAAGGAAGAGAATTTACTATTTCTTTTTCTTGAATATCACGACAAGTCATATCTAATCCAAGTGCAACTTCGGAATAATAGTTCTTTGCGTATTTCTCTGGAATTGATTTTCCCAAACGATTTATCTTAACTACTAATTCACATTCGTAATGAACATTATTAGAAAAGTCAGGATAATAGAATGGTGAGTTCTTTTGTAATAGAGCTGAGTCGGGTTTAAAGAAAAATACAGGTTCTTCTGGAATTGAATGATTTAGCTCTTTTATATGTGCAAGATAATTCCTGCCAACACAAATTATTTTCATTTATCTTTTTGTTTTTGTCCGCAGATTAACACAGATTTACTCTAATTTCTTTGTCCACGAATTACACAAATTTTCACTAATTTTTTTTCTAATTTATTCGTGTTAATTCGTATAAATCTGTGGACAGAACTATTTATTTATTATTAAAACCTCTGAGTTTTATTTCTGTTATCACTTTTTTTGTGGAAAGAGGAAAGTCTGCATTCATCATCCAAGCAAAATAGGAAGGGTCTGTTTTAAATAAATCTGTAACTACCCTACCTTTATACTTTCCGAAATTAATACATTCTTCTTTGTTATCGTTATAAACAATATGTCCTACCATATCAACCCAGTTGCTATGTTTAGAGAAATCATGCAATGCTTTAACATCGTTTACAATAGGAATTGATTTATTTCCTTCACGGTCTTCATACTCTACTTCATTATATCTATCTAATTGTGCAAGGAGTATTTCGTAAGTTGCAGTAGTATCGGCCTCTGCTGTATGGGCATTTATTAAATCTTTTCCACAATAAAATTTGTAGGCAGCTTTTAATGTTCGAGATTCCATTTTATGGAAGATGTTCATTACATCAACAAATTTTCTATTTGAAATTTCAAAGTCTATCCCTGCTTTCAAAAATTCTTCAACCAAAAGAGGAACATCAAATTTATTAGAGTTATAACCTGCTAAATCAGAATTACCAATAAGAGTATTTAACTCTCCTGCAAGTTGTTTAAAAGTTGGCTTGTCTTTTACATCTTCGTCTGTAATTCCATGTATTTTGGTCGATTCTTCTGGAATATGACGTTCTGGATTAATCAAATATGTTTTTACTTCTTTATTCCCACCTGGAAATACTTTATAAAAGCATATTTCTATTATTTTATCTTGACCAACATTTATACCTGTACTCTCTATATCAAAGAATATCAAAGGTTTATTTAGATTTAGTTCCATTTGTTTATTATTTTTAAAGGTTAGAGTTTCAAAAATTAATATTTAAAATAAAGGGTTTAGAGTTTATTACCACTTTTATGGCTTTAACTCTAAACCCTTAACGTCAAATAGGTTTATTTATTTCTTTTTTGTTGCAGGTGCTTTTGTCTTTGGTTGTGATTGTGGAGCTACTTTAATTGATGGGTTTTGAGTTGGTGCTGGAGTTGGTTCTCCTTTAACAATATCAACTAATTCAAGTTCAAAAATCAATGGAGTTGCTGGAGAAATTTCTCCTCTACCTTGAGCACCATAAGCTAATTTAGAAGGAATTAAAACTTTTGCTTTTTCGCCTTTATTCATCATCTTTACTGCTTCTTCAAAACCAGGAATCATCATGTGTTTACCAATAGTGAATTCAAGAGGTTCGTATTTTCTTCCTTCTTGATATTTATTAGCTTCTTTTGCTGCTGTTTCAACAGATGTATCAAATAATTTTCCATCAACAAATCTACCTACATAATGTACTTTTACTTTATCTCCTTCCTTAGGCATTTGTTTTTCTTTATTTGCTAAAGTTTTCATGAAGTAAACTCCATTTACAAGTTTATTATCAAAGCTATAATCCTTAATCGCTTTTTCTAATATTGCTGGTTCTAATGCACCTAAACTATCAGAAATAACTTTTTGTTGTTTCATTTTTTCTTCTTGTTGTGCTTTCATTGCAGCTTCTTCTGTTGCTTGTTGTTCTGCTGTCTTAATATCAGTAATTTCTATTGTCCAATATGCATACATACCTGAAACAAAGTATTCTGGAACTTGACCGAATAGTTTAATTAATGAATCTCTTTCAAAAGCGAAAGTACAAGCTTCACCTTTTTTCATCATTAGTATTCCATCAATTAAGTCACCTTTAAATACATGAGAAGCATCTTCAACCTTAACAATTGGTTGTGCTTGCATCTTTTTAGCATCAGCAACTAATGAATCACCAAACATTATTGAAAATTTTCCAATAACAAGGTCATTTTTTTGTACAGGTTGTCCTGCTTCATTTCTTTTTTCGAATTTATACTTAACTCCAGATTCTGCAGTTGTAAATCCTTCTAAAGATTTCTTTTGAGCAAATAAAGTTGTTGCTAAAATTGTGCATACAACTAATAAAAATGTTCTTTTCATACTTTTTCTATTTATTTATTACTATTATTTTGTTTCTATTCCAATTAATGATATTTCAAAAACCAAAGTCATATTAGGTTCAATAGGACCAAAAGAACGATTACCATAAGCTAAACGTGAAGGGATAATCAACTTAGCCTTTCCTCCTACCTTCATTAAAGATACTCCTTCTGTCCAACCAGCAATTACTCCATCGTCGCCCAAAACAAAACTAAATGGTTCGTATTTTTTTGTATTAGAATAAATCTTTGCTTTTTGAGCAATAGTCTTATTGTTAGTATCAATAACTTTTCCAGAAAGAGAATAAACAGTATAGTTAACCTTTACTTGATCCCCAAAGTGAGGTTGTGCACCTTTCCCTTCTAATAAATTAATATAGCATAAACCGCTTTCTTGTTTTTCTGCTTTTAAAGCTTTTGTTTCAATATATTCATCAATTAAAGCTAATTCCTTCTTTTCTTCTTCATTCAAATCTTTTTGATGTTCATCAATCTCTTTCTTGGCAATAATTTGCTGAACCTTTAAATAAAAATAAACTTTATCAGTTGGTCTACAATTAATACCAGCAACAAATTTAGCAACACTATCAGCAGGTGCAATCATAATTGCACTATCACCAATATGAAGGTTAAGTAAAAACTCTTCAATACTACCTTTTTTAGGTACTATAATTTTAAAAAGACGTTCGGGAGAGCCATAATTAGAAAAGAGAATAATAGAATCATTTAATCTAATCTGCATTTCTCCATAAATAATATCTCCAACTTTTGCCTTTGGAGCAGATTCATTAATTGTACAATGCTTAAAAGCATTTCCTAATTCTGTTACTACAAAATCATTTTTAGAGTCTTTCTTACAGCCCCAAAATGAAAGGCAAATAACTGTAAATAATGAAATAAATAAAACCTTATTCTTCATTGTATATAACACTATTTAATTTCTTTAACTTCAATATAATAAACTAAACTGGCACGCTTAGGAATTCTATCCCCATCACCATTTAAACCATAAGCTAAGAACGAAGGAATAATTGCTCTTGCTTTAGATCCTTTTTTCAATGTTTTCAAAACATAAACCAACCCTACAACATCTCTCTGTTCACTTATCTTAATAATCTTTTTGCCATCTACATCAGATGAAAAAACCTTCTTGCCATTTAAAAGCTCTATACTATAATCAATAGTAACAATAGAACTATCATTAATATTTGCACCCTTTCCTTTTTCAATTTCTTGAACATTTATTCCATTTCCTATTAGGTGCATATCCCATTTCCTTCTTTCAATATAGCCCTTAATCTGTTGAAGTTCTTTTTCATTAACAACTTGATTAGTTTTTAAAAGAGCATCATCAACCTTTTCTCCCTTTGATTTCTCAATTGGTCTTTCTCTTTGTTCACGTAATACATTTGCATAATGATTATTGTATTTATCACCACAACTAATTAATGTAAACGCTAAAAACAAAAATAATATATAATAAATCCTTTTTTTCATAATCAAATCTTGCTTAGCCGTAGAGTTTTAGTCAAATTTTATTCTAAACTATAACCTCATTAACCATTAATTCCTAATCTATTATCCTTCTTTTGAAATCCATTTATCTGTTGAGTAAGTTTTTCAATTACAGTTTCTAACTTTTCAAAAGAATGACCTCCTGATGCTTTCTTATGACCACCACCATTCCAATATTGACGAGCAAATTCATTAACATCAAAATCATACTTAGAACGGAAAGATATTCTTATTCTATCAGCCCTTTCGGTAACCAAAGCACCAACCTCAATTCCTTCCATCGACAAGCATAAATTAACTATTCCTTCGCAGTCACCAATTTGATAATTAAATCTTCGTAAATCACTCTTAGAAAGATAAATAAGAGCAGCACCTTTCTCTGGAAAAACCTTTAGACGTTCAAATAGACAAAAGCCTAAAAGTCTTAAACGATTCTCAGAATAGGTGTTATAAACTTCTTGATGAACATATTCAACATCTGCCCCATTCTCAACTAAATCAGCCACCACTTCATAGGTTCTTCTTCCATTACAAGAAAAGCTAAAACTACCTGTATCAGTACAAATACCAACATAAATTCCTTGAGAAATTTCCTTTGTTAAAAAGGGCTTTTTTTCAATAAGTGAAAGAACTTCATAAACCAATTCAGAAGCCGAAGAAGATGAAATAGACGAAAAAACAATATCAAAATATTCCTTTTCTGGTGAAATATGATGATCTATTACAATCTTTGGCTTAGAAGAGGATAACAAAGAATCCATAAGCATATCTCCAACCCTCTTAGGAGCATTAAAGTCTAAGCAAATAATTAAATCTGTATTAGTAAATAAAAGCTTTGCTTCCTCCAATTGCTTAGAAGCAATAACATAAGGAATATCTTTCATTACAAAATCTAAGAAATGAGGGAAATCATTAGGAATAACTACCTGAATATTTTTACCTATATTAACTAAATAATGATACATTGCTGAAGTTGCACCAATAGTATCACCATCAGGATTAAAATGACTAACCAGAGTTATTGTGTTCGCTTTGTTTAACTTAGTTTCGAACTCTAAAACATCAGTTTCAGAAAATAGCATAAATCTTTACGTTTAATTCATTAATAAACTAATCTGCAAAGATAACGTAAATCTACGTAATAAGCCCTAATAATAATTAGTTTTTCGTAAGCTCTTCAAAAGTAGAATCAGAATAAAAGATAATAACCTTTGTTATGCGTTTTTTATCATCTTGTTTTATTGTATTAATAGCAACTTCCTCAACATTTTTCACAATAGGATTGGAAGGTATAGAAGGCTTTAAAGGTTCAATAAGATTTGGAATATCTTCAATTGGATTAGGAATATTATTAATAGGATTTGCAATTTCTTCAATATTTCTATTCCTTTCCAATAACTCAATTTTCCTCTGTAAATCTTCAATATTATTATTGTTTGATTTCATTGGTTCTTCTTCTTGAATATCATCAAATAAAGAATTGGAAAAGTCTGATAATTTCGTTTCTGAAGGCTTTGAGAATTCAATATTTTTCTCTTCGATTAATTTCCCTTCAGATTTTTGAACCAAAGAGCCTTTACCCAGTACCAACCAATTTGAATCAACATCAGAAAAGCGATTCAATATTTTAGTTATAATATCCAAACTTGGATTATTCCTTCCTGAAAGAATATGCGAAATAGAAGAACGTTGCACTCCAATTTCGTCAGCAAACTGAGTTGGATTCATACCCCTTGCTTTCATCAAAAATAAAATTCTCTCTTGTATCATACTATTTACATTTGTGCAACTAAATACATTTGTAACAAAACAAATAGTTTAAGATTGCAGAATTAACAAATTTACAATTGTGTCATCATAATACGTTTAACATTGAATAAAGTTACATTATAGTGTATCATCATAATAATACTATAAAACAATATGTTATAATATATATAAATAGACAAGGGAGAATACTCTAAAATACCTATTAATACTAACCTATCACATTATATAAATAAGTTAAGATACTGGTTATTAATAATAATGCCATATTTATATGCTTGCTTGTATATAATTAACAACATTACAATTGTAAAACTTAATATTATCACAAATAGCAATAGTATATCTTATTTACATTTGTAGAGTACACTGTCTGTCACAAATGTAATTCTACAAATGTATCTTATTTATCTTCCCCACTCTATTGTTTTTTTATGTTCAATTGAAAAGATAAATCTATTATTTTGCTTCAATTTAATTGCTATTATAAATTTCTATTACTTGCCTCTGCCCTATATTCTTTGTTTTATTCAATAAAAAATGAAAGCCACGAGAATTTAATATTTCGGACAAAGGTAAAGCTACAATGTATTTATTAGTTAATTTCTGTTAATAGAAATTTATAGCTATAATTATTGAATTTATAGCTTAACTTGTAGATATTATTTTAAAATATAGTGATGAGATGAAAAAAGACTAAAAAACAAAAAAGGCTAAGGAAAATAACTTCCTTAGCCTTTTTACATTGAAAAGAACTTAATCTTTTCTGTTTATAGAATACTTATCTAATGTTTTCTGCTCTATAACGATTTGTTGACTTATAAGCATCACAACGATGTTGAGCACATGACTCACAAAGAATTGATAACATGATAACACTCAATAATACTAATGCTGTTTTTTTCATATCCCTTTTTTATTTATTATTCATTATAATATAGCTATCAACATCGACAAAGATTATCAGCTAATTTTGTGCAAAAGTACACAATTTTTATATAACAGATGTAACTCTCCACTTTTTAAAACGAAGAAAACAATTATTTAGTTTCCAAGAGTAAAGAAAAAACTACTTAAATGCAAAAGGATAAGGACAACTAAAGCCCATAATGTTTCAATACCCTATTACATTTATTAGTAAGAGTATTAGAATTAATTTGTTGAAGATAATCTTTAAAAAGGGCTACATTAAATTTATTCTTCATAAAAATTTCACTCAACCCCATTTTTACCAACTCTTCCTTTTTATCACAATAAGGACAAAGTTGCATAAGGTCAACCATTGCCTTTTCAGACGTTGCAATAGAAACATGAAAACCATTAGAGATATGTTCTCTTATAGAACCAAACATCATAGATTCATTAATTTTCTGATAACAGAATTCGCCGAAATCATTAGAATAAAAAACCTGCTTTGCGCAAGTAACACTTGTAACTCTTTGCGAAGATTTTGAAATAGCACCATGAAATTTTAAAGCCGACTGCATACTTATATATGAAGGAGTAATAATTTTATTAGCAACTACTAAATTGAAATCAGTTACTTTTAGAAAATCTGAAAAAGCATAATAACCATTTCTTACTTTTATCATCAACCCCATATCACTCCAAAGTCCCATATTATTTCTATCAAAACTATCGAAAAGAGAACAAACATGATGAGGAGTAACTACACCCAAATTCAAAAACTGCTTTTTAAAATCAATAAAATCCATTTTGTATTTATAATCAGCAGCAAATATACATAAAAAAAGGAAAACACCAAATTATAATAAAGAAATTTCTTCTTATTCACTAAAGATTGCCTAATTAATAATTAATATATAATCAATCCAACTATCAATTTAATTGATTATCATAATTATAATTTGCAATTCCATTATCTTATATATTCTAACTATTGAAATATTAAAAAGAGTTTTCTTATCATAATTTCCTCATAATATCATTTAATACATTGAACTATTCCACCAAGTGATTACTCTCAATATGATTTATATATAGAAATAAAACTCTTTTATATAGCTAATGCCAATTACTATAAATTCATCATTTTTTATTCAAAAAAATATTCTGAAAAAAGTATGGGAATTGAAGAAAGATTACTATCTTTGCATTACAAACTTACTCTAATTCAAAGGTATAATATAAGGTTTAAAATTCCAAAAAGACATCATTAATTATTATTATGTACATCTAAACATCTAAAAGATGTGCATCAAAGTGGTGCTACGGTGTACACCGTAATACTCTTATGGTAGTTTAATCTTTGATTAATTACTTCTAACCTTAGTTTTGTTGAAATGAAATCAAGTTTAATTATAAATAAATCAAGTTTAATTTCAGAAAAATTGCTTTTAATCTTTCAAGAGGTTTCTTGTGTGGTGGTAACAATATTATTATTTTGTGTTTTGACTTAGATAATATTTGCATATTGAGGTTAAACCACATTCTTGACATTTTGGATTGCGGGCTGTGCAAACATATCTTCCGTGAAGTATTAGCCAGTGGTGAGCGATGGGAATTAGGTCTTTAGGGATATTTTTTGTTAATTGTTTTTCTGTTTCAAGAGGAGTTTTAGAATTTGTTGTTAAACCAATACGTGCTGATACTCTAAAAACGTGTGTATCGACTGGCATATTGGGTTGATGATATATTACCGACATTATTACATTGGCGGTCTTCCTCCCTACTCCGTTTAATTCTTGAAGTTTATCTATATCATTTGGAACTTGACTTTGAAACTTTTCAACAAGTTTCTTCGCCATTTCAACTAAATTCTTGGATTTGTTATTTGGATAAGATATTGATTTTATTATTTCAAAGACTTCTTCGACAGTTGCTTGAGAGAGTTTTTCTGGAGTTGAGTATTTTTGAAAAAGTGTTGGAGTTATCATATTTACTCTTTTGTCGGTACATTGGGCTGAGAGTATAACGGCAACAAGTAATTCAAAGGGGTTTGTATAGTTTAACTCACTTTCGGCTATTGGTCTTTCTTTTTTAAAATAGTCTATAAAAGTCTGATAGCGTTGTAGCTTGCTTATCATTTTATTGATTCTTATTTCTTTATTTTTATTACTGCTGATATTGGGTAATGGTCGGAGTAGTTTAGGTCTTCTTTTTCGTAAGAATTTACTTGGAAATTATCTTTAGTATATAATATATAATCTATTCTATATGCTGGAACATCACCATTATATGTTGTTCCAAAGCCTTTACCTTTAGAAACAAAGGCATCGGAAAGATTTTTTGTGAATTTTCTATATGTGTAGGAAAATGGGGTGTCGTTGAAATCACCCATTAGTATTGTTGGTAGATTTGATTGTGTTAATATAGGTGCTAATTCATCTACTTCTTTACTGCGTTGATAATTTGCAGATATTAGTTTTTTTAGGATTGGTTTAGTCTGATCTTTTATCTTTAAGTCTATATCACCTTCTTTAAGTTTTGAGAATACTTCCTTGTCTTGATCTTGGAGTTTGAATGATGCTAAATGTAGGTTTATTACTCTTATTATTTGTTTTTCGTTTATCTTTATATCGGCATAAATATAGTAATTACTTGATTTTTTTGCTGGGAAGAGTACTCCTGATTGAACGATTGGGTATTTGGAATATATTGCATTGCCTAATATAGTTTCCTTAGTATATGTTGGTGTGTAATAATATTTTAATCCTAATTCATTTACTAATCTATTATGAATTGATTTCTTATTTTTCTTTGATGTATAGTCTTGAAAAGCTATTATTGATGGGTTTAATTCTTTTATATATGTATAAATATCGTTTGTTCTGTTTTCTTTGCTTTCGTTCCATTTTGTTCCATAGTAAAAGGCACATACATTATAACTTAGAACTTTTATCTCATCTTTTTGTAATTCTGTTTTATGCTTTTCTCCATTTAAACGATATAGAGTTGGAATATAATCTACTCTTATAAGTATGCAAGCTAAAGGTATAATTATATATGTCCATTTTACAAATATCCAAACTATTATAAAGCTTATATTTATAAATAATAGGATAGGATAAAAGAATGTTAGAAGAGATAATTTTGAGGCTATATGTGGTGGTACAAATGCTGAAGCATAAGATAATAAAAGAAGAAGAGCAAAAATTAGACTTATTATGTGAAATATCCTTCTGACCATATATTTAAGAGTTTAAGACTTATAGTTATTCAATAATTTCTCAATTCCCATTTTTAGTTTTTCCCTGAATTGAGTCTTTTACTTGATGTTTTTGCTTTGTGTATTTAATTTCTTCTTTCGTTAGCTTTGATTCTTTTCCATATCCGTTCAATCCTGTTAATTTCCATTTACGAGCTTCTTTGGTTAGCGATAATTGATAATATATTTTATATCCATATATATCTATTATTTCTGCATTAACTACTGCACCTTTATCTTTGATTGTGGTATTAACAATTTTCACAGAGTCTATTTCTACTAAATCATCTCCAAGAGATTGAATAAAATCAATATACTTAACAACCTGAGGAGATGATATTTCTTTCATCTTTTCAAAGTCTTTTTGATTTATATAATCAAAGAATTCAGTTACAACTTTATTCACTTCTTGATTAGCATCTACCTTCTTTTTACAAGAGAATTGTATTGATAAGCATAATGATAATAAGAAAAGATATAGAATAGATTTTTTCATTTTTTAAATTACTTCTTTTGAGTCTGCAAATTTAGTAATAAATATGTATTATATCCATTGTTATCCAATAAACTTTTCATGTTTCAAAAAAAATAAACTAAACATCACTTTGAAATACTTTCTTGGAAATAATGTAAATGCTATTGAAATCCCAATATGGGTGGCTATAATCTAACTTGTTAATGATATTCGGTCTAACACCCAAAAAGATAATCATTTATCTCTATTTGATTATTGACGAAAGCGGCACTTCCTTTTTGTAATAGTTTGTTTAATAATAAGTTAATTGCTTTATCAAACAATAATGATTTTGAATTAATTTTTTCTTTATTAATTCACCGTAAAAGAATATTTTTAAGGGGAATTTGTTTATTTGATCTTTATTTAATACTTTTGCATGCTGAATTTCGACTAACAGAAATTTTAATAGTAAAAAAACAAAGACTTTTACAGAGCTCAGCGGAGTTCTTGCTCTGATTAATAAGTCAATATATAAAAATAAGAGCTCCCAATTATTATTTATGAAAAAAGGAAATAAATACGGAACACACCGTGTAATTGAACCAAAGGGTGTATTGCCACAACCAGCAAACCTTATTGATAATAATATGGATGAAATTTATGATAATGAAATCCTTATTGACGTTCAAACTTTAAATATTGATAGTGCTTCATTTACTCAAATAGAAGAACAAGCTGGTGGCGACAAAGCTAAAATTGCAGAAATTATACTTGACAATGTTGCAAAACAAGGCAAGCATAGAAATCCTGTAACTGGTTCTGGAGGTATGTTACTTGGAACAGTAGAAAAAATAGGCGATGCTCTTATTGGAAAAATAGACCTTAAAGTTGGCGATAAGATAGCTACTTTAGTTTCTCTATCTCTTACTCCACTTCGTATTGACAAAATAAAAGATATACGTCCAGATATTGACCAAGTTGATATTGATGGTAAAGCTATATTATTTGAATCAGGTATATATGCAAAGATTCCTGCTGATATGCCAGAAACTCTTGCTCTTTCAGCTCTTGACGTTGCAGGTGCTCCTGCTCAAACAGCTAAATTAGTAAAACCTGGTGATATAGTTCTTATTATTGGTGCTGGTGGAAAATCAGGTATGTTATGTTGCTACGAAGCTAAAAAACGTGCAGGTGTAACAGGTAAAGTAATTGGTCTTTGCCATAGCCAAAAATCAACTGAAAGATTAGAAAAATTAGGTTTCTGTGATGTTGTTTTTGCAGCTGATGCAACTCAACCTGTTGCTATTATGGAAAAAATTGCAGAATTAACCAACGGACATATGGCTGACATTTGTATAAATAACGTTAATATCAACGATACAGAAATGACATCAATACTTTCAACTAAAAATGATGGTATAGTTTATTTCTTCTCTATGGCTACAAGCTTCACAAAAGCTGCTTTAGGAGCTGAAGGTGTTGGTTCTGACGTTACAATGATTGTTGGTAATGGTTATACAAAAGGACATGCTGAAATAACTCTTCAAGAACTAAGAGAATCAAAAGAACTAAGAGACATATTCACTGAATTATACGCATAATTCAGTGTTGTTAAAATAGAAAGCTGTGAACGGAATTTTCTGTTCACAGTTTTTTGTATAAATAAAAACCAAATTATATTATGATTGATTTAAGCGTTTGTGGAATAGATTGTAATATTGCATGCATTGAATGTAATAAAAGTCTTGATAAACCTTGCAAGGGGTGTAATGCATTGGAAGGAAAATTATATTGGACTCAATATTTGGGTTTAGATACCTGTCCAATTTATAATTGTTGCATTAATGAAAAACATTATAATCATTGTGGAGAATGCGATAAACTTCCTTGTGAAATTTATTACTCTACAAAAGACCCTTCAACTCCAGAGGAAGAGTTTAAAATGAAAATTACAGAGAGAGCAAACGTATTAAAGAAATTAAATAAATAAACAACAAAGGATATGCAAGTAAATAGAAGAAAAGAGTTATTTCCAAATGTTATTGATTCAGAATGGAACGATTGGAAATGGCAAATAAAGAACAGAATAGAAACACTTGAAGATTTAAAAAAATACATCTCTTTAACTGAAAAGGAAGAAGATGGTGTTATGAAATCATTAAAAACTCTACGTATGGCGATAACACCATACTATCTTTCTTTAATTGATCCTAATAATCCTAACTGTCCTGTAAGAAAACAAGCAATTCCAACATCTGCTGAACTACATCAATCAGATGCTGATTTATTAGACCCTCTTCATGAAGATGAAGACTCTCCTGTTGCTGGTTTAACTCATCGTTATCCAGATAGAGTTTTATTCTTAATCACTGATATGTGTTCTATGTATTGCCGTCATTGTACAAGAAGAAGGTTTGCAGGACAAAACGACTGTGAAAGTCCATCAGATAGAATACAAAAAGCAATTGACTATATAGCTCGTACTCCACAAGTAAGAGACGTGTTATTATCAGGAGGTGATGCCTTAATGGTTAGTGATAAGATGTTAGAATCAATCATTGAAAGATTAAGAGCAATTCCTCATGTAGAAATAATTCGTATTGGTTCACGTACACCAGTTGTATGTCCTCAAAGAATAACAGACGACTTATGTAATATGTTAAAGAAGTATCACCCAATTTGGTTGAATACTCACTTTAACCATCCTAACGAATGTACTCCAGAAGCAAAAGAAGCTTGTGCAAAACTTGCTAATGTAGGAATTCCATTGGGTAACCAATCAGTACTTTTAAGAGGTGTTAATGACGATTCAAGAATAATGAAGAAATTAGTACACCAACTTGTTATGATGAGAGTTCGTCCGTACTATATTTATCAATGCGATCTTTCTATGGGATTAGAACATTTCCGCACTCCTGTTTCAAAAGGTATTGAAATAATTGAAAATCTACGCGGTCATACTTCTGGTTATGCAGTACCAACATTTGTTGTTGATGATCCTGGTGGTGGTGGCAAAACTCCTGTTATGCCTCAGTATATAATTTCACAAAGTCCTGGCAAAGTAGTTTTAAGAAATTTTGAAGGAGTAATAACAACATATACTGAACCACTTGACTATTCAAACGAATGTGAATGTGATATAGATTTTCTTAAAGAAGACGAACCTAAGTCAGATGGAGTAGCAAGTCTATTACATGGAGATCGTTTATCTTTAGAACCATCTCATTTGGCTCGTCACGAACGTGTAAAGAAAAACTAATTGCCATTTATAAATGACATATTAAAATACAAAAGTATATCTTTTGTAGGATTAGAAAAGAACACAGGCAAGACGGAAACATTGAACTATGTTCTCTCTCGTTTGTGTTCTTTTCCTAATGCTACTGTTGGTATAACCTCCATAGGAATTGATGGAGAAAAAACAGACCAAGTAACAAAAACCTCAAAGCCTGAAATCATAATTAATAAAGGCACTATATTTGTTACAGCACAACAATTATACTACCAAAAAGAAATTATCTCAAATATATTATCTCTAAGTAATCGTTCTACGGCCTTAGGTAGATTAGTTTTTTCTCAAGCTATATCATCTGGAAAAGTTCTTTTGGCAGGAGCAGGAAATACTATTTGGCTAAAAGAAGTTATTGAAGAAATAAAAGATTTTGGTGCCAATATTGTTTTGGTTGATGGAGCTTTATCGAGAATGAGTTTTGGTTCTCCTTCCATAACTGATGCAATGATACTTTCAACAGGAGCTGCACTAAGTGTAAATATGAAAACTCTTGTTCGCAAAACAGCATTTGTGTATCGTATGACTCAGTTAGAACAAGTAGAAAATGAATTATCAGAAAAGCTTCTTGAAATAGATAAAGGAATATATGCGATAGATAAGCAAGGGAATATAATAGACTTAGATATTCCTTCAATTCTAATGATTGAAAACAATAAAGAGAAGCTATTTAATAATGGCACAAGATTATTTGTTCCTGGAATAATAACAGATAAGCTAATTCAATTCCTTAAAATACAAAAGAATATTCAAGATATAGAGATAATAATAAAAGACTTTACAAGAGTATTTTGCTCTATAGAAAATATTGATTCTTATCTTCAAAAAGGAGGCAAGCTAAAAGTTGCTCGATCAACAAACCTAATAGCAATAACAGTAAATCCTACCTCTCCCACTGGTTATAATCTAAACTCAGATGAACTAATTCATGAGCTGAAAACGCAAATCCCTTTACCAATATATAATATCAAAGAAATATAAGACTATGACACTTAAACAAGCCATTGAAAAACATAATGGATTAAATTTCATTGTAAATGAGTTAAATATCTACTCATCAATTGGACGTAAAGCATTGTTGGAGACAAAGTTTTCAAAAGACAAATCAATACTTATTTCTAAATATGATATTACTGAAGGATGTCAAAAATATATTTCAGAAGAGGCAAATAAAAAGACTTTATCTAAAGTTAGAGGAATACTTGCCTACCTTCACGATATTAATGGAACAATTAAACAACTTGAACTCAAACAAATTCTTGATGATATTTCTCTATTTGAAATAAAACAATTCTCTATTTCAATTTCAAAAATTAAGTCTTATTTATTTGATTTAAACTCTTATTTTAATGATATTGTTTCTTCTTCACTTCTTCTTCCTGATTTAACAAAATCAATATCTATTCTTGATCCAGAAAATCTCCAATTAAGTCAGTTCTATATCTATAATTCTTATTCAAAGGAATTAGCTCAAAAAAGAAAAGATTGGGAAGAGGCTAAGAAAGAAAAAAACGAAGAACAAATACATTCCCTTTATCTTCAATGCCAAGAAATGGAAGATAAAATAAGAGAAAGACTTTCAAATGAATTAAGAGAATACACAGAAGAATTAAAAGAAGCAATTAGAATTGTTGGACTAATAGATATTTTCTTTGCAATGGCTGAATACTTCTCAAACAATAATTTCACAAAACCAATATTCTCTAATGACAACACTTTTTCTTACTCCCAACTCTCCTATCCTCCCCTTGTTAAAAAACTAAAGGAAGATAATAAAGAATACCAGCCAATTGATATTACCCTTTCCCAAATGCCTTGTTTAGTAACAGGAGCAAATATGGCAGGAAAAACAATTCTTTTAAAATCATTATCCCTTTCTCAATACTTAGTACAGTTTGGTTTCTTTGTTCCTGCAAAAAGTGCAAATGTAATTTTAGTTGAAGATATACTAACCTCTATTGGTGACCATCAAAACGATGAAGAAGGACTTTCATCTTATGCCTCAGAAATACTCTTGCTTAATGATATAATAAAGAAAGTAAAACAAGATAAACAATACTTAGTTCTTGTTGATGAATTAGCAAGAACAACAAACCCAACAGAAGGTGTGGCTTTAGTTAATAGTTTTTTAAGCATTCTTTCAAAGCATAGTTCTTATTCTATAACAACAACTCACTATTCTGGAATAAAAACAAAATGTTACCGTTTAAGGGTAAAAGGTTTTATTCATAACAAAGACCAGAAAGAATTATCCTTAAAAGATATATCTAACCAAATAGATTATTCCTTAGTAAAAGATAAAGAAGAGAAGATTCCTAACGAAGCATTAAACTTAGCATCATTATTAGGAGTTGACGAAGAGTTTATCTCAGAAGCTCGCCTATTTATTCATTCTTTAAATAATTGATTTTATTTAACTTCATATCATCGCCTGTTAAGCCTTTTTTGTCTTCAACATTAAATCCAACATAACTTATAGCTTTGTTGTTATTTCTATCATATAAGAAATACACATAACCACCAATCTTATTCCCTTTGATTTCTTCATAGGCATTACCTAAAGAAGATTTATTTTTATTAAAGTCAAGAAGAAAAGAAGCCCTATTATTATATGTATTATTGAATGAATTATCATAGGATACAATTTTAGCATAGAAATGATTTTTAAACTCAAAATCCTGTAATCTTTTTTCCCAATAAGAAAAACGTGATACAATGGAATCAACCTTTTTTATATCAGACAACCCAAAGCAAGCATCAACAACAGAGTTATCTTCAACACAAATAACATAGAATTTTGTTCCTTCATTATTAGAAAAATTATAAGTGTCATGTTCATTCCCTCTACCCTTTGGATAAAAACTAAGTTTTAAACCTTTACTTTGAAGTTCAGACGACACCTTATCGAAAGGTAAATAAACATATCGTTTTAAATCGTTTAGAATATCATTTTTTACTTCTATTTTTGTTTTATTATTGTAAATATCAGTGTTATCTCTTATTTCTTCTTCACAAGAAATAATAATAACTATTAAAAATAATATAGCTGTGACTGATAAACCTATGTAACGTTTCATTTCTTTAGTATTTTTTTTATTGGTAAAAAGTGTAATTAGTTTTTCTCAACTACTAACTTAAACACTTTATTTTTCATTTTGTAACCTAAGAAACCTAAAATTAACGTTTTTTAAATTAATTATTGAGCATTCTTTTCAAACTTTTCGCTACCTTTGTTGCAAATTACAACCAAATGAATAAAGAAGAAATAAATAAAACACTCTTTGATGCTTGCTACAACTTAAATATATTTGATGTTAAAGGCGCTATAGAATCAGGAGCTAATGTAAATGCTATTATAGACAAGAATACTGCATTTTACCAAACAATATTTCGCAATAGACAACCAGAACAGGAAGAACAAGTAATAGATATACTTGATATATTATTAGAAAATGGAGCAGACATTAACCTTAATGTTGAAGAAGGTGCATCAACTGCAATCTTTTATGCTGCCTATAACTCAAAGAGTAAAACTCTTACAAAATATCTATTAGATAAAGGAGCCAATATTAATAAAGTAAGTATTGGAGAAGAATGGACAATAATAAATTATATAAATAACGACCTACAAAGTCGATTCTGCGAAGAATGGACAAAATCTGAATTAAAAGAAATGTATGATTTCCTAATTACACAAGGAGCAAAAGACTGCACAGAAATAGAAGGGAAAAATATAAATACATTGAACATAGATAAAAAATCTAAAGAACATCTAAATGAACGCTCCAAAGAGCAACAAAAAGATATTCACCATACAGAACCAAATAAGAAAGTCATTAATATAGCAAAATAATAAAAACCTATTGTAGAGACAGAAAACTATATCTGGTTCAACCTTTGAAAAAACAAAGAATTTTGCAATAACTCTTTCTGATGTTAGGCTAGTCTAATTATTTCAAAGACTTCATGCATGCCATGCAAGAAACTAAAAAATAATATTTTTATTTTCACTTACTTTTTTTCTAATATCTTTGTTATTTAATTCGTAGAATCTATTTATAGATAATCTAACTAATAATTATTTTATAAAACATTAGCTATGAAAAAGACATTAATTTTTATTGTAGTAATTCTATCTGCTATCTTATGTTGTACTTGTTTTCAAAGTTGTAGTGATAGTGAAGAAGATGGAATAATTGGAACTTCGTGGAAAGAAAAAGAAACTGGTTTTAATTTAGTAATATATTTTATTGATAAGGATGATGCAAAAATATTGAGTGGACTTCTTTCTAATAAAGGCAAATACACTTATAATGAAAATACTCAAGAGGGGACATTCTATAATGCAGATAAAAACAGCCCTTTTTATATTAATGGAAACATCCTCACTTTTGAGAAAACCAAATTCTATAAACAGTAATTATTAAGCAGAAAAACTCTTTCTGTAAATATGTTTATATATTCAAGAAAAAGAATAATGTTCCAACGCTGATAATTATCCATAGACATATACCTAAAAGGAATGCTCTTAAACCAGCTGTTTTCATATCTTCAATTGAAAATGAAGTTCCTATTAGGAATAATGCTATTACCATTCCTTTCTTCCCCAACCAGTTTAAATGGTTAAATGTTTCGGCATAAGATGGTAAATAATATGCTAAAATTATTGCTACCAAGAAGTAAAGAATAAACCATGGAATCTTTATTTTTCCACCTTTAGATTCTTTCCTATTTATAAATAAGACAAGGAACGAAAGAGGTATAATCCAAAGGGTTCTTGTAAGTTTAACGGTTGTTGCAATTTCCAAAGCCTCAGAACCATAAGCAGCACCAGCTCCAACAACAGATGATGTGTCATGAATTGCAATTGCAGCCCAATAACCAAAGTTTTCTTGACTCATTCCAAGAGCATGTCCTATGATTGGAAAGATAAAAAGAGCTACTGCATTGAGTACAAAAATTACTGTTAGAGCAAAGGTGATTTGATTATTTTTAGCATTTATTATTGGAGCTACTGCAGCAATTGCACTTCCTCCACAAATTGCAGTTCCTGAAGAAATCAACATTGTTGTATTCTTCTCAACCTTCAAAAGATAACCAAGTGTTAGGCCAAAAAGGAATGTAACAAATACAGATGCAGCCGTAAGTAATACCCCTGTTTGTGAGGTTTCAATAACTTTCTCAAGGCTCATTCCAAAACCCATTAAAACAATAGACCATTGAAGTATATGAGAAGTATATTTCTTTATTTCGTAAGGCTTTTGAACCTTGAATAATGTTAATAATATTCCACATGCCAAAGCTATTGGTGCTGAGAAAAAAGGCAATAGACATAGAGCAGGAATAATATAATAAAGTAAAGATAGTTTTTTCATTTTTCCTATATTTTTTGAGAGTGCAAAGGTAGTTTTTTTTAGTGGTTAATGATTAATGATTAGTGGTAAATGGTATGTCGAAAAACGTCAATAATGGCTAAGATTAACTATCAACCTCATATTTATCTTAAAAATAACAATTTCTAATTCCATTAGTATTATCTCAAGAAAAAGAGCCTGATTTTTTTTGAAATCGTAGGGAGTTTTTTCAATGGTTAATTCCTAATCTTGTTGTTTGTCCTTTTCTTTCTAATGTTATATTTATAATGTTATTTTATTGATAACCTCAAACCAATGTAGGGGCAATCGCAAGGGTTGCCCCTACATTTGGTTGTTGCAATTTATCAATTGTTTTATTTGATTGGTCTTTCTCTATTTTGAATAGAGGCTAAAATTGTGTGTCTTTAAAATGATTCTTTTTCGATAAAATTGTTTTTTATTGGGAAGGAATGATTACCTTTGTTGTGTATAACGTGATTAATTCTTTTAAAAATACTAATTTTATGGCTCTTTACTATATAACCAAGAATCCTATATATAATGGAAAACATGAAGTCCATTGTGCTAGTTGCAAAAAACTACCTCCGATGGCTACCATTATTAGTTTGGGGGATTTTAAAGATTGCATTCGTGCAACGAAAGAAGCTAAAAAATATTTTACTGATATTGATGGGTGCTTATTATGTTGCCGCCAATGTCATAAGAAATAAGGCTTATTCATTTTTTCTTTTACAAAGAATATCATTGATTTAACATTCTTTGTATTCCCCTGGGGTTATTCCTGTTTGGTGTTTAAAGTATTTGCAGAAAAATGATTGGGTGGAGAAATTAAGATAATAGGCTATTTCTTGAATTGTCATATCGGAATATTTCAAAAGGGTTTTTGCTTCTAAAATTACATATTCATCAATCCACTCTGCTGCTGTTTTGCCTGATGCTTCTTTGATTAGTTTTGATAGGTATTTAGGTGTTACA
>JBAZSY010000010.1:0-85938 GCA_041662185.1 Bacteroidales bacterium
AAAGACCAAGAATATCTATCACTTGTTCGGGACGTTTTATTTCAAATCTCTCTAAAACTTCTTTAACTCCCCATAATACTTCTTTACTTCCCATTCTTGGAAGCTTTAACATAAGAATATTTTCTTCTACCAATTGAGCATAATCTTTGTCGGGAGTAACCATATAAACAGTAAATCCTTCTCTTGCAGCTTTCTTTGATAGAGTACCAATAACGTCGTCTGCTTCGTAACCTTCTACCGCAAGCATAGGTATTTTCATTGCTTTAATAAGTTCCATAACATAAGGAACAGATGCAATTATATCCTCTGGTGTATCTTGACGATTAGCTTTATAAGCCTCATATTGTTCATGACGAACCGTAGGACCGTGAAGATCAAAGGCAACTCCTATATGAGATGGCTTATGTTGTTTTATAATATCGAGTAAAGCATTAGCAAATCCAAGTATTGCAGATGTATTAAATCCTTTGGAATTAATGCGAGGGTTCTTATTTAATGCGTAATAAGAACGATAAATTAATGCCATCGCATCAATCAAATATAGTTTTTTGTCTTCCATTTTTCTATTTATTTTTGTCCACAAATCTCTTGATTATTTTATTATTTATAGGGCAGAGGCAAGCCCTGCCCCTACATTTCAACTTATAAAAATCTCAATAAATCAACAATTTATTTGATATATAATTCTAACATTTTATTTATTTCCCTTGTGCAAACTGGGCAGAAAGGTTTATCACTTCTCATTAAACAATCCTGATATGGGCGATAAAGTCCTTTAGATACATAAGCAGCTCCTTCATATACTCCCACTTTTCCTTCATATTCTTTTGTACAAGGAGTTGGAATAGGGGTGTCTTTATCCATCATATCTTGCCATTTCTTTGAGAAATCTTTTAATGAAGTTACATTCTTTTGCCAAGGTTCTATCTTTTGTGCTGCCCCTTCTACATCAATATCATTTTCTGAATACTCATCTCCCAAGCCAGCAAACGTATGTCCAAACTCATGAGTTAATACAAAACCATTCTTTGGATTAACATAAGAAGTTGCATAGAAGTTAAAGATTCCGCCACCTCCATATACAGAACTATTACACATTATCACAATTTCATCATAAGGTATGTCTTCAATTAGTTCATGAAGATTAAAAACATTCCTTGTCATTATATAGCGTTTAGAACCAAATGTGTTATAAGTTACGCCAAGATATGTATTATTATCTATATTAGAATCAATTCCAGGAATACCAGTTTGTTCTGAAAAATAACACACTCCCCAAATATTTACCTTGTCTTTTGAATCAGAAAAAGGAGGTTTAGCAAAGAACTGTTGAGTAAAGAGTTCTAAATCCTTAACCATTTTCAATGAATCTTTTTGAGTATATCCAGCAGGAACAATTACAACATCAAGTTTTTTACTTACATCTTTCGATGCAATATGCAAACTATAAGGTTTATATTTAGGTTTTTTTGTTTCTTTCATTCCAACTTTAAACATCTCCAAACGTTTTTTCTCTACCTGAAACCACCCTCCAACACTATCACGAGAAAGGAAAATTATATCAATATCTTGTTTTGGATAAGGAATACGTAATACTTCCTCAAAGTTTCCGCAAGAGTTTTTTGCCTCTGAAGTCGTCTGCCATTCTTCAAACAAAGAACAGTAATTATGAGAATAAATCAAATTCTTTGTATCTGCAACATAAATCTCAATCCTGTGAGCTCCCAAATTCGTATTATCAAGAAGGGTTGATTTACTTCCAGACCAGTTATTAGTTCCATAAGTTTCCTCAATAGAATAGTATTCTAATGCAAATCTACCAGAATGATAACAAAGAATATTTAGAGTGTAATTTTGGAAATAAGTATAGAATCTTCCTTCTTGTGCATTTCCAAGTAAAGGAAACAAAACCAATAAGCTAAATAAAATACGTTTCATAAGTCTAATTGTTTATATTATTTGCAATAGAGCAAAGGTACATAAAAAAAATCTTTCTTAAACAAACAGCAAATTTTCTTAGGAACTTAACCCCTATAACTCTCTCTTAAATACTTGATAATAATTTTTATGCAAAAATATTTTGTGGATTGATAATCTTTTTTATACCTTTGCATATTCCATAGATATTATAATGATGCAAACATGTTTATATATCAACTATTATACTAATATCTTTATCAATATAAAGAATAGAGATAAGTTTGCTTTCTAATTTAGTAAGTTGAATATTATTTTCAAGCTTACTGTCATTTCGTTTTTTAATCAAAAATTTTTTTAATCAAACAATCAAAAAACAAAAAATATTATGGAATTACCATTCGCAGAATCATGGAAAATTAAAATGATTGAGCCAATTCATAAAAGTACTCGCCAAGAAAGAGAACAATGGATTAAAGATGCTCACTATAATACATTTCAACTATCAGCCGATAAAGTATATATTGACCTTTTAACTGACTCAGGAACTGGTTCAATGTCTCAAGCACAATGGGCAGCTATTATGATGGGTGACGAAAGTTATGCAGGTGCATCTTCTTTCTTTAACCTAAAAAAAGCAATAAAAGATATCACAGGATTTGAGTATGTTATACCAACACATCAAGGTCGTGCGGCTGAAAATGTTTTATTTTCTTACTTAGTAAAAGAAGGTTGTGTATGTCCAGGCAACTCTCATTTCGATACAACAAAGGGACATATTGAAAGCCGTGGAGCTATGGCTTTAGATTGTACAATTGATGAAGCACAAGACACTCAGCTTGAAATCCCTTTCAAAGGAAATGTTGATCCAAAGAAATTAGAAAAAGCATTACAGGATTATAAGGGAAAAATACCTTTTATAATAATTACTATTACTAATAACACAGCAGGAGGACAACCTGTAAGTATGAAAAACTTACGTGAAGTTCATGAACTATCAGTAAAATATAATGTTCCAGTATTATTAGATTCAGCTCGTTTTGCAGAAAATGCTTACTTTATTAAAACACGTGAAGAAGGCTATGCAAACAAGACAATCAAAGAAATTGTAAAAGAAATGTTCTCTTACGCTGATGGAATGACAATGAGTGCTAAGAAGGATGCTATCGTTAATATGGGTGGTTTTATAGCAACAAGAAAAGAAGATTGGTTCGATGGAGCTAAGAACTTCTGTATTGTTATGGAAGGTTACCTTACTTATGGTGGAATGAACGGAAGAGATATGAATGCATTAGCTGTAGGTTTAGACGAAAATACAGAATTTGAAATGCTTGAAACTCGTATCAAACAAGTTGAATATCTTGCAAAACGTTTAGATGAATACGGAATTCCATACCAAAGACCTGCAGGTGGACATGCAATTTTTATTGATGCTCCTAAATTATTAACTCATGTTCCAACAGAAGAATTCCCAGCACAAACTCTAACAGTTGAGCTTTATAAAGAAGCAGGTATTCGTGGTTGTGAGATAGGATATATATTAGCAGACCGTGATCCTATTACAAGAGAAAACCGTTTTGGAGGACTTGACTTCTTACGTTTAGCTATTCCTCGTCGTGTTTACACTAATAACCACATGGATGTTATAGCAGTTGCATTGAAAAACTTAAAAGACAGAGCAGATCAAATAACTCATGGTTACAAGATTACTTGGGAAGCTCCACTTATGCGTCACTTTACTGTTAAGTTAGAACCAATTAAATAATAAGACTTCTTAGCCCTATTTAACTTAACAAATTAAATATAAGCACCTCAAATTTCAATTATTTGAGGTGTTTTTTCATTTAGTTAGAAATATATATGATTAAATATCCCATTTAATCATATGTATTATTTTATCTTACAATAATAAACTTACCACTCTTAAATCTTTCATTTTCATTCTCAACATTATAAACATACGTTCCTGAATTAAATGTTCTTGTATCTATGTTTTGAATGCCTTTATTCCCCTTTAAACTTCCTGAATATACAACAATTCCTTTATCATCATATATCTTTATCATATACTCTGTTGTTTGAGGTTTTAAATTATATGATATGGCTATATAATCCTTTGCTGGATTGGGCAATGCACTAACATCAGCTTCAAAAGCATTCAAAGGTCTCTTTATCTTTATTTTTGCTGATTTTTTATTATCTATAACAACATAGTCAGGATGATAATTTGTATTTGAATCATAGAAATTAAGGGATGCTCTTGCTTTACTTCCTGCTCTTGTTGTTGATTGAGATAAATTAATTAGTTGTTCATTTAATGGTATTTGATTTGTACTATCTCTACCTTCCATTATATCTATTAAAGATAGATAATCATTTATGTCTGTTTCATTATATTTTAATATTTCTGGATCAGTTAATAATGAATTCAACAATTCTCTTGCATTTACATACTCTTTTGTTTCAATATATGAATCAACTAACTCATATTTAGCATCGATATTTCTAATATTATCTAATAAACTTCTGTAGTTTGAAATATTAAATCCTGTTGTATCATTTATTGAACGGTCTAATTGTGTCCTTGTTACAGCTTCCATATCACTTAGTTTCGAAGAGATATTACTTTCTACCGTTGACCTAAATGTTTTTGTATCCCAACTATCTGTGATCAACTCAATACCATTGGTTGTTAAAATATTTATTCCTTCATCAGATTTCATAAAGTCAATATATTCATCTTTTTGTGTTGCTTCTGGATTAGATATTGCTATTTCTAAATAAACTGGTAATGGTAACCTTTCTGATAATGCAAGTTCTTTCAATACTTCTGGAGATAAGTAAGGAGATTGTCCTAAAAATTCTTCCCTCAAATTCCATACATCTCCATCCCAAGAGTTTTGTATTTTATCTAATAAATTATCTGTTGAACCTCCATCTAATAAGTTATTATAATTATATAGTAAAGATATGTAATCATTTTCTAATGCAACAAAAGTATTATTTAATGTTATATTATCTAATAAACCATAATTTTTTGAACAAACTCCATTATTGTCTGTCGCTAAACAATTATATACAAGTGATGTTATTGCTATTGGTTTCTTATTGCCAATTTGTGTTGAATAGTAATTAATTCCGGAGGTATTATCATTAAATATATCACTTCCTATTATAGTAGTATTTTGTGCAAATGTATTTTCTGCTGATAATGTTATATCTCCTCCATCTTGATTGATTGCAATACCATTCGTTCTATATTGATTATCAGGTGTAATAATTATACCATATTCTGAATCTTCAAAATGATTACAGATATATTTTAAACCTGTTGATGCTCTATTATTTATTCCTCTATTATTACCTATAGCTTGTGATGCTTGAAATAGATTTATAAAATTATTATCATTTACTCTATTTGCTCCTTCTCCTGAATTCTTTATTTGAGTTCCTATCTTATAATTATACTCTTCATTATTCTCTCCTATAAAATCATTTCTTTGGATTTGGTATCTTGCACAATTATGAACTGTAACTCCAAAGGCTGCATAGTTTGGGTAATCTTCTTGTGGTTTATATATTGGATGAATTCTAAATTCATTATCTTGTATAGTAATATTATTTGAAGCTACTGTGAATATTCCACAGAAATTATTTTCAAAGTAGGAATTCTGTACTGTAAAGTTTTTACTATGTGCAATATTCGCTGTTCTTACTCCATAGGTTAGGTTTATGAATTCACTCCTATCAATAATATCAAAGTTAATTAATTTTCCATATACACCAAATCCTGCTTCTTCTGAATAGATTCCAAGTTTTGATATCTTATTTGTCAAAGTGTTTTTAAAATCACATGCTATAAACTTAACACCTTTTACATTCCATAATGTTACATGATTTAAGTTTGTTTTGTCATGTGGATACATGTTTGCATCCCATTCAAATGTGCAATTCACAAACTTATTTACATTATCTATCTCTTCATTATTTTGATTTATGTTTTGATAAGAAACAAACTCAACACTTCTTATATTATTTCTAAAAGTCGTGTTGCTTGCATTTACTATTCCTCCCATTGAATTCCAATCATCACTCTTCCATAATGAAACTGCATTTCTTGCATTCTCAATAATTGAATTATTCTTTAATTCTAAATAGCCTTGATATTGTTGTAATTGTCTTTGATTCTTATTTCCATAAACTTCTATTGCTCCCCAATAATCTCCTTCACAATTTCCTCCTGCATAACTTGTAAGAGTTGAATTATCAACAATAAGTTTTGCATTTGGCTCTATTTTTATCTTTACTCTTGGGGTTAGTGATATTGTTGTATTTTGTATAGTTAGAGTATGTCCTGATTTTACTTTAAAATCTTCCCCTAAGGTTTTTGGCGTTGTCCACGTTTCATTGCCTGTCGTTTCTGTTATTACTGAATCTATTATTAATCCACAGCCTATATAATTAATGCTATCTATTGTTGATAAACAATTGCAATTTCTATTGTACCTAAAATATTCTACATATTGAGTTGTACCATAATTTGCTCCATAATAAAAATTAATTCCACCTCCATTTGTTAAATTTATATTTGCATCTTTTGAAACACATAAAAAGCCCCCTTTTTTGATTTCTATTTTACTATTATCGTGTAATATTAAATTTGAATTTGCTCTAATTATCAAAGATGCACTTGAATCGACAATTATTTTAGAATTATTCCTTAAGTCAATTGTACTATTAGTATCAAGTATAAAAGTACTTCCTTTTTTTATAATTATATTTCCATTTACTTTTAAATAACTATGATTTATCGTTTTGATTAATGATGGGTTTACAAATCCTAATTCAATAGTACGGCTGTAATTGTCATAGTGATCGATTAACTTAAATTCTCTATTTAATGTCTCACTCTCATCAATTGTTATATTTGCATTAATATTTACTGTATCTGGAGGGAAAAGAACATCTCCACACATTCGAATATCATTATTAAAATTATAATCATTAAATCTTACTCTAAGTGTCATATTTCCTGAAGAATCTTGATCAATAATTTTAATAGATATCCCATTTAAAAATATTGGGTATAAAAAAGATTGTTTATATCTTCGAATGTTTTCTATTGGAGGATTAGTATCAATCCCTATTGAATCTCCTAATTGAAAACCTGCATTTGTTGCAAAATTTCCATATATAACATTTCCATCTATAATAGATACATAATCTTGTTCACTAGGACCTCTATTATAGTCCGATGTCCAATCTATTTCACCATCATTATTTTTATCCCAGAATATTTTAGAGCTTTTATTATTCCCTGAGTAAGGATTTTCAGAACTAATAGTAAAATTAGGTATAGTATTTCCACAAAGTTCCGGTGATTGAATTGTATTATTTATTATAAAATCACTATTACCTTCTCTACTCAATAATCTAATAGCATTTGAATATTCGTCATATAGAATATTCAGACTATCATAACTTGTAAACTCTTTTTTATAATTTATTTCTTCTATATACGCTAACAATCCTCTTGGCGAACTTGGTAAAGGATATCCACAAAGTTCGCTAACCCATTTTGTTCTATTGTCAAATAGATTATTCCCTTGATGATTTTCTAACCATAAATATTGATTTTCTACATAAGGTAATTTTATCCTTATTGCATCTCCTGTCGTAAAATAATCTCCTAATGTATAAATTCCATTATCTGTTGAATCTTTTAAATCATTCTTAATATTTATCCAGCCTAAATACCATCGCTCCCATGCATTAGCACCTCCATAAACTTCATGTCCAATATCTGTCATCATACCTCCAGAAGAAGTCGACTGTAAATAATACCCAAAAACTCCATTACATCCACCATAATGAGGTGCAAAATACAACTGATGCCCAATTTCATGTGTATATAATTTTAAATTAAAATTAATGGCATCAATGGCAGTAAAACTCTGAGAATAAGTTATTTTAATATTATTATTTATTACATATTTATTTGGTGAATAAGATGGGACTCCTGTAAATCCTCCTCCACTTCCTCCCCAATTATTCATTCCCGAATAAAACTGATTTAACCCAGACGAATACCTATAATTAATCACCATGAAATCTATTATACTATCCTTAGTCTTATTTAAAGATTGATCATAACTAAATTCAGGAGCCTTACCTCTAATATCAAAAGAATTTAAAAAATTTGTATTACCATATTTTGATTTTAAACTATCTAATACTATTAAATTTATCCCATACCAATTACCTGCAGGACTACTTGATGGCAAATCTATTTCAATAGGTAGAAATTCACCATATACTTTGAACCGTTCTTCTTCTGGAAGATTTTTAGTCATTTCGTAATAATATCTAGACAAGCCCTTGTTATTAGTATCAATATTATTAAAATCAGATAAATCATTAAACAAAAAACTGTCATTTGCCCAAGATGGTAATTCTTGATTAGCAGGCCAATTTATATTATTCGGATCTTCTTGATAATTTTTAAATCTCACACATACTATTAATACTTTTAAATCTCTTTTAGGTGTAAAACATTTGCCATATTCGGAATTATATATGGTTTGAGACTTTATTTCTGGCATAACAATTAAAATAAGCATTATTAATGTCAGAAATCTTTTCAGATATAATTTATTCATAATTATAGGTCTTATTGTTTGATGAATCTATTTACTGAAATAAGATTATTTCCTTTTCAAAATCAATTAGTTTTTATTATTTTCCCTACTTTTAAAGTATTATTTCCTTGATCAGTAATAACATATAGGTAAAAACCATTATTAAATGAACTTATATCTATTGTTTTGCTTTGATTAATCTTTTGTTTATTTAAAGAAGTTCTTCCATAAGCATCATATATACTTATATTATAGTTTTGTAGTGTTGATGAAATAGTCATTTTATCTTTTACTATTGTTGGAAATATCTTTATATCTTCATTGAATTTAACATCATCTAAACCATAATAAATTAAACAATTCCCACTACTATATAATAATTCATCATTTTGCCAAACACAACCTAAATGAGAACCACTCCAATCTATCCAAGATCCTAATTCAAATAAACCATGTAAAGAGCCAATACCTTCTATCCATACTTCGGTTTCATCTTCCATTCTATTGTTTAAATATATCCTTTTCAAATAAGTATTATTAATCAAAACACTATCTACGCTATCAACTACATAAAGGTTATTTCCAAAAATCATTTGTCCAGCAATTATTATAGGTAATGTTATTGTATCACTAATATTCAAATTAAAATTATAAGCAATAAATTCATCGGAAAACTCATCATAATAACCATTATATTTTCTTGCATAAACAATATTTGAATCATCTCGAACTATAAATCTAAGATCATAATTTGTTAATGTAGTATCTTCTTCTAAGTAATCAGTTCCTATAACTTTTTTATAAACTAAGTTATCAAATATAGTATCATTCCCTATTTTATAAACTATAGTATATGCATTATTATATTGATCTCCACCATTAGTAATTATATTACTCCAAACTTTTGTAGTGTCAAGTAAAGATTTATTTACTTGAGAATACGCAATATTGCTCGATAAAGTGATAAAAAGTATCACTAAAACTAATAATAATTTCTTTTTCATAATATTGTTTTTGAAGATTAATAAATATAATTGTTATGACACTGCAAAGGAAAACAAAATAAATGAAAAAACAAAATAAAAGACTAAAAAGAATCGTTTAATTTGAAAAATCAGAAAAAAAGTTATATATCCGCCCATAAACAGAAACAATATATTATCCATCGTCTTTTTACATCATAAAACAACTGCTTAACATCTAAATAGAAAGATTTAATAGCAAAGTAAAACAAATTAAATCTTTATTCTTACATCAAAACATCGAACACCTATTGCAAAATATCCTTACTACATAGAGTCGAAAAGAAATTCCAAGCAATAGGAATCCAAATAAAAAAGAATAGAAGAGGAAAAGAAATAGATAGACCAGTAATATGGTCTTTTTTATTGCTATTTCTTTAATTTCTGATAACTAACAAAATATTTTCTGATAGTTAACAGAATTATTTTTGTTGGTAATGGAAGAAATTTAGTCTTTAACAGAAGATTTTTTGTTAGTGATGGAAGAAATTTAAATAGTATTGCAAGACTTTTTCTTAAAAACAAGGAAAATTAAGTTAATAAGATTAAAAATTTAAGGCAAAACCTCACAACTAAAACCATTTATAAAAACATAATTATTCGTAATTTTAAAGCTGTTAAATCATAAAAAAACATAAAGCAAGAGAATAAGAAATGTATTATGGTATTTTTGTATAGCAAAAACAAAAAATTAAAGCACCTATATTTTAAAGTATCGGTGCTTTTCTTATATTTATTGATTACATTTGTAATAGTAATTTACACTAAGTACTCCTAAGAATAATAGTAGTATTAAATTTATTATCTTTTTCATAACTATTTTGATGCTTTAGCAAATGTAATATTTTCACGTATTACGCTAGCTGGAGAAAAAAGATCATAACTAAACTTACAAATTGTTAAACTATCATTCTGTAAAAAAAATGTACATGATAACGTTAGATCATTTTGATTTGTAAAATATATAGTATCATTAAAGGTTTGATATTTAACTATATAATAATCTCTAAAATAAGTTTTTACATAATAATCATTAGTAAAAATAATAGTATCATAAAAAGCTAAAGGATTATCAGTAACCCAAGTTCCTAATAATTTGTTTGTACTAGGATTAGTATTATTGTTTTCATCGTCATCTTTGCAATTACAACCACATATTATTATTAAACTTAGTAATAATATGCTAATAATTTTGTTCTTTCTCATAATATTTGATTTTATTAATTAATAATAATTTCTTTTTCATAATATTGGCGTTGAAAGTTAATAACTATAATTGTTATGACACTGCAAAGGAAAACAAAATAAATGAAAAAAAGCAAAAAATAAGACTGAAATAACTGCTTAATATCTAAATATAAAGATTTAATAGCAAAGTAAAAACAAATTGAATCTTTATTCTTACATCAAAACATCTTTGATTATTAATCTATTGAACAATTGTTTTATCTCTTTTTATTTTTTATCGGATAACATTTATTTCTAATCATGCTTTTTCATTATGCTTATATGTTGTATTAGAAATAAATCATGTAAATTTGCAATATGGAAATAATAGTAAGTGGAATGCGACCTACAGGTAATTTACATTTAGGTAATTACTTTGGCGCTTTAAAAAATTTTATCTCTCTACAGGAAGAGCATAATTGTTTCTTCTTTATTGCAGATTATCATTCTCTAACAACGCACCCTCATCCAGAGGATTTGCACAATAATGTTATAAAAATTCTTTCACAATACTTAGCTTGTGGATTAGATCCTAATAAAGCTACTATCTATATTCAAAGTGAAGTACCAGAAATTGCAGAATTATATATGTACCTAAATATGAATGCTTATTTAGGAGAATTGGAGAGAGTTTCTTCATTTAAAGATAAAGTACGCCAACAACCTGATAATGTTAATGCAGGTTTATTGACTTATCCAACCTTAATGGCTGCTGATATACTAATACATAAAGCTACGCATGTACCAGTAGGAAAGGATCAAGAGCAGCATTTGGAGATGACAAGAACCTTTGCTGGTCGTTTCAATAGAATGTATAATGTGGATTATTTCCCAGAACCTGTTGCATATAATTTTGGTAATGAATTAATAAAAGTGCCAGGTTTGGATGGAAGTGGTAAGATGGGTAAGTCGGAAGGAGAAGGAAATGCTATCTTTTTAATTGATGAACCTGATGTGATAAGAAAGAAAATAATGAGAGCAAAAACCGATTCTGGTCCAACAACTCCTAATGAACCTAAGTCACAAGAAATAGAAAACATATTTTCTTTAATGAAGTTAGTATCAAACAATGATACTATTTCATTCTTTGAAGATAAATATAATGACTGCAATATTCGCTATGGTGATATGAAAAAACAATTAGCAGAAGATATGGTTGCTTTCACTTCTCCAATTCGTAAACGCATATTAGAGATTGAAAATAATGCTTATTATCTAAAAAGAACTGTTGAACAAGGCTCTGAAAAAGCAAGAGATTCTGCACAAAAAACAATTAAAGAAGTAAGAGAAATAATTGGTTTTAAACCTTTCTAAAAGCAAAAACAACTATGGCTAAGCTTTATCTTGTCCCTACTCCTATTGGAAATCTTGAAGATATTACGCTTCGAGCTATAAGAATTTTGAAGGAAGTTGATTTAATTCTTGCAGAAGACACTCGCACATCAAGACCTTTACTTAATCATTTTGAAATAAAAACTCCATTACAAGCTCATCATCTATTTAATGAACATGAACAAGTAGAAAGAGTTGTTGAAGAAATTAAATTTGGAAAATCCATAGCTTTAATAACAGATGCAGGAACTCCTGGCATTTCAGATCCTGGTTTTCTATTAGTAAGAGAATGTATTAAGAATGAAATTGAAGTAGAATGTTTACCTGGAGCTACAGCTTTTGTGCCAGCTCTTGTTAATTCTGGACTTCCTTGTGAAAGATTTTGTTTTGAAGGATTCCTACCTCACAAGAAAGGAAGACAAACAAAATTAGAATCTTTAATTGAAGAAGAAAGAACAATGATATTCTATGAATCACCTCATCGCCTTATTAAAACATTGACTTCTTTTGCCGAATACTTTGGCAAAGAAAGAAGAGCATCAATAAGTAGGGAATTATCTAAACTATTCGAAGAAAATAAAAGAGGTACATTAATAGAATTAACCGATTATTTTAACGCCAAAACAATTAAAGGAGAAATAGTAATTATTGTAGAAGGACGAGCAAAGAAGAAAGAAGAAAAGGAAGAAAGAGAATAAATAAAAATATATTACTGATATTATTATATAACTTTATCAGGATTATTTGAAAGGAAAGCAGACCAAGATGAGGATTGTTTCCCTTTCTTTTTTGTTGCTTGTGGTTCTTCAAAAATAATATCTCTTTGGTTGGCATAGCAAACAGCTGCAGCCAAAGCATCTGTTGCATCTAAGTATTCTGGTAATGTTTCAAATTTAATTATTCTTTGAAGCATAATGGCAACTTGTTCTTTTGATGATGCACCATTGCCTGTTATTGATTGTTTAATCGTACGAGGCGAATACTCTACAAAAGGAATACTTCTTGAAAAAGCTGCAGCAATACATAAGCCTTGGGCTCTTCCAAGCTTTAACATCGACTGAACGTTTTTACCAAAGAAAGGAGCTTCAATTGATAAAATATCGGGATGATACTTATCAAGTATAGTTATTATAGAATCAAAAAGAACTTTCATTCTTGAAGACATATCCTTTATCTTCCCTAATTTCAAAATATCCATTTCCAAAAGAGTAATTTCTTTACCCCTTTGTTCTATAATTGAATAGCCTAATACATTTGTTCCTGGGTCAATTCCTAATATTATTCTTTCTGAAATTCCTTTAATCATCACAATTATTCTCTTGTTCTTATTAGCTTATTTTGAAGCAAAAATAGCAAAATTTATTATCAAATCAACATAAAAGATTAGGAGGATTCAATAACTCTAAGTATATTTGCACCTTAAAATAAAAAAAACAAGTTCAATTAATTAATAACTAAAAATAGAAATCTATGTTTAAAAATCATCCAAAAGGTTTATTAGCAGCTTCTTTAGCAAACATGGGGGAACGCTTTGGGTTCTACACTATGATGGCTATTTTAGTGCTATTCTTGCAAGCCAAATTTGGTTTAAGTGGCACCGTTTCGGGCGTTATTTATGCCATCTTCTACGCTTCAATCTATATACTTGCTCTTGTAGGAGGTATAATTGCAGACAAAACAAGAAACTACAAAGGTATTATCCTTATAGGTCTTATCGTTATGGCATTAGGATATGTTATCCTTGCTATTCCAATTCCCATTACAGTAGGTAAAACTATTTGCTTAGCATTAACTTGTTTTGCATTATTTATCATTGCTTTTGGTAATGGTTTATTTAAAGGTAATCTTCAAGCTCTTGTGGGTAAAATGTATGATAATCCCAAATATTCAAAATATAGGGATTCTGGATTTTCTTTATTTTATATGTTTATTAACGTTGGCGCAATATTTGCTCCATTTATTGCAGTTGGAATAAGAAACTGGTGGCTATCACATAATGGTTTACAATACAATGCAGCTCTTCCAGAGCTTTGTCACAAACAATTAGACGGAAAATTAGTTGGTGGCGATATTACAAAATTCTCTGATGCTGCTACAGCAGTAACAGGAGCTCCTGTAAGTGATTTAACTGCTTTTGCAAATAAATATCTTGATGTCTTCACAACTGGATTCCACTATGCTTTTGCTATAGCTATTATTGCTATGGCTATTTCTTTAGTCATATATGTAATAAACAAAAGAGGATTCCCTGGTGACGAAACCGATGCTCAAAAAGCGGAAATTTCCGCTAACCAAATCCATATGGATGCGAAAGAAATCAAACAACGTTTATACGCATTATTTGCAGTATTTGGAGTTGTTATCTTTTTCTGGATGTCTTTCCACCAAAACGGTTTATCTTTAACCATGTTTGCTCGTGATTATACAGACTTAAGTCAAATAAGAATAAACTTAGGCTTTACAGTTATACAAGGTGCGGAAATATTCCAATCCATTAACCCTATATGTGTTGTTTGTCTAACTCCTATTATTATGGGATTATTTGGCTGGTTAAGAGCTAAAGGGAAAGAACCTTCAACTCCTCGAAAGATAGCAATAGGTATGGGTATAGCTGCATTAGGGTTTGCTGTTATGGCATTTGGATCTTATGGCTTACCTGCTTTTGTGGACAAAGGAACTTTAGCAGAAACTGGAAAGATTTCTCCTTTATTATTAATCGGCACTTATGTAATCCTTACTGTTGCTGAATTATTTATATCTCCTCTTGGAATCTCATTTGTTTCCAAGGTTGCTCCTCCTCAATATCAAGGTATAATGCAAGGATGTTGGTTAGGTGCTACGGCTGTTGGTAACTCATTATTGTTTATTGGTGCTATGCTTTATGAAAGCATTCCTATTTGGGCAACTTGGACTGTATTTGTAGCTGCATGTTGTACTTCTATGATAATTATGATTAGCATGCTTCGTTGGCTTGAAAAAATAGCAAGATAATAAGTAGCTAAGATTTTTATATAAAGAGCCCTTTCTTCACAAAAGATTTTGGGGCTCTTTTATTTTACACTAATTGAATAAATAAATATCAAATAATAGCGTTACATATTCAGAAAATTGTATTTTTGCAACCTTATTTTTCATACTACATTATATACAAAATATGACAACAAAATTTCAACTTAGAGAAAACAGTGATTACATTCAATTAATTCAACTCCTAAAAGCTCTTGATATCGCAGAAAGTGGTTCAGTAGCACAAGAAATGGTTGTTGCTGGAGAAGTAAAGGTTAATGGACAAATTGATTATAGAAAAAGAGCAAAGATAAGAAAAGGCGATTCTGTTGAAATATGGGATGAAAGAATAGAAGTGGAATAATAATTGTGTTAAGAAATAAAAGAAAAGAAATAACAACAAATACAGACTAAGAAATAAAAAAAACAAATTACAAGTATGGATTTAAGTAAGATATTATCAATATCAGGTAAACCTGGTTTATTTAAGCTTGTTTCTCAAACAAAGAATGGTGCATTAATTGAATCTCTGATAGATGGGAAACGCCAACCAGCATTTGCAAAAGAGAAGATTAGTTCATTAGAAGATATAAGTATTTTCACAACCGATGAAGATTTACCTTTAGCAAAAGTATTTCAAGAGATATATAAGAAAGAAGATGGAAAAGACTGTATAAATGGAAAGTTAGATAACAAACAACTTGTTGCTTATATGAGAGAAGTACTTCCAAACTTTGATGAAGAAAGAGTTTATACCTCAGATATGAAAAAACTATTCACTTGGTATAATATCTTAAACAAGAATGGACTTATTGACCTTAACGAAAAAGAAGAAAGCCAAGAAAATACTACAGAAGAATAAAAAAAATATTCACAAATACTCTTAAAATGGGACTTGATTACAAAACATTATAATCAAGTCCCATTTTTTATTACAAAATTCAACTTTTATTGTTTTAATTTTCCTCTACAGCTTAATACAATAATAATTATTTTGAGGTATAATTTGTTATAGTCAAAAACTATTTATTACTTTTGCGAAATATAATTATAATTTACAAGCCCATTGTCATGAAAAAAAGTTTATTTATTCTTTTGACATTTATTTTATTAGGTTTTGGTTTTCAAACAAAAGCACATGATTTTTCTGTAACAAATAATAATCAAACTATTTACTACAAAATCACCTCAACAACCTATCCATATACGGTTGCAGTTACATATAAGGGTAGTTGTCCTACTGAATTTACTAATGAATATACAGGTGATATAAATATTCTTTCTTCCATAACTCATGATGGAATTACTTATTCTATTACTTCTATTGATTTTTATGCTTTTTATTGTTGCAGCGGATTAACTTCTATTACTATTCCTAATTCTATTACATCTATAAAGGAATCTGCTTTTGAAGATTGTAGCGGCTTAAATTCTATTAATATTCCAAGTTCTATTAACTCAATTGGAATTAATGCCTTTAAGGGGTGTAGCAATTTAATCTATTTGAATGTTGATGATTCAAATAATAATTTTTCTTCAGATAATGGAATTTTGTATAGCAAAGTAATGGATACATTAATTTGCTGCCCAGCTGGAAAAACTGGAGTTGTGAATATTCCTAATTCAGTTATTAATATTGCTGGACATGCTTTTTATAAATGTTGTGGATTAATATCTATTTCTACAGGGAGTCAGGTTATTTCAATTGGTGACAATGCTTTCTCTGGTTGTAATGGGTTAAACTCTATTTCTATTAGTAATTCTGTTATATTAATTGGGGATTATGCTTTCTGTAATTGTTCTGGATTAGATTCTGTTTATATTCCTAATTCTGTTATTTCAATTGGGAACTCTGCGTTTTCAAGATGTGAAAATTTAAGAACTGTTCATATTGGTGAATCTGTTTATTCAATTGGTAATGAAGTATTTTTTGGATGTTTCAAACTCAATTCTTTAAATCTCCCTAAATATGTTAATAATATTGGGGAGTATGTTGTGGCTAATTGTTTCAACTTATCTTCAATATCTTCTCGTGCTATTTCTCCTCCAAGAATTACTCAAAATACATTCTATGGAGTTTCGAGAGATATCCCATTATTTGTTCCTGAAACTTCATTATTAGATTATAAATACGCTCCTTATTGGAGTGAATTTAACAATATTCAACATTTGATTGGTTTAGATGATATTTTAAATAATGATTTTTCAACGAAACTCTACCCTAACCCAGCTAAAAATAATGCTACTTTAGAAATTGAAGGCTATGGAGATAAAGCTAATGTGGTTGTTTATGATTTATTAGGTAGAATAATTAAATCGTATTCTATAAAAGCAGGAATTAATCAATTACCAATTGATGTTAGTGGTTTTGAAAGTGGAGTTTATAATATTAAAGTTATTAGTAATAAAAATAGTATAACAAGAAAATTAATCGTTAGATAAATTCTAATAAACAAAACCTTGAATATCTATAATTAAAAAATAGTTCATTAGTAGAAATTCTATTTTACAGTTAAAAGATTTTCCATCTCATCAATAGTTAAAAGTGTTTGCTCACCTGTAATCATATTTTTAAGCATTATTTTATTTTCTTGTAGTTCTCTTTTTCCTACTAAAGCTACGTATTGAATTTGTTTATCATTAGCATACTTCATTTGTTTTTGAAGTTTTACACAATCAGGATATACTTCTGTACTTATTCCTTTTTGCCTTAATTGTCTTGCCCATTGCACACATTGTTTTTCTTCTTCTTTTCCAAAATTCACAAACATTAGAGCCGTTGTATTAGATATTTCTTTTGGGAATCTATTTAGTTCTTCTAAACAATCATATATTCTATCTGCACCAAAACTCACTCCTACTCCACTTACATTTGGCATCCCAAATATTCCTGTAAGATTATCATATCGTCCGCCTCCGGTTATGCTTCCCATTGAAACCTCTTTGCATTTTACTTCTACTATCGCTCCTGTATAGTAGTTTAAACCTCTTGCTAAAGTTATGTCAAATTCTACTTCTGTATTTAGATTTAGTCGTTCTATACTATTAAATACTTCTTCTAATTCTGTAATTCCTTTTTGTCCTGTTTCAGAGTTAGAAAGAAGTTGTTTTAATGTATTTATTTTTGATTTATTATCACCTTGCAGTTTTAGGATTGGTTCTATTTTTATTATGTTTTCTTTGCTTAGTCCTTTTTCAATAAGTTCTTCACATACTTTCTCGTATCCTATCTTATCTAATTTATCAATGGCTACAGTTATATCTATAATTTTATCTTCTTGTCCTATAAGTTCCGCTATTGCTGCAAGTATTTTTCTGTTATTGAGTTTGATTATTACTTTAAGATTCAAACTTGCAAATACCTCGTCTATGATTTCGCATAATTCTACTTCATTTAAAAGAGAATCACTACCTATTATATCTGCATCGCATTGATAAAATTCTCTATAACGTCCTTTTTGTGGACGGTCAGCTCTCCATACTGGTTGTATTTGATAGCGTTTAAAAGGAAAGGTTATATCATTTCTATTATTTACAACAAAGCGTGCAAAAGGTACAGTGAGGTCGTAGCGTAATCCTTTTTCTGAAATCTTGGTTGTTAGTTTTTTATAGTCAGTAGCTTGTTCTTCTTCAAAGTTTATTTTGTCTAAGAAGTTTCCACTGTTTAGAACTTTATACAGTAGTTTATCTCCCTCCTCTCCATATTTCCCCATTAAGGTTGATAAGTTTTCAAGGGCTGGTGTTTCAATTTGCAAAAAGCCGTGTAGTTTATATACTTCTTTTATTGTATTAAAGATATAATTTCTTTTGCTCATTTGTTGAGGCAAAAAATCCCTTGTTCCTTTTACTACGTTGCAATTCATTTTATTTTTTTTGTTTGGGTGGCTTATTATTTTGTCTTGCAAAGATAGTATTTTTTTCTTTTTTGGTTTTTTTATTCTTTTTTCTCGATACTTTCACTTACTTTTTTCCACTTATTGTTGTTATTAATATCGAATGGCATTAAAATAAAATGAAGTTTCTTCATCTGATTCATTGTCATTTGAGAAATTAATTATACATTTGTACAATCAAAAATATATATTAAAATGAAAAAGTTATTTGCCCTTTTATTATTAAGCATAAGCATTATGTTGGCTAACAACTTATTAGCTCAAAATGACATAAAATTAGATGCTACGTCTAATGGTCGTACTTATTATCAGTGTGATAAGTATATTTATGACAAAGGCGGTCCTAATGGTAACCATGGGACTAATTATAATTATTCGTTGACTATTTGTTCTAATAGAACTCCCGGTCAACCAAATCCAAATCGCCTTTCTTTGACTTTTGAAGATTTTAATATTGGAGCTGGTGATGTATTTAGAATATTTGATGGTCGTTCTATAAACAATCCTGCTGCTCAATTATCTGCAGATATGACCTTTGACTTTACGGATATTTCATTACTTGGATACAACTTTATGTCTTCACTTCAAGATACTACAGGTTGTTTATCAATACAATTTGTTAGTGATAATGCTGGAGATAGCACTGGATTCAAAGCAAAAATTGAATGTGTAGCTCGTTGTCAGTTCCCTGTTGCATCGTTAGATACTTTCTTTATCAAATATGACGAATTAGGAAATATGTCAAATTATCCTGTTAGAAATGGAATTGATTCTATTTATTCTGGTGATGATAGTACTTTAAGTGTAGTTAAGTTTAAGAGTGTTGACATTTGTTATGGTGATTCTATTAAACTTGTTGCTAAACCTATTTTTCCTGAAAACGATAATACATATCATCAATCAATAGAAAACTGTATTTATTATTGGCAATTTGGTGATGGTACTGGTGATACAACAAATTATATTAATACAGTCGGTCACCGTTGGGCATCTGTTGATGGTTACGACTTAACCCTTTTAGTATTAGATACTAATTTAGCTTATAGCAATAACGTTGGTTGTAAGAGTAGAAATACTATTGATACTCGTTTACGTATTTCTCGTAACCCTATAAAAACAGTTGCTCCTCTTCCTGACATGTGCTCTGGTCAAACTTTTCTATTAAATGTTGGTTATACAGGTAATTCTTCTGTAATTATTGACTCTCTTGAATTTTCTAAACAATTTAAAGAAATATTTGACTCCACTGTATTTATTCCCGATGGTCCTAACTGTGGTGCTGGTGCTGTCGGTTGTTATGAATCCCCGGTTTACTTTGACCAATTTCGACCAGGATCTGTTATTACAACTGCAAATGACATCATTTCTTGCTGTATTAATATGGAGCACTCATTTATAGGGGACCTTAGTATTTTTCTTGAATGTCCAACTGGTCAAATTGCAACAATTAAAGCATTTCCTGGAGGGGGAGGCATGTATGTAGGACTTCCTTATGGTGGAAATGGTCATGGTACTTATGACTTTACAGGCTCTCAATGTACTGCTCCACCTAATCTCGCTGGTACTGGCTGGTGGTATTGTTTTTCAAATTTAAGAGCAACAGCATCAAGTGTCATATTAACAAATTGTCCATCAGTAATAGCTTCTGACCCTACTGTTTTAGCTGTAAATTGTACAACTTGTGATTCTACACATCGTGCCGACTCATCCAATTATTATCGTCCAGATAATGCTGGTCAAGATTTTAGTACATTAGTTGGTTGCCCAATGAATGGTCTCTGGAAAGTTAGAGTCTGTGACCAATGGGGTATTGACAATGGATTCGTATTTGCTTGGTATATGGAATTAGGTATGACAGGTGGTGCAAACTGGGAATATCAAGTACCTCTTGATACAGTAATTTGGGATGGACCTTTTATGCATGACCAAACTTCTAATACATCTCTAATAACTCCTCCAATTGAGTCTTGTGATACTTATAGGTACAATATACACATTATTGATGATTTTAATTGTGTGTGGGATACAGCCACTTCTTTAGCTGTAGTTTGTACTCCTGTTATTAATCTTGGTCCAGATACTGCTATTTGTGAACAAATAAATGTCTTTCTTGATGCTGGTAATCCTGGAGCTACTGGATATATATGGGAACCTACTGGTGAAACTACTCAAACTATTTTAGCTAAAACGCTTCCCAACTCAGATTCCAAAATTACTTATGTAGCTCAAGTAACTAATTTTAATGGTTCTCTTTATTGTTATGGAACCGATAGTATAAATCTTACTGTTTACCCTTCTGCATTAGCTTCTTTCTCTATGGACAAAAATCCACTAGAGGGTTGTGAACCTTTAAGTTTTCAACTGTTTAGTTCTTCAACTAATGCCGCTCAGTATGATTGGACTGTTGGTCAATTAAAATCAAATGAACCTAATCCAAGCTTTACATTCCCTTATGGAACTTATGACCTAAAACTCAAAGTTACATCTGAAAAAGGTTGTACTGACTCTATTTTTCAAGAAAGCATTATTAATGTTTACAAGAGTCCTATTGCAGGATTTGGTTGGAATCCTACTAATCCTGCCGTATCTAACCCTACTATTAATTTTATTAACCTAACTACTCCTGTAGATTACTCTAATCAATATCATTGGAAAATTCAATCTAATAAATTAAATGATTTAAGAGAAAATATATTTGGATTTGAACCTACTTATACTTGGGTTCCTGTTCCTGGATCTAATACTGTTGGTAATTATAATATTACTTTAGATGCTTACAGCGTAAATAAAGCACCAAGTGGTCGTACTTACGAATGTCATGATACTATATCTAAAATTATCACTATTATTAATGATAGTATTATGTTTCCTAATGTACTAACGCCTAATGGGGATGGAGTTAATGATGTGTTAATCATTAAAAACCTTGTAGATGGTCAAGCTTATCCTGATAATGAACTCTCTATCTTTAATCGTAATGGAAAAAGAATCTTCTTCAAACAAGATATTAGAGCTAATCAAGAAATTTGGGATCCTGCAAAAACTAATACTCCTACAGGTACTTACTTCTATAAGTTTATTGGAAGGGGACCAATTAGGAATATTGAATATAATGGAACTATCGAAATATTAAGGTAAATTATAAATAAGAAATTGATAAAAAATGGCGAGAATTATTTTATTTATTCTCGCCATTTTAATTTATAAAGCTTGTCTTATCTTAACAAGTTTAGTTAGTAAGGATTTTACATTATCTAATGCTATCATATTTTTTCCATCACTCTTAGCTTGTGATGGATTTGGATGAGTTTCCATAAATAATCCATCTACTCCAACAGCTATTGCTGCTTTTGCAATTGTTTCAATCATCTTAGGTTGACCTCCTGTAACTCCACAAGTTTGATTTGGTTGTTGAAGAGAATGTGTAATATCCATAATTACTGGAACATTATTTTCTTGCATTGTTGGTATTGCTCTGAAATCAACAACTAAATCTTGATAACCGAACATAGTTCCTCTATCGGTTAACATTATTTGTCGATTACCTGTACTACGAATTTTCTCAACAGCATGACACATTGATTCAGCTGAAAGGAATTGTCCTTTCTTTATATTTACTATCTTACCAGTTTCTGCTGCTGCCAAAAGGATATCTGTTTGACGGCATAAAAATGCAGGAATTTGTAGAATATCAACATAACGTGCTGCAATATGAGCTTCTTCTGCTGAGTGGATATCTGTTACAACTGGAATATTGTATTTCTCCTTTATAGCTTTTAGTATCTCTAAACCTTCAATATCACCTATTCCTGTGAAAGAATCAATACTTGAACGATTAGCCTTACGATATGATGCCTTGAAAACAAAAGGAATATTTAATTCTGTTGTTATTTCAATTAGTCTTTCTGCAATTTCAAATGGCATATCTTCATTTTCAATCACACAAGGACCTGATAAAAGGAAGAAATTATCTTTATTATCTTTAAGTCTTGAATACAAATCCATAATATCAACATTGTTTGTTAGTAATTTTTTATAAAGCTTGATTATATTTTCTGCAAAATTAATACTTTTGTATCCATAATAGCAATAAATGAAAAATAAAAAGCCAAAAACGTCAATACATAAGATAAAGCTATCTGAAGCAGACCAAAAGCTTTTGAATCGCTATTGTGCCATAAATAATATTGGACAAACTATTGCTATCAAGCGTATAATAAAGACTTATCTTCAAGATAATCTTCCAGAACTTGAACCAGAAGCCGAAAATCAATTAGGCCTTTTTGATCCTTTTCAAATGAACATTTTTGATCGGTAATTTAGAAATCCAAAGGTACTGAAAGTCCAACTCGTTCTTTAAACTGTAGATTTTTACTAAAATCGTAGTTATATATGGTCTGTAAATTAATAAAGGCTGAGAAGTATTTATTTACCTTCATATTTACAAAGACTTCAAAATTAATATCTGTATTTGTTAAAAAGGGTACTTTCTCATAGTCATTAAAGAATTCTAATTTTGTCAAAAGACGCACATTAGTAAATACCTCTTTTTCAAAAAATAGCTTTATGTAAGACCCTAATGCAAAATCAATCTGAGTGTCTTCTGCCAATCCAAAATTACCTTTTTTTGCTAAATTTTTATTTGCAATATAAGTTGTTCTACCTGTCAATGGAGAAATAAGTATGGAAAGATAATGTCTAGGTTTATATTCCATACCTATAGAAGTAGTTAAATATGCAGGTGAAAAAAAATCAGAAACTAATAGTGTATCATCCTTGAAACCTTTATCAAATTGAGATTTAAGATTAATAAGAGCTGAATAATTCCAACCATCAAAAGCCTTATAACCTATAATTGAGTTTAGTTCAATCTTATCTTCATTCTTACTAAATTTATTTCCATGATCAAATATACCTTTACCATTATTATCTTGACGCATTTTACCATAGCCAAGTTCAACTGAGTTATCCCATTTTACTTTCTTTTTATGATAGTTATAAAAGCCTTTATAGAAAGCTGAAAAAGCAAAAGAACCAACACCACCAGCTTCCCAATTGGTGTACATGTTTTGTTCAGTATTAAGAGTTAAATTATTCTTAATATGCCAAGTCTTACCTTTTACAGTTGTGTCACAAATAATTTTAGAAACTTTTTCAGCCGCATCATTTGCTGTAGCTACAATATTCTTTTTAACCTCATCTTGTGCAAAAGAAGCATTGGTCAAGCACAAAAAAAGTGTAAATAAAATAAAATAATTCTTCATAACCTATACCTAATTATTTAATATCAGTTTAGTTTATAGCTCTAAATAAGAATTTATTTAATTCTGCGGTTGCCTTGAAAACATCAATTACATAATTCAAAAAATCTTTATCTTCCATCTGTTCAATTGAACAAAAATGAGAACAGTTGAAATGTTTATTCCTTAACAAATCAATATCAGTCCAGTCCTTTGGATATCCTTTTGGTGCCATTTTAAGTTTTTCTTCAGAATCTATTCCATTATAATATTTAGAATAAGACTTACTATTGATAATTGATTTAAACTCATCTACATTATAATATATTTCATCTCTTATCCTCTTTAAATTATCTTTTTCTGGACAATAAACCCCTCCTGCCAACATACAATGCCCTTCTTCTATATGAATATAATAACAAGGGACACCATTTTGTTTTAAATTACCGTAGCAAAGAACGGAAGCAAAATGCAGCTTAAATGGGGATTTATCTTTTGTAAATCTAATATCACGATGTTGTTTATACATTGTTTTCTTTGCCTCATACATTCCAATATTAGAGTCAAATTTTCTAACCTCAGGAATTAATTGATTAGTAAAATCCTCCAATTCCTTTCTTGCTGCATTTATTCTTTCTTTATTTTCAGAATACCAATCTCGATTATTATTTAATCGTAAATCTCTCAAAACATCAAATACATCTTGACTAAAACATGTTTTCATTTCAATTATCTATTTTTAAATAGTATATATGTTTCTAACCCTAAGAATAGAATTAGCAAAATTAGTAAAATTGTTGACAATGAGAAACCATTATTTGATTTTTTGAAATAAGAGCTAATCAATTGTTTTTTTGTTTCTAAAACATTATATCCTTTCAAAGAATTCTTATCAAGAGATGATGAAATATCTTTTGATTCTAAGAAACTTAAATTTGATTCCATTCTACTATAATTAAAAGATAACCCACCATAAATCTTTCCTTGCTCAACAATATTATAATTATCAGCTTTATTAACTTGATTATGAATTAAAAGAACTTTTCTCTGATTATCTTTCCTAAACTCTGGAATAAATGATAACTTATTATCAATTGAAACTATTTCAGGCACATTAATCTTTACTATATCTTTTAGTTTAGAAATATCAATTGGTTGTGTATTGGTTAAAAAATAATATGGCTCTGGTATTAATTGACTAAATAAAGCCATATTCCAAAGAGTTGGCACAAACAAAGCCTGCTTTATAAAGTCTGTAAAATCTTCTGTTAGATTTGTTGTAAATATATATACCCTACTTCTATCCTTTTGGCTTAAAGTCAAAAAATCATCTTGGCTTTGAAATTTCATTATTGATTCTCTTGAAGTTCTGGTAGATGAAGATAATCTAAAATATTTCTTAACCGATGGCATTTCCATATTATCAACCTGAGAACTAAATACGCCACGATATAGTTTATTTTCTTGATTAATTATTGAAACCTTATTTGGTTGAGAAACTAATTGTGAATAAGTTGGCAGCCCAAGCATTTGCATTGAAGATTGAAAAGAAGAAATATTCATTGTTTCAGAAGGAATAATTAGTATGTCTCCTCCTTGCTCCCTATAACGTCCAAGTTCAGAAGCTAAACCACTTGAAAAGTCAGTTAAACCATTTAAAATAATCAATGAATACTTATTGAAGTCAGTAAAATCAATTGATTTTTCACTCATATCAGTTAAAGCAATTTCATTATTATTTGAGTATAAACGTGAAAGATATGGATTAGAAGAAGATGAATTAATTGAAAGAACTTCTATTTTTGGATTTGTTTGCAAAGTAAAATAGAAATTATCATCAAAAGTAATTGGGTTATCAATAATAGTTATATATCCATGTTGAATGCCATGTTTTTGAAGATTAAAGTTCATTATTAGATTTTGAGATTGATTTTCTTCAATATCAATACTTGAAACCGCTATTTGCTTATTATCAATAAATAGTTTTACAGAAACAGCCTCCGCTCTCTTATCCGATTTATTTACCACTCTAACATTTAAAGCTACATTTTGTCCTACTTGAAAAATTGGATCAATAAACGAAATAGAATCTATGTATATATTATTAATATTATTTGCTTGTAATGGAACTAAAAGAGTTTTGATTAAACTATCTTTAGGAAATTTCTCTGAATCAAAAGCAGAAGTTTGAAAGTCAGAAACAAAAAAACAACGTTTATTAAAGCCTTGCTTAGTATTCAATAAGTCAAAAGAGCGACTAATTAGCTTTGAATCAAATTCTGAATTAGAAGTAATTTCAACCCCATCTAAATACTCAATAAACTTATCCTTATTTACAAATTGTTGATGTTTTCCTTCCATATCCATAGTTAGAAGGAGAAACTCATCATTACTATTATATTGATTAACTATATCTTTTGCCTTTTGCTTAGCCTCATCTAATAACCGTCCTTCCTTACCTTGATTTTGCATAGAAAAACTATTATCAACACATACCACAACAGCATTTAATCCTTTTTCAACAAGTTTAGTTTCTGAATTAGAGAAATAAGGTTGAGCAAACAAAAGCACCAAACAAATAATTGCTAAAATACGTGAACAAAGCAAAATCCAACTTCTAACCTTATTCTGCTTCTTAGTGCTTATTTCTACTTCTCTCAAAAACTTAACATTAGAGAAATAAACTTTCTTAAACCTGCGGAAATTAAATAAGTGAATAATTATAGGAATAGCTATTGCAAGTAAACCAAAAAGAAAATATGGATTTATAAAGTGCATTTATTTGTTTTTATATTAATTCGAAGTGCGAAATTACAAAAAAATATATACCTTTGCGATATAATTAACATTAAAAACAATTATTATGGAAGAAATTATTGAACAACGAAATGATTTAATTATCAATGAAAAAATTAAATCTGATTTATTAGTATATGCAAAATGGTCTAAATTCTTAGGAATAATGGCATATATTGGAGCTGGATTTATGGTATTATTAGGATTTGCCTATCTTTTCATCGATTCTCTAACTGCATTTCAACATTCATCAACAATTTATAAGGGTTTTATGGTTGTACTTATGCTTGTTTGTGGAATAATTTACGCAATTGGGGCTAACTATATGTTAAGTTCTTCAAAACAACTCAAACATGGTATTTTAACTAATAATCAAGAATCAACAGAAAATGGTATCGGATACCAAAAAAAATTATTTAGGTTCATAGGTATAGTTACTATTGTTGGACTTTGTTTATATCCTATTATGATAGCTGTGATTATTTATTTTGCATCAAGTAATATAATTTGTAACATGTAACTAAATTCTAAAAAGATAAATTTCAAATTCATATATTTAAAGGAAAGAAAATGAACAGAAAACTTTTATTAATAAGTAACTCAACAAATAGAGGTGAAGAATATCTTGGCTGGTGTCAAGAACTAATTAAAACATTTTGTGAAAAACACAATGTTAAAGACGTACTATTTATTCCTTATGCAGGAGTATCTATGGGATATGATGTATATGAAGAAAGAGTGAAAACAGTATTTACTAATATGGGGCTTAACCTATATAGTATTCATAAAGAAAAAGATGCTATAAAAGCCGTTAGAGAAGCAAAATGTATTGCAGTTGGTGGTGGTAATACTTTCCATTTGGTTTATGAGCTTTACAAGAATAAAATAATGAGTGAGATTACAAACTGTGCTAATCAAGGAACACCTTATATGGGATGGAGTGCAGGATCAAATGTTGCAGGACCATCGCTTAAGACTACTAACGACATGCCTATTATTGAACCCGAAAGCTTTAATTGCATGAACTTAGTACCTTTCCAAATTAACCCTCACTATACTGATTTCTTTGATCCAAAACATGGTGGGGAAACAAGAGATGATCGTTTATTTGAATTTACTAAAGTAGAACCTAATATGTGGGTTGCAGGAATTAGAGAAGCAACAGCTCTTTCTCTTGAAAATGGTAATCTTTCTTTAATAGGAAGAAACAATAAGATGAAAGTTTTACGTGGTGAAATGGAACCAAAAGAATACTCTCTAACTGATGACATTAACTTCTTAATGAAGTAAATATATTTTGGCTACAGATTACCATTTTTTTTGTCCACAGATTTTCACAGATTATCACAAATGATATTTAAAAAAGAAATTAGAGGAAATCTGCGGAAAAAACAATATGAAAGAGATTGAGATATTAAATAATGGAGGAATAATACTTTATCCTACCGATACAATCTGGGGGTTGGGCTGCGATGCAACTCAACCCTTAGCTATTAAACGTATAATCGAATTAAAAGGAAGAGACCAGACCAAAAACCTACTTCTATTAGTTTATGATATAAAAATGCTACAAGATTATGTTGAGGAAATTCCACAAAAAGCCTTAGAACTAATAAAAGAAATAAAAACACCTCTAACAATAATATATCCTAAAGCAAAGAACCTTCCTATTTCTCTTTTATCACAAGATGAAACAATAGGTATTCGTATTCCAAACCACGAATATTGCCAAAAACTACTAAGAGAATTCGGAAAGCCTATTGTTAGCACATCAGCAAATATAAGTGGAGAGCCTTCTCCTACTTGCTTTAAAACAATAAGTCAAAAAATAAAAGATGGTGTTGACTACATATCAACAGAAGAACAAGAAAAAGAAACCCATCAAGCCTCTTCTATCTATAAAATAACATCTCAAGAAGAGGTAATTAAGATTAGATAAGTCTAACGGCTGTAATATAACACCAGAGTATAAATCCCTCTTTGCTTAAATGTCATTTCATAATACAAGCGAATTAATTACTAATATAAATTAGTGATTAATTTGTTTTTAAAAGAGCTTTCGATCAATAATAACTTCATCTTTTACTAAGTAAATAAACTCTTAATATTATTTATCTTTCTTTCAATCTCAAACAATGGCATTGTTTACTCAAAACAACCGCATTGTTTTTGTCAAATAACCGCATTGTTTACATTAAACAATGGCATTGTTCCGAGTAAACAATGCGGTTGTTTGAGATTAAGAGCTTGATTAATTAGATTGGAATAAAGATAATATAGTTTTAAGGCTTAGTTATCAAGATTTTTACTTTGATTATTAACCAACTAAGTTTATCTTTTAATAGATATACGTTAACTATCTATTTTAATTCAACCAATAGGTAAGAATTCATCTTGGTTTATTATTATAAAAAAAGTCGCTACAAATGTTTTTGTTAGCGACTTAACCTTTTTATGGGTTGATTTGTAAGAAGTATCTTTTATCCAAGATAGGATTGTAGGATATGACTACGTGAAGTATGTTTTAATCTTCTTATAGCCTTCTCTTTTATTTGACGCACTCTTTCTCGGGTTAGGTCAAATTGTTCTCCTATTTCGTCTAATGTCATTGGTGGGTAACCTTCTAATCCAAAAAACATTTTTAATATATCTGCTTCTTTTGGAGTTAGAGTTGAGATGGCTCTATTTATTTCCATCCTTAAACTTTCATACATTAGTTCAGCTTCAGGCGTTGTAGTTTCTTCACTTCGCATAAAGTCATACATAGTATTATCTTCATCTGATGCAAGTGGAGCATCCATTGACAAGTGTTTCCCACTATGTCTTATGCTTTCTCTAACTTCTGCGTCTGTAATATCAAGTTCTAAAGCAACCTCTTCTGGGTTTGGTGTACGTTCATATTCTTGTTCTAATCTTGCGTATGCTTTATTGATTTTATTTAGTGAACCTATTTTATTTAGTGGTAAACGTACAATACGGCTTTGTTCTGCTAAGGCTTGTAATATCGATTGACGTATCCACCACACTGCATATGAAATGAATTTAAAACCTCTTGTTTCATCAAAACGTTGTGCTGCTTTGATTAATCCTAAGTTCCCTTCATTTATAAGGTCAGGAAGACTCATACCTTGATTTTGGTATTGTTTGGAAACGGATACAACAAAACGAAGATTTGCTTTGGTTAATTTTTCCAATGCGGCTTGGTCCCCTTGCTTTATTTTTTGTGCTAATAACACCTCTTCTTCGGGTGAGATCATCTCTAAACGCCCTATTTCTTGTAGGTATTTATCCAAAGATGTTATCTCACGATTAGTAAGCTGTTTGGTGATTTTTAACTGTCTCATTATATGTTTTTATTATTATCTCAATCAAGTTATTCACTATTACGAGAGTTCAGACTAAGAGTTACAATAATAATAATTATTTAATATCTCCTCTCTGACTTTCTCGGGCAATAGGTAACGAATTGATTTATTTGTTTTAATGTTTTCTCTTATTTGGGTTGAAGATATTTCTAATTGTGGAGCTTTTATTTTTATTACATTTTTGCAATCCAAATATTTTGTTACAATTATGTTTTGACGAGGGTAGACATATATTTTATATGTATCTAATATATCTTTATAGTCTTTCCATTTTTCAAAGCATTCTAAATTATCTTCCCCTATTATTAACGTAAATTCTTTGTCTTTATGTTCTTGTTTTAGTTTATTTAGTGTATTTATGGTATAGGAAGGTTGAGGTAAGCTGAATTCAACGTCGCAGACAAGGAATTTATTGTTTTGCTCTATGGCAAGTTTAACAAGTTTTAGCCTTATTGTATTATCTAAAAGATCTTGGACTTTCTTCAATGGATTAAGTGGAGATACAACAAACCATATCTCGTCAAGATTAGTATTCTCAACAATATAATTTGCTATTATAAGATGTCCGTTGTGTATGGGATTAAAACTCCCAAAGAATAGTCCTATATTATTAACTTGTAATCGTTCTGTCATACTCTTTTATTAGTTAATAATTAATACGTATGATATCCATTTAGGTTATGAAAAAAAGAAGAAGTTACCTCTATTAAAGGTAACTTCCTTTTTCTTTTTATTATAAATAAATATTTATTCTGCTTTATATGCTATTGTTTCTATTTCTACTAATACTCCCATTGGTAGTTTATCTACTGCATAAGCTGCTCTTGCTGGAAGCATTTCATTATAATATTTTGCATAAACGCCATTCATTGCAGCAAAATCATTTATAGAATTAAGTAAACATGTCGTTTTTACTACATCTTTAAAGCTGTATCCTGCTTCGTCAAGAATTGCTTTTATATTTTGGAAAACTTGTTCTGTTTGAGCTATAATTCCTTCTTCAACTTTTCCTGTTTCAGGATTTACTGGTATTTGTCCTGATATAAATAACATTCCATTTCCTGCTTTGATTGCTTGGCTATATGGACCAATTGCTTTTGGAGCTTTCTCTGTATTTATAACTTTGTTCATTTTTATTGTTTTATAGTTGTTTTATTATTTATTTATTATCAATGTCTTAGTTGTTTGTTTCCCGTTGGCAGATATTGTTATTAGATATATTCCATTTTCAACATTACTCAAATCTAATGTTTTGTTTGAGATATAACTTGTTTCTGATTTTATTGATTGTCCTAAACTATTTACGACTCTTAATTGTACTGGTTGGGTGAAAGATGAAGTTATTGTAATATTTCCATTACTTGGATTTGGATATAATTTCATATCTAAATTAAGGTCAACATCTGTTAATGAATTGTTACCTAATACATATATTTCTCTTTCAGTAGAATATGCAGAAGGACAATTATCTAATTGGACTAAAACTCTATATATGTAGTTTCCTGTATCGGTTAGTATTTCAGAATAAGATGTCGTTGTTTGGCTTAATGTTGTCCAATCTTCATTATTTTTCTTCCTTTCCCAATTTAATATTGAACCAATTTTATTTGTTAGCATTATTGTTCCTGTTGTTGAACCAGAATTTATTGTATCATTTGTTGATGATAATACACCTCCCCAAGAGTTCTTTATACTTATTAGTATTATGTTTGATGTGTCTTTGATTAAATTTGAAGTTACTATTCTACGATAAAAGGTACTATCAGTTAATTGTTCTGGTTGATAATTTAATTGATTATTTATTTGAGAAGCATCTATCCAAGAACCATTTCGAGTTTTTTGTTCCCATTTATATGCAAAGTTGCCATATCCTCCAGTTGGATTTAATCCAACAAGTTGTTGTGGGGTCCCTTGCACACAAAATGATTGGTTATCTGAAATAGTATTGTCTATTATTGCAGGAAATGTCGTTGTAAAATTTTTCTTTGCTCCATATTTTGTTCCTACTGATGTTGTTACATAAGCCCTGTAATAATATGTTGTTTGTTCGCTCAAACCTGTTAAGATAATTGAATAAGCTCCTGATGTAGTATCAATTAATGTTAATTTATTATCATATATTGTTGGAGAAGTTGCTGAGTTAGTTGAATAAACAAAACCCTTTTCTATCATAGGAGCATCACCTATACTTATTAATGAACCATTTAATGTTGCTCCATTATTTACTATATTTGTTGGATTACTTGTTAATACCGTTCCTAATCCATCTGTTGTATTGAAATATAATTTCTCATTAGCTATTGCCGTTCCTTCTGAATTTGTTGCAAAAGCAAAGAAATAGATTGTTGAACTTGAAGGCAAGTTAGTTAAATTAGTTGCTATTAAAGTATCTGTTGTTGTTGAAACAACTTTATGTCCACTTGTTGTATTTAAACTATCTAGATTAGTATGCCAATACATTCCTTTTTCAGTAATTGAGCCATTACCCATATATACTATTGAACCATTTACTGTTGCTGAGGTTCCTCTTATAGTTGATATTGTTACTGCTTGTGTCTTTACTTGAGGAAGATTAGAAAGGAAATTAAAAGTTATTGTTGAATCATTTATATATTGGATATGAGTGATTGGTTTATTAGTTAGAGTTCCATTTTTATATTTTGATTGGGGTGTTGATTCACTTGTAAAGTAGTTTTGTCCGCTTGCTCCTGCAAATGGTGCATATGCAGTGCCATTATCTGTTGAAACACCTGTTGATGTTTCAATAAAGAAGCCTCTATTTGTAGGAACGGCATTTATTGTATTATAGTAAAATGTTTGATCTATTCTACTTTGGTCTGCATGGAAAATTACCATTCCATTACCTGGGATATAAGCATCCCAACCTTTTTGTTTTCTATGTTCACATAAAAAATATTCATTTCCATTTAAGTATATTTTATATGATACCAATGAGTCTGCTAAGCATGGAAGAACGCCTATTGAATTTGTTGTTAAAAGAATTGGTGCATCCCAATTTAAAACTTGTCTTTCATAACCATTTAAATATGGTGGTGTATTCCCATTATTATTATAACTTCCTTGATCCATTAAATCCCACGATCCTGGTGTTACTGCAGTACCACCACTACTTGCATAATCTGTATCATATAAATCCATTAATCCTAAGGAGTGTCCCATCTCATGGCACATTGTACCAATCCCGTCCATCGTTGTTGTAGAACTTTTTTCAGCAGAACAAGAATAAGTTGTAAAACTTACTCCATCTTTTATAATATTTGATGATACTCTTGATTCATGAGGCCAAATTTCACTTGTGTTTCCAGTAGAGGATTGAGCCTGTCCAGCAAAAACAAAATGAATATTAGAAACATTTGAATTACCATTTCTATATTGAGAAAAATCAACCGTAGGATCTGCAAGAGCTAAAGCAGAAGAAACAAAATAACTCATTCCCCCTGATGCTGCATAATAAGCAGAAGTATTAGGTAAAGTAAATGGTCCAACAACAGAAATATTTAAAGTCATTACACCATTTGAATTATCATAATAGTAATCTTTTACACTCCCTGTTGCTCCATTAACGCTATAACCTACTTGATTACATAGATTATCAAAATTACTTTGAGTATAAGTAAATGCTTTATCACTAAATGCTACAAGAATAACTAATCCATTAACACTACCTGTTGTAACAACTTTTCTACCATTATTATCCCTACTAATTAATGATACTTTTTCTTTTATTTGTCTATTGCTATAACGGATGTCATAAGGTAAAGTACTTAAAAATAATCTTTCTTCTAAACTTCTTTCATTTGAATTGGAAGCTATAAAGTTGGACGGAATTAAATCTCCATCTTCGCTTAATTGTCCATAAACAAATGTTCCTTCTTCGTTCCCAATTATAGTATATTGGTCAATTGTAGTTGCCCAATGAACTCTTTCATCTCCTTTTATTGTTAATGTAAGAGACTTTCCATTAGGTTGTTTTACTGTAACTGGTTTCTTATTTGCAGGTATTGCAAAAAGATTAATGCTAAAAACGAATAATAGCATCATAATTGTGAATTGTTTAAAAGCTTCTTTTTCATTGTTTTCTTCTCTATAATATATAATTGGTTTGCAAAAATTAGTTTGCAAAAATACTGATTTATAACGAAAGATAAAGTCTATTCGTACCTATTTAATCATTATTAAGACAATAAAAAAAGTTCAAGGTAAAAAATATATGTAAAAAAAAAGAGCCTACAATTTGTAGGCTCTCTCAATTCTTATAAATATCAAACTGTTATTTGTTGATAACAAGTTTTTTAGTTTCCTTAACTCCGTTTACATTTAATGTATAGAAGTAAGTACCATTATTTAAAGTATTAGTATTTAGAGCAACTCTATAAGTAGTATTAGATGCTTGATTTCCTTTATTCATTGTTAATACATTTCTTCCCATAATGTCAGTTAAAGTAATAACAACATTACCATTTGTATTTAATGTATACTCAATAGTAGCTTCATTTTGAGCTGGATTTGGATATGCATTTAAATTGAAAGCAGGTGTAGATATGTCATTTAATGAAGATACAGGCAATGAACCATTTTTAGAAACCATTAAACGAATCATAGGAGCATTGTATTCTGAAAACCATTCTCCAAAAGGATATCCCCAAGAATAACCTTCAGATTCTTGACCTGGAGTCATAACTAATTTACTATACCAATCAAAAGTTTTAAATGTTGGCAAATAATCTTTATCGTCTCTAGCGGCTAAAAATCTACCATCATCTAATAATTTATAACAAGCATAATACCATTGACCAGGTTGAAGAGCTATTTGTGCTTGTCCAAATGGCATATAAATAGATCTATAAGAAGTTGAATATTCTGTTCCTGTTGCTGTAAAAATATCATTATTTAAACTTTCTGTAGTTGTTGTGGTTATTTGTGAAGAAACTTCTTGAGAATTAACAGTAATTGGTTTAATATAATCATCAGCAGCTGTTGCAGACCAATCCATATATTTTAAAGATGCTTTAATTCTTATTCCAGAATCACAAGAGTCAGCAGCTGGAACTACTTCAACTCCTTTTGCATAATATGTATTTGAATCAAGATCATCTGGTGTAACAAAACGATTACAAACCTCATAACCAGCAATTTTTGATCCAGGAGTACGATCTGAAATATATCCATCTTCAAAACCATAAGCAAAAGATTTACCTTCAATTAAAACATCAACATCTGTTGCCCAACGAGCAGTTCCTAATGTATCCGTAAGTGCTGGCATTGCAGAAACTTGATAATAAATTGAATCATCCATAGGAGAAAGAGTGTAATTAGTTGCAGTTGCAGATTCTAAATATTTTACACCTGAAGAGATGCCAAAGAAACCTGCATTATCATTATTCATTCTTGCACTTCTTGCGGTAAGAACTTTACTTCTTCTTATATCTATTGCAGTAATAACTCCAGTAGAATTTGTTGTTGTGTCAACCCTAGTTGCTGTTGTAACATCAGTAGGTGTTGCTGAAACATTTGTTGTACTCAATAAAGAGCCAAATACATTAGGATAAACTATCTCAGTTGCATTATGATATCTTTCTTCTGCCAAAGCTCCAAATAAAGTATTTCCTCCTGTATTGTCTATAGTCGCAACAAAATCCATTGTATCCATTAACATTCCTTGAGGGATAACTCCATAAGCTGCATATTTATGATATGCATCAATTAAATCAACTCTAAAAGCAGGTCCATCATATACATTAATTTCATCAACAATCCAACGATAACCTGAAGGAAGGTTTGTAGTAGTAAGCGATGGGCACAAATAACGAAGACGAATATAAAGAACATTTTTTTCTACTGAAGAAGCAACTGGTAAAGTTATTCTTTTTTGACCATAAGCATCTTCATTTGAGCCGACCTCAATACCTTTTACATTAAATTCTAATGAATCATAAGTAGTAAAATTAGCATCAGTACTATAATCAATAAAGTAGCGATCTGAGTTAAAACGCATTGTATATTGGTTAAATATTACATCAACAGTATTAAATCCAACGGTTGAAAAACCATCTGTACATTTAATTGCTGTGTTATAAGCTTTAACGTTAGTTTGACCATCAGCATAAAAAACTTCAAGCGGAGACATTAATGCATAACCATCTCCTATTTCATTTTCTTCACCAAGTAAAGCTTTAAACCAATAATAACCTAGACTTGATACTCCAAAATAAGAATATAGTTTTGGGTATGTTGATTGAAGAATTGTTGTTGATGCAGTAGATGTATCTAAGCGACGAAACTTAGCTTGGTTTGTACCTGCAGTATGACCAACAAGATTGTCAAATGTGTAATTTAGATTAGAAGTACTAAAATTAACAGTCATAACAGGAGTACCGTAAACGAATGCATCCTTTGTTAAGCTTTTAGCTTCTTTTTTAATGTTTAGATTTACTTGAGCTTCATTTTTAACAGCCTTATTTTTAACTGTCAAAGCATCCGCTGAAATAAACCTTTGTGCATTTGCACTTGTAGCACCTATTATAAGGGCTGCAATAAGTAAAAATGTTTTTTTCATGATTAATTTTGTTTTTGTTAAACCTATTTGTTTCTTTTCTTTTCCAAGTTGCAAATATACTACACTATTACTGAAAAACAAATATTTTCTCGTTTTTTTTACTTCCTACATCAAAAAAATATTATTTTTGTAACTAAATAACATAAGAATATGAGAGTACACTTTATAGCAATTGGTGGTAGTGCTATGCATAATTTAGCAATTGCACTATGTCAGAAAAAACATCAAGTAACTGGTTCTGACGATGAAATATTTGATCCAGCCAAATCAAGATTAGAAATATATGGTCTTTTGCCTAAAACAATTGGTTGGGATGAAAACAATATAAATAAGGATTTAGATGCAGTAATACTTGGAATGCATGCAAAAAGTGATAACCCAGAGCTAATAAAGGCACAAAAAATGGGCATTAAGATATTTTCTTATCCAGAGTTCTTATATGAGATGTCTAAAGACAAGACAAGAATAGTAATTGGGGGAAGTCATGGGAAGACAACAATAACAGCTATGATACTTCATGTCTTAAATAAGATGAATATTGATACAGATTATATGGTAGGAGCTCAGCTTGCAGGATTTGAAGTTATGGTCAAAATAACATCCGAGGCAAAGTATATGGTTCTTGAAGGCGATGAATACTTAACCTCTCCTATTGACCTTAGACCAAAGTTTCATCTATACCAACCAAACATTGCTTTAATTAGTGGTATAGCTTGGGATCATATAAATGTATTTCCAACATTTGATATATATCTTGAACAATTCCAAATATTTTGTGATAAAATATGTACTAATGGTTCTATTATATATTGCAAAGAAGACGAAAACGTTAAAAATATATCTGAACAAGCAAGACAAGATATAAAACAACTTCCTTATGGTGTTATTCCTCATAAGATTGAAAATGGAAAAACAACAGTTATTTGGGACAGTAAAGAATATCCACTTGAAATATTTGGAAAACATAACTTAATGAATCTTTACGGAGCTATGCTTGTTTGTCAAAGTATAGGGGTTAAAAATGAAGATTTTCTCTTAGCAATAGGTAGTTTTAAAGGTGCATCAAAGAGATTAGAATTAGTAAAAAAGAATGATAACGTTGCCATTTATAAGGATTTTGCACATTCACCATCAAAGCTAAAAGCTACTATATCAGCCCTTAAAGAACAATATCCTCATAGGAAGCTTGTAGCTGCAATGGAACTTCATACATTTAGTAGTTTAACAGCTGAATTTCTTTTGCAATATAAGGGAGCTATGGATAACGCAGATGAAGCAATAGTTTATTTTAATCCACATACAATTGCTCACAAACATCTGCCTGAAATAACAAAACAACAAGTATTTGAAGCCTTTGGAAATAATAAGATAAAAGTATGTACTGACTCCAAAGAGGTTGTAACGGCAATAAAGAAAGTTGATTGGGAAAATGCAAACCTATTAATGATGAGTTCAGGAAACTTTGATGGAATAGTTTTTGAAGACCTCGCCAATGAATTAATATAATTATTCTATTGGGGGCCTCTTCTTATGGAATATTCTATTTGACCAAATTGGAAGAACTATTAATCCTAATGCTATATAAGGATAATATGTATAAAGCCTCCAAAGTACAGAAAGAGTTGACCCCATTCCAATAGGAATAAATTCTTTAAAGAAAATAGGAAATGCATATTCTGCAATTCCACTACTTCCTGGTGTTGGACTAATACATAAAATTATCCACATGACTAATTGGCGTGCAAATACAAGTAAATGATCAGCAACAGGTGTAAATGCTAAGATTATGAAATTAACAACTAGGAACCTTGAAATCCAAGAAGAAACAGTAATTAAATAAGCCTTAGTCCAAAACCAAAAACTTTTTCCTTTAAATTCTTGTGAAGAAATAATTACATCATCTCCAACTTTTTGAATTTTAGGTTGCCATTTACTAAATATCTTTTTATCTGACATATGATAAAGAAAACGTCTAAATGTTCTTGGATAAATAAATATAGCTAAAAGAATTATAATTGTAAGTAGACACATAAATCCATAGCCTATAAAAAAAACTGTAATAACTCCAAATTTATCTCCAAAAACATTAAAATCAAAATCATGAATAAAAGCAACATTCACTCCCACCAAAAGAATTGTAAGTGGTGCAATTATAATATAGAACAACTCATCTAATAATGCAGTAATCATCACAATTGCTGTTGAACGTGCAATACCAATTCCTTCAAGAGAAACAATAAAGAATGCCACAGCAGAACCTCCAACAACAGTTGGTGTTATTGCTGAACTAAATTCCCAAAGCATAATTATTTGAAATGAATGTTTCCAAGAAATCTTTTTATCGGAGAGAAGCCTTATACGATACATATACATAAAGTCCCTCATCACTCCAAAAAGCATTGCTATAAACAAACATAATGTTGAAGACCAGGTCCAATTCTTTAAAATATATTTCAGAATGTCTTTCTGGTATTCAACTGCTATATTCCCTTTATTTTCTGAGTCTGCAATATGAAGTTCTGTTATATCTTTTGCTCCATCTTTATTTGTATCTATCCAATAATAAGCGCCTTTACCATCTTGAACTTGAGTAATTATTGGTTTAGAAAAATCTTTTGCAATTAGAAATGCAGCCACACTAATCCCTATAATTAAAGGCATTAATATCCTATTTAAAGAAAATAATTTCAAAGGATTAGTATGGCTCATTTATGAAGTTATTATTTTTCTATAAATACTTTTTGATAAGGAGCCGTTATCTTCTTTTCATATAAGTATTGGTAAATTTGCTTATTCATTTCGCCATTAACAGCCCAATAATCATTTGTAGAAGTCCAAAATCTAATATCTAATGTTACTGAGGCTTCTGTAATATTTATTATTACTTCAGCAGCAGGTGTTTTTAATATTCTTCCATCTTGACTTAGAATATCTAATATTTCTTTTGAAATTGAATTTGTTTCTTCACCATGAGCTAACTTGATATTAATATCTAAACGGCGAGTAGGAAGAAGTGAATAATTAGTTATTGTTCCTGTTGACAAAGGTCCATTAGGTATAGAAATTGTTCTATTATCTGGTGTTACAAGAATTGTAGTAAAGATTTGAATTGCTTTTACTGTTCCTTCAAAGCCTTGTGCTGAAATATAATCTCCTGATTTAAAAGTACGTAAAATTAATAAGACTACTCCACCTGCAACATTTGATAATGTACCCGAAAAAGCCATACCAATAGCTAAACCCATTGCACCTATAAGTGCAATAAACGATGTCATTGGTATTCCAACTATACTTATAGCACTAAGTATTACTAATAATTTTAAAACAATTGAAGTTACAGATACAATAAAAGGAATTAATGAAATATCAACTTTTCGTCTTATCAGTAATTTATTCAACCTTTTGCAAACAAAGTTTATAACCTTTAAACTTATCCAAAGGATTAAGAATGCAACAATGACTTTTGGTCCATATTCAATTAATATGCTTATACCTTTTTGTTGTAATTGTTCAAGCATAGTAAAGCTTTGATGAACAGAATCAACAGCTACTGTTTTTGCACTTTCTACATTTGTTGCAACCTTATCAACATGTTCTATTAACTTATCTGTCTGAAACATAATCTAATTAATTTGAATTTTAATATAAGAAATTATTAAACGGGTAACGAATAGCATGCATGTGTTTTATACTTTCATACATAGCATTTTTTAACTCATCAATATTTTCTTTTTCTTTTGCTGAAATAAAAAATGAAGGCGTATCAGTATTACCCATCCACGATGCTTTCAAATCTTCTAATGACCAATTCTCACGTAAAACTGGAGTTAGGTCATCTTCATCTTTTTTAATGTAAGTATAGGCATCAATCTTATTAAACACCATAATTGTTGGTTTATCGCTTGAATCAATTTCTTGAAGAGTTTGCTTAACAACTTCTATTTGTTCCTCAAAGCCTGGATGTGAAATATCTACAACATGAATTAAAACATCAGATTCTCTAACCTCATCAAGAGTAGATTTAAAACTTTCAACTAATCCATGAGGTAATTTTCTAATAAACCCAACCGTATCTGTAAGTAGGAAAGGAAGATTTTCAATCACAACCTTTCTTACAGTAGTATCAAGAGTTGCAAATAATTTATTTTCTGCAAACACTTCACTTTTAGCAAGTAAGTTCATAATAGTTGATTTCCCTACATTAGTATAACCAACTAAGGCAACACGAATAAGACTTTCTCTGCTCTTTCGTTGAACAATCTTTTGCTTATCAATATCTTTTAGTTTCTCTTTAAGATAAGAAATCTTATCAAGAACAATTCTTCTATCAGTTTCTATTTGAGTTTCACCAGGACCACGCATAGTCATTCCTCCTCCACCTCTTTGACGGTCAAGATGAGTCCACATCCTTGTTAATCGAGGATAAAGATATTGATATTGTGCTAATTCAACTTGAGTCTTTGAATGAGCAGTTCTTGCTCTTTGTGCAAATATATTAAGGATTAAACCTGTTCTATCCATAACCTTACGATCTAACTCTTTCTCTATATTTCTCATTTGAGTTGGAGTTAATTCGTCATCAAATACAACAAATTGAATTTCTTCTGCTTCTATATATTCTTTTATTTCTTCCAACTTACCACTTCCTACAAATGTATGTGGGTCTTTAAATTGAAGTCTTTGAATAAAACTCTTTACAGCAACGCCACCTGCAGTATCAATTAAGAAAGCAAGTTCTTCTAAATATTCTTTTGTCTTTTCGTATGGGCAATTAGGTGTTGAAACAGCAACCATAACTGCATTATCGGGAGTTACACTAATATCTATCATTATTTTTGTGCAGAGAGGTATTGTTCTAATAGTTTTTGAACATATTTTCCAAAAACATCAAACTCTATATTTATTATCGTACCTATTTTGAAATTATGAAAATTTGTTACCTGTTGAGTAAAAGGAATTATTGAAACAGAGAACATCCCTTCTTCTGAATCAACAACTGTTAAGCTAACTCCATTAACAGTAATTGAACCTTTAGGAACGGTAAAACTATTTTTTGAAGTGTCATACTCAAAGAAATAACGCCACGAACCATTTTCATCAATTACCTTTATACATTTAGCCGTTTGGTCAACATGTCCTTGAACTATATGTCCATCAAATCTACCATCCATCTTCATTGAACGTTCAACGTTTACTTCTGTTCCAACTTCCCATGTGCATAGATTTGTCTTATCCATAGTTTCTTTCATTGCAGTTACAACATATTGATTTTTGTCATAATCCAATTCCACCACAGTTAAACAACAACCATCATGAGCCATAGATTGATCTATCTTCAATTCTTTTGCTATATCTACCTCTAAAGTAAAATGATAGTTAGTATTTTCTTGTTCTATTGCAACTACCCTTGCTGTCTTTTCTATTATTCCTGTGAACATATATTTTTTCTTTCTTGATTCTAAATTTAAACTAAGTATATTTGAATTTATACTTACTCTTTTTCAAATTATATTAACTCTTTCTGGATTTATATTAACTCTTTTTCCTAAAAGAAGGAGTCTTTTCTTATTTAAGATCTGATTTATGATAGTTGTATATCTTTTCGTAAAGATCTATTCTATCTTTTCCTCTAACATTATGTTCGTGCGCAGTGTACATAAAGTAATCAACTTGCTTTCCTTCTTTTACTGCATTACGAATAAATTCCAAACTATTTTGAGGAACAACAGTATTATCTTGATAACCTTGGAATATCAATAATTTACCTTGGAAATTGTCTATATAATTTAATAAATTTGCATTTTTATAACCTTCTGGATTGTTTTCTGGAGTTCCCATATATCTTTCTCCATACATAACTTCGTACCATTTCCAATCAATAACAGGACCACCAGCCGTTGCTATATCAAATACTCCTGGATTTTTAAGCATAAGAGAAATAGTCATAAAACCACCATAACTCCAGCCATCAACACTTATTCTATCCTTATTTATATAAGGAAGAGTCTTTAAATAATTTACACCATCCATTTGGTCAGACACTTCAATTGTTCCGCAATTATGCCAAATAGCAGATTCAAATTCATATCCTCTATTTGCTGAACCTCTATTATCAATAGTCCAAACAATAAAACCTTGTTGAGCCATAAATATTAAGAAATTACCCGCTCCACCAGTCCATGAATCTGTTATCATTTGAGCATGAGGACCACCATAAACATAAACAAATACTGGATATTTCTTATTAGGGTCAAAGTTCATTGGCTTAATCATTCTATAATAAAGATCAGTACCGTCTTTAGCCTTAATAGTTGATATTTCAATTGTTGGTTTATCGAAATTCTTCCAAGGGTCTTCACTTTGATGTAAAGTTTTTAAAGTTTTACCTTTATTGTCAAGTAAAAGAGTTGACATAGAAGTTGTGTTGTAGTTGGAATAAGAGTCAATAAATAAAGTTCCTCTTGAATTAAAAGCTATAGAATGGGTTCCATGATCAGGTGTTATTCTTCTTATATTATCATTTTTTAGATTAACCCCATAAATATTATTTTCAATAGGAGAATCTTTGGTTGCAGAAATATATACTTCATCACCCTTTTCGTTAAATCCATCAATTGACTTAACCATCCATTTACCAGAAGTAACTTGTTTTATTAACTTTCCTGTTATATCATATTCATATATATGATTAAAACCATCTCTTTCACTTAACCAAAGAAATTTATCAGAAGAATTAGGGATAAAATACAATCCAGTTTCTGGTTCTAAATATTTTGGAGATGTTTCTTCAAATAATACTCTTATTAAATTACCTGTTATTGCATCATAACTTTCTACCCAAAGATGATTTTGAAGACGATTTAATTTTGCAACATAAATAGTTTTTCCATCAGGAGCCCAAGTAATATTAGTTAAATACATTTCTCTTTCTTCAACAGATTCATTATGGCGAGTTTTTAAATAAACAGTAGAATTATTCTTTACATCATAAATCCCAATTAATACTTCATGAGATTTCATTCCTGCCATAGGATATTTTATAGGAGTTACTTTAGCAACTCTTTCTTCTGTGTTTACAAGAGGGTAATCAGTAACCATTGATTGGTCCATTTTGTAAAAAGCTAATTTATCTCCACTTTCATTCCAAAACAATCCTTTTTCTATTCCAAACTCATTTCTATGAACTGCTTCTCCATAAACCAAATCTTTTGTTCCATCAGTTGTTATCTGTTTCTTTTCATTATTTATCATAATAAAAAGATTGTCATTTTGTTTATATGCTATATTAGATGAATTGTAATTTATCTCTTCTGCTTTTGTATCCTTATCAAAACTATTTAGTTTCTTTGTCGTTTTTGAATCCATATCATATACATATAGTCCATCATTTGTTGCTCTATATATAAATTGTTTATCTGTAACATATATTATCCCTACAAAAGTTTTTAGTGTAGGAGTAATATCAGATAACTTTAATACTTCTTTTGCATCTTCTTTTGAAGAACATAACCAAAGTGATTTACCATCTTTTGTAAATGAATAGATATCACTCTTACCCATAAACTTTGCATCATTAATGCGAGTTGGATAATAATTACGATTTTGTAATTCTTCAATTGGGATTAACTTACCTTGAGCGTTAACTATGCTTGATATGCTAAGAACAAATAATGTTATCAGCAAATATACTCTATACTTCATATTATTAATCAATTATCGTTATTTTTATTTATTATAATTTCTCCAATTCCTAAAACGAAGATTAAATACTCCAAAAAAGGCTTCTTTAAATATACTCATACTCATCTTTGATTGTCCAAGCACACGGTCTGTAAATACAATTGGAACTTCGTTTAATTCAAATCCAAGACGAAATGCTGTATATTTCATTTCGATCTGGAAAGCATATCCTACAAATTTAACCTTATCTAAACGTATTGCTTCTAATAATCTTCTGCGATAACAAACAAACCCAGCAGTTGCATCGCCAATTTTCATACCTGTTATAAAACGAACATAAGAAGAAGCATAATAAGACATAATTACTCGACCAATAGGCCAATTAACGACTGATATTTTACCCCCTAAGTAACGAGAACCAACAGATAAATCTACTCCATTATAACAAGATTTATAGAGATTAATTAAATCATCTGGATTATGAGAAAAATCAGCATCCATTTCAAATATATATTCATAATCTCTTTGTAAAGACCATTTAAAGCCATGAATATAAGCTGTACCAAGGCCTAATTTTCCTTTTCTTTCTTCAATAAAAAGCCTATTAGGAAATTCATACATTAATCCCTTTACAATTTGAGCAGTACCGTCAGGTGAACCATCTTCAATTATTAGAACATCAAATTCTTTTTCCAAAGAAAATACCTTGCGAATAATATTTTCTATATTTTCTTTTTCGTTATAAGTTGGAATAATTACAATGCTATCAGACATCTTCTTTAGTTATTATTTTAATCGGCAAATGTACATATATTATTATAAAGCTCCAAAGACTAAGTCTATTATTGAGATAAACAAACGCTTTGGAATATGATTTTTATTTACGAGGAATAAAAGGGATAAGACTACCTTCTGAAGGTTTTCGTATCGGGTTTTGGACTATATTCCCTTTTTCATCTATTAAAATAAATGTTGGGAAGACTACTACATTATAGCTTTCTAACAAATCCCATTTATTATCAAAATGAGCAAAATCCCATTTATACTTTACTCCTATTTTTGAGTTAATCAAGAAATTATAAAGAGCATCCAAACTATTATCACAAGTTATTGTTAAAAAATTAAAATTAGTACTTAATGTATCTATAAAACCATGCATAATTTCCAACTCTCTTAAACAAACAGGCTCATTTAGTTTCACAAAAGAGATAATAAGCTTTTTTCCTTTATACTTATCAAGTGTAATGTAGTTATTATTAATATCTTTCAATGAAAATTCTTTTGATTTACTTCCAGAGAAAGACTTTTCTGCAAACAATTCAAGAAGATTATTCGCAATTTGTTTATGTTGAGGGAATTTTGTTTGAGAAATAAACTTCTCTATCATTTTTACTATATAATATGGTTCATATATTTGGCTATAGTATGCTTCTTTCATCCCTCTTAAAAACACTAACTCACGAAAGACTTCATTTTTTAACAAAGTATCCCTACCAAGTGAATCTATCAGAGAAAAGTAGTTATTATTCTCTAACCAACGATCCAAAATCCTATCAGAAAATGTTTTATTGCCAAAAGTAAAGTAATTACCATAAACAGATTCAAAACAATTCATATAACCAATATTATCATATAGTATCGGTTTATCGAAGAATAACTCTGCTTTTAATTCCTTTTCATTTCTTATCTTTGAAGCATATTCTATTTGTTCAACAGAGTAATAAGCATAATCCTTTACATATTGCGAGTCGTTAGAGTTGATAAGAGAATCAACAATGTTTTTTAAAGTTTGAACGACTTTCTTATTCCTAAAGAACAAAATTTCCCTATTATTTTCTACAACATATTGGTCAATAGTGCTATCAATAGAGAATATTTTACCATTAAGATTATTATCTGTTGAACTTTCTATAATTATTGGTAGAGGAATTTTATAGAAAAGAGTATTAAGAGTATCACTAACATTAAAATTAAAAGGAAGAATCCTCATCTTATAAGAAGCTCCTTTTTGAGCCACAAAAATATAATCAAAAGACTCAATCCTAATTTTCATTAAAGAAGTGTTTGAAATAGTCAATGAAAATTTAAAACAAGAATCATCTTTTTCTATTTTTGTCCTTGCAATTTCTTTTTCTAACCCAGTAAGATTGTCTTCAACAGAAATCAAGCGAACTATCTTTTCTCCAATATCTTTTCCAACCCCTTCAATTCTTAAGTTTTGAGCATTTATTCCAATACTCCAAACAATAAAAGAAAGGACAAAAGAAACTTTTAATATTAAACCCTTATTATTCATTATAACCAAATCAATATTCTACTTATTTAAAATATAGTCATTGAGCTTTTCTTCGCCCCATATTTTCTTCATTGTCTCTATGCTATCATCTGTTGTCATTGATTTACGAACTTCCAAGTTTCGTTGTATAAAAACACAATCTGAAAGCTCTGCATTATCACAAGCAATATCTTCGGCTAAAGCATGACAAGAAGGAGCTCCACAAACATTACAATCTGTATGAGGAAGTTTAGCTTCAATTTCTTTTATCTTTGTTAGTTTTTGAAATGCAACAGATATATCTTCATCAAGTTTCATCATTGAACGTGGCAAAACCTTATCAACAGATGAATTATCCATTAAATATTTTTCTTCTGTGGATATTGCTTTTTCCCTTGATGTCTCTCCATTACGTTCTCTTTCTGCCAATTTCCTTGCCCTTTGCATAACCCTTTCATTAATCAAGAACCTATTCCCACAAGTTAGGATTCCACCAGCACAGCTTTCGTCACAAGCTCTTAATTCCAAGAAATCTAAATCTTCTATTTCATCATTTTCCACCTTTTCCAGAAACTCCATAACATTATGAATTTCGTCAATAGCAAATGATTTCTTGCAATTTGTCAAATGTTTTTCTCCATTAGTAAGTGTGAACTTCACACAATCGGAAGTAACATCATTAACAGTAACTTTCTTTTTATATTCTTTTCCTTGTTGCTTAATCTGTTTATAGACCATATTATACATAGTGTCCATATTCAAAATTCCATTAATTATTGATTTTTCTTCTCCAACTGGACTTTTAGTTGCAGCAATCTTCGCGGCACAAGTTGTTATATAAAATATACCTATATCATTTTCATCAATTCCTTGATCAATTAATTTCTTACGAATATACATTGCAGTTAAATCAACAGGAGCTTTTATTGTAATAAGATTATCAACCAAAGCAGGAAATTTTACTTGAATAAGACGCACAATAGCAGGACAGAATGTCGAAATAAGAGGTTTTTTATCACTATGCTCAATAATAAATTTATTTGTAAGTTTATTATGAATCATTGCCGAAGATTCCACCTCCATAACATTCGTAAATCCTATATCCATAAGCACCGAATAAACTTGTGAAGCCTTAATATCCTCAGGAAATTGACCCAAGAAAACAGAAGGCATAAGTACAACTCTATGCTTGAAATTATATATCTCTTGGAAGTCATCTTGTTCAATAATGACTGCACCAGAAGGGCAAACCTTATAGCACTCGCCACAATCAACACAACGATTTTCATAAATAGTAGCCTTACCATCACGAACTCTTATTGCCTCTGTTGGACAATTTCTCATACATAATGTACAGCCAAAGCAACGTTTTTCGTCTATTTTAAGAGCATGGTAAAAAAAAATATTTTTCATTTAACGTATAGTTTTTTGTTTCTACGAAAACATTACCACCATTTTTATCTCAGTCCCAACTCCAACTTCTGATTTTATATCTAACTCATCAACATTATTCTTGATATTTGGCAATCCCATGCCAGCTCCAAAACCCATTTCCCTAACCTTTTGCGAAGCCGTAGAATAACCTTTTTGCATAGCAAGGTCTATATCTGGAATACCAGGACCAATATCCTTTATTAAAACCACAATTTTTTCTTGGTCAATATCCACAAAAATAGTTCCTCCATAAGCATGAGCAATAGCATTGACCTCTGCTTCATAAACAGCAACAACTACTCTCTTTATTTTTTGGTTATCAATATTGAGTTGTTTTAATGTCTTTTTAATATCACTTGATGCCTTACCAGCATTAGCAAAATCTCCTTCAATAACAATAAATTCTGTATGCATAATAATAGTTTAGTAAATAGGTTGCATTCCTGTTCCATAGAGTAAGCCAACCGTTTTGAACATTGAAAATTTACTTTGCATCAAAACCATATCATTTTCTTCTGCCAATTCAATCATTTCTTCTGATGCTTCTTTATTTCTAACAAACAATATCACATCAATATTAGCCATTTCAGCTGTCCTAATAGTTTGAATATTGCATAAACCAGTTATCAAAAGAACCTTCTCTTCTTCAAGAGTTAAAACATCACTCATTAAATCGGAAGCAAATCCTAATAAAACCTCATCTTCTCCTTTACGGTGCTCTCCAACAATAATTTTAGCATCTAAAACCTCTGCAATTTCTCTAATTTTCATACAATAAAGTAAATGATTTATAGAATTAAACCACAAAAGTAATAAAAAAGACGAGACAAACAAAATCAACACCTTTTTTGTTTATTAAAAAAGTCAATAAAGGAATAGACGTTACAATAGTAATAAAAAAACTTATACAAAAATTAAGGATAATCAAGAATATGACTTTAGAGAAAAAGTGATGGAGAAAAAAGAGAAAAATATAAAAAATGTCCTTAGAGTGTAAGGAGAAATCAAAAAATATAAAACTTTTATATGGACATAAATCAATAATATATTTTATTTGGAAAAAGTGTGCATATAACTTTCAAAAATTGATTTTCTCCTTACACCCTACTACTCAAACAACTATAATATAACAAAATACCCTCATAACACCCTAAACGCTCATTACACCCCATTTTTCAAGAAAAAAAATAAAATAAAACACATCAAGAAAATCTATTTATATCCCCAAAAATACAATTTCTCCTTCACCCTACATCCTCCTTACACCCTAATTTTATCCTCCAAAAAATAGAATCAAATTACAAGAAAATAGAATTTGATTTCAAAACATTAGAATCAAGTTCTAAATCCGTAGAATCAAATTCTAATATCACAAGAAGAGATAATAAAAAAGAGGAATTAATTAATTTCAAACTCTAAGAAAAAGAGCTGAATTAATTAATTCCTCACACAATTAGTTTCATTTAGTCTTTCTCAAGACGAATTACCGTTTCACTTCAACAAATATACAACATAAAATAAGTTTTGTCAAGTCTTTTTGCTATTTATTTTATGATAGTACATAATATTTCATTCTCCAATATTTCCTCTATCGAACAAATCCCCCTAATAACACACACCATAGAAACAAAATTATTTCTATCCCCAACCTTCTGTAGATTATATTGAGCCTTAATTATGAAATAATTTCACAACCCAGCTCACTAAATTTTCCTCAACCAAAATAAAGGAAATAAGAAGAATAAAAATAATAAGAGAAGGTAAAACAAAACCCCGTTTCCCTCTCTTATCCCTTTGCTTTCTTAAATGATGATATCGCATTATATCCTGTAAATTGAATACTTAATTAATCCCTTTATATTTATCTAAGTCAAGTTGTTCGACCATCGTTAGAGATGATTCAACTGATACAGTTCTTAATTCGTCAAGACAATTAGCTAATTCTTCTTTATCGTTTCCTTTCTTTGTGGCGATTTGAATACTTTCAATAAAATCATCTTTATTAAGATATATCACACCTATAAGTATTGCAAAGAATACTGGATTTAAATTGAATGTAATATCTCTTCTTCTATAAGCATTGGCGTTATACGTTTGAGGGTGTTTAAAATTATACAATTCTCTCCTCGAAACTAAAAACATTTCATCAATGCAATGATTAATCTCCGCCTTACCCTGATCAATAGGTATAAGGTTACTTTCTGCCATACCTTCAAAAATATTTGCCCTATTATCATCTAAACTTTGTGTGATCAAACACAAATAGACAGGTGCAACATTTATTATTACGTCTTGTCTACTTAAAATTCCAACCATAGTTTTGTTTGTTTATTATAATTTTTGAATTCAAGTTGTTGATATCTTTCTTAAAGTAATATTCTATTTCATTTCCACTACCTCTAATTCTCTAAACATCAAAGGATCTTCAGACTTCAAAAGTACAAAATTTTATATTAATAATACAAAACAAATGAAAAAAGAAAAAGCCACTTGTTATTAGCAAGTGGCTTTCTTTATATTTCAATACTTTAAAATGTATTTATCATATTATTTCTTTGGAGTTCCTTGTGCAGGAGTTGCAGAGTCTTTTACAACTTCTATCAATTGTACTTCAAATGAAAGTACTGAACCTGCTGGTAATTCAGGAGAATCCATATCACCATAACCAAGATCTGGACTTATCCATAGTAAGTAAGTTGAACCTTCACTCATTAATTGTAAACCTTCTGCCATACCTGGTATAATTCCAGTCATTCCCATTATAACAGGTTCTTGTCCTCTTTCAAATGTGCTTTCAATAACTTTTCCGTCTGTTAATTTCAAACGATATTGAATTCTAACTCTATCTTGAGGGGTTGGTTTTGCACCTGTTCCTTGTTTGATAACTTTATATTGTAAACCTGAAGCTGTTGTTTGAACTCCTTCTTTTGTTTTGTTTTCAGCTAAGAACTTTGCTCCTTTTTCACGATTAACTTTTCCTTTTTCTTTAGCTGCAGCTTTTTGTTTTTCTTGCATTTTTTGTTGATACTTTGACATAATTTCTTGCATTTGTTCTTGTTTGATAAGAACATTGGCTGTATCTCCATTATAAACTGAATAGAAAGCACTCATTAAAACTTGAGGATTGATTTCCATCTTTTCAGCTTTCATTTGCATTCCCATATTAACACCAAAACAATATGAAGCAGAGTCAACTATTGTTTTTAAGTCGCCTTTGCTAACTGTATTTTTTTGAGAACATGCTGTAAGCATTGATGCCATCAATACTATTATTACAGCACTTTTTAAAACGATTTGTTTCATTGGTTTTGTTTTATTTGTTTTATTAATTATTAATCAATTGCTATTAAAAAGCGACCGCAAAATTAAACATTATTTTATTATTGCAATCAGAAATTTGAAAAATAATTTCAAATAATTTTCGCCTTAATTAGATTTGTCAGATATTTGCAACTTAATTGACTCAAATAAGTATAATAACAACATATTCATCTAATTTAGATTTACAAAATGAAAAACAAGTATATTGATTTAATAGAACAAACCTTTGAGTTCCCACAAGACGAATTCATGGTAGACGATAACGAATTGAATTTCCACGAAATACCATTAATGGATGTAATCAAACAATATGGGACTCCATTAAAAATAACATACCTACCTAAGATAACTTCTCAAATTCAGAAAGCTAAAAGATTGTTCAATGTTGCAATTGCAAAGGTAGATTACAAGGGTAACTACAATTATTGTTATTGTACCAAAAGCTCTCACTTCTCATTTATTATGGAAGAAGTACTTGCTAATGATGTTAATGTAGAGACATCATCTGCCTTTGATATTAATTTAATTAATGAGTTACATGAACAAGGCAAAATAACAAAAGATCAATATATTATATGTAATGGATTTAAACGCCCTCAGTATATTGAGAACATTGGAGAGCTTGTTCGTAATGACTTTCGTAATGTTATTCCTATTATTGACAACAAAGAAGAGATAATACTTTTAGATGAACATATTGACAAAGAATGTCAAGTAGGGATTAGAATTGCAGCAGAAGAAGAGCCAATGTTTGATTTCTATACCTCTCGTTTAGGGATTAGATATAATGATATTGTTGAATTCTACAATGATAAGATAGCTACAAACCCTAAATTTAAACTGAAAATGCTTCATTTCTTTATCAATACAGGCATAAAGGATTCTGCTTACTATTGGAATGAATTGCAAAAATGTGTAAATATTTATTGCGAATTAAAGAAGGTTTGTCCTGATTTAGACTCATTAAATATCGGCGGAGGCTTCCCAATCAAAAATTCTTTAGCGTTTACTTATGATTATGAATACATGGCAGAAGAGATGCTTGCTCAAATAAAAGACATATGTAACAAGCAAGAAGTTGATGAACCTAACATATTTACCGAGTTTGGTTCTTTCACTGTTGGGGAAGCTGGGTGTATTCTTTATTCTATTATTGATCAAAAAAGACAAAACGATAGAGAGCTTTGGTATATGATTGACAGCTCATTTATAACTACTTTACCTGACACTTGGGGCATCGGACAAAGATTTATTCTTTTGCCTATTAATAAATGGGATAATGAATATCAAAGAGTATTCTTAGGTGGATTAACTTGTGATAGTCAAGATTATTATAGTGCAGAAGCTCATTCAAATGCTGTTTTCTTACCAAAATACTTAAATGAAGATGATGAGCCTTTATATATTGGGTTCTTCCACACAGGAGCATACCAAGAAAGTTTAGCTGGATATGGTGGAATTCAACACTGTTTAATCCCTCAACCTAAGCATATTATTTTAGGAAAAGACGAAAACGGAGAATGGTATACAAAGCTCTTTGCCAAGGAACAAAGTCATAAATCCATGCTAAAAATATTAGGCTATTAATAAATAAGCATAATTTTTCCCTTTATTTCATTTATTAATTGGATTTTTTAATACTTTTGCAGCTTATTTTCTCTAATTAGTGGAAATAATTTTTATATTAATTTAATTCAATTTCAAATGGACAAGATAAAATATTCAGGAAAGTTCAGAAAAGAATCTGATCTTTTAGGAACAAGAGAAATCCCTATAGAAGCATTGTATGGAGTACAATCGTCAAGAGGATTTGAAAACTTCAAAATCTCAAATGAGAGACAATGCGATTACCCTAACTTTATAAAAGGATTCGCTCTAACTAAGAAAGGTGCTGCTATTGCAAATCACAAACAAGGTCTTTTAACAGACGAACAATTTGATGTTATGTGCAAAGCTTGTGATGAAATATATGATGGCAAACATAACAATCAATTTCTATCAGATATGATTCAAGGAGGTGCAGGAACAACCATGAACATGAATGCTAACGAAGTAATTGCAAATCGTGGCTTACAACTAATGGGAAAAGAACCTGGACAATATGAATTCCTTTCTCCTAATGATCATGTTAACTGCTCTCAATCAACAAATGACGCTTATCCAACAGCATTTCATTTTGGATTATATTTAGAAAGCAAAGGATTAATTATAGCATTAGAAAAACTTATTGCTTCATTAAATAAAAAAGCAGAAGAATTTGCTAATATAATTAAAATGGGACGTACTCAATTACAAGATGGAGTTCCAATGACATTAGGACAAAGCTTCAAAGCTTTTGCTGACTCTTTAGAATCTGAAAGAAAAAGATTAATTGAAGAAGAAAAAGAATTCTTAACTGTAAATATGGGAGCAACTGCTATAGGTACTGGTATTTGTTCTCAACCTGGATACAGTAAATTATGTGTTGAAGCCCTAAGAGAAGTAACTGGTTGGAATATAAAACTAACAGATAACTTAGTTGAAGCAACTCACGATACATCTGTATTAGTTGGTCTTTCTTCTCAATTACGTCGTATTGCATTAAAAACAATTAAAATATGTAATGATTTACGTCTTATGGGTTCAGGTCCAAGATGTGGTTTACATGAATTATTTTTACCAGAAATGCAACCAGGAAGTTCAATTATGCCAGGAAAAGTAAATCCTGTTATTTCTGAAGTTATGGGACAAGTTTGTTATAGAGTAATAGGAAACGATACAACAGTTATGCTTGGAAGTGAAAATGCTCAATTAGAATTAAACGTAATGGAACCAGTTATGGTTTACGCATTATTTAATTCAATTGATCTCCTTACAAATGGATTCAACACATTAAGAGAAAAATGTATTGATAATATTAAGGCTGACGTAGAAAACTGTGAAAGGCAAGTAAAGAACTCTATAGGAATTGTAACAGCCCTTAATCCAATAATTGGATATAAGAACTCTACAAAAATTGCAAAAGAAGCAATGGAAACAGGTAAAGGAGTTTATGAGTTAGTACTTGAACACGACATCCTATCAAAAGAAGATCTTGACACAATACTTCTACCAGAAAACATGATTGAACCAGTTAAATTAGATATAAAACCAAAACACTAATTAGGTTTATCAAATATATAAAAAGGTCTTCCTCTTAATTGAAGAAGACCTTTTTTCTTTTTCAATTAAGAAGAGAATTAGAATTTGATTCTATTTTTATGTAGTTATTTTAGAAAATTAGTATCTTTGCATCTTATGGCAATGGAAGATAAACATATTATTGAGATTAAGAATAAGAGAGCAAGTTTTGAATACTTTTTCTTACAAACATTTACAGCAGGAATGCAACTAATGGGCACAGAAATAAAATCTATTCGTGAAGGGAAAGTTAATTTAAACGATGCTTATTGTTCGTTTTTAGGAAATGAATTATGGGTAGATAATCTTCATATTGCTGAATATCGTTTCGGTTCTTATTATAATCACGAAGCTAAACGTTCTCGCAAGCTACTTTTAAATAGAAATGAGCTTAGAAAATTACAAACAAAAACTAAAGAAAAAGGATTAACTATTATACCTATACTATTATATATTGATAGTAGAGGCTTTGCTAAATTAGAGATTGCTCTTGCTAAGGGAAAACATTCCTATGATAAAAGGGAATCAATAAAGCAAAATGACTCAAAGCGTGAGATTGACAGAATGATGAAAAAAGAATATTAACGACACAAGAAATAAACAAATAAATTTATTATATGATAAAGAAATTAATTACTACGGTTTTTGCAATTCTTTTCACTTTGGTTGCATTTTCTCAAACTATTCCTTTTGGTCAAGGTTATGTGATTAATGGGGAATTAAAAAGAGATACAGTTGGGTTTGTAACCTTACGTTCTTATTTTAGAGATGGTAATGAAAGAGTTGATACTGCTTATATTAATAATGGCAAATTTACTCTTCGTTCTCCTTTAGCTGAGGTTATCCCCGCTCAATTAACAATCAATGGAATGCGTGGTTTTAGAATCTATCTTGAGCCAACTACCTATACAATTACTATTGATGCAGAGCAAGCAAGTAAAACAACCATTAAGGGTTCTACTTGGACTGATAAATGGATTGAAGTTACTACTCCATTGAAAGATGAAGACTATGATGTTCACATGAGAAGATTAGAAAACTGGGTTCTTAATAATCCTGATAATATATTTTGTTCCGATATTATATCTTCTTTCCTTTCCTACACTTGGGGTTATGAAGATTTATTCCGCACTCTTAACACATTAAAAAAACCTGCTACTCAAACTTATCATTATCTTAAATTAAGAGAAAGAGAAAAGAATTTACAAACAGTTGCCATTGGACAAAAAGCTCCTGACTTTACTATGACTAATATAAATGGCAAAAGAACTAACCTATACAATTATTTAAGAGGGAAGAAATTTCTTTTAATTGACTTCTGGGCTTCTTGGTGTCGTCCTTGTAGAGAAGAAAATCCAAATGTTGTTATTGCAAAAGAAAAATTCAACTCAAAAGGATTTGATGTTTTAGGAGTTTCATTAGATAAAAATGGAAAAGACTGGAAAGAAGCAGTAAAAAATGATTATCTTAATTGGGAACAAGTTTCTGACTTGAAGATGTGGGATAATGAAGCTGCAAAATTATATATGATTAATGCAATTCCAAGCAATATATTAATTGATGATAACGGTATTATTATTGCTAAGAACTTAAAAGGCACTGAATTAATTAGTAAATTAGATGAATTAACCAATTCTTATGGCTATTCAATTAATGGTAATATCTCAGGAGTATCTGACGGAAAAGTTAATCTTAATCTTTTACTTGAAGGAGGCGAAAAGAAAAATTATACAACTCAAATGATTGATGGAGTATTTGAATTTAAAGGCGTAGTAAACTTTGTTTGTGTTGCTCAAATCATATTACCAACAAGAAATGGGGACTTCACTTTCTTTATGGAGAACGATAAGATTACAATAAATGGTTCAAAAGAGAACTTAGATAATATTTCTATTAAAGGTTCTCCAAAAAATGATATCTATGCAAATTTCGTTAATGGTTGCAATAAATCAAGAAACCCTATTCAAAGTTTAATGGATAATGTTGTTAAAAATCCTACCACTTTCTATGCTCCTTTAGTAATAAGTAACTATTTAGCACCTTATTTAAGTAATATTGAATTAAAAGAACTTGTTTCTTCACTTAATAATGATGCAAAAAGAATGTATCAATATAAACTTCTACAAGATTATATTCTTGAATTACAAGGAAAAGAAAAGATTGGAGAACAAGCAATTGACTTTACCCTTGCAAACACTAACGGAATAGATGTTAAGTTATCTGATTTCATAAAAGGAAAGGAATATATTCTTATAGACTTTTGGGCTTCTTGGTGTACTCCTTGTAGAGGAGAAAGTAAATTCTTAGTTCAAGCTTATAATAAATTTAAACCAAAAGGATTTGATATACTTAGTGTTTCTCTTGATAAGGATAAAACTAAATGGTTGAAAGGAATAGATGAAGATGGATTAGTTTGGGAAAATGTTTCAGACCTTCTACAATGGAATAGTATTGTTGTCAAACTTTATAAATTAGAATCTATCCCTCAAAACATATTAGTTGATAGTGAAGGAAATATAGTAGGTAGAAATCTTAGAGGAGATAATCTAATGCAAACACTAAACGAATTATTTGTCAAATAAAATAACAAATGCAGAACATAAATCCAATAAATAGTATTAAAAAAACTTCCACAGGAAAAATTATCTTACAATATTTTATGATTATTTTAGGTATATTAACCTATACCTTTGCTTGGTCTGTATTCTTAATACCTCAAAAAATTGTCGGTGGAGGTGTTGCAGGGATAGCTTCCATAATTTATATTGCATCAGGTATACCAGTTGGGTTATCCAATCTTGCCATAAATAGTGTTTTATTCATAATAGGAATAAAAGTACTTGGAGCTAAATTTGGATTAAATACAATTATTGGTATAGTTGTAGCATCTCTTTCCTTTATTCTTTGGCAACAAGTAATACATATTGAACAATATATTGATGCAAAACAATTTGAGCCTTTTATGTGTGCTATAATTGGTGCTGGAATGTGTGGAATTGGAATTGGTACAACATTTAATTATGGAGGGAATTCAGGGGGAACAGATATTATTGCACTAATTATTACTAAATATAGAAATATAAGTGCTGGCACTGTAATACTTTATATTGATATATTTATTATTGCTTCTGCCATAATACTTCCTAGCATGACAATTACTAATGTAGTTTATGGCTATGTAGTAATGTTTGTATTTACATATATATTAGACTTAACAATTGAAGGAAATAAACAATCATATCAAATAATGGTATTCTCTAATAATACAGATATAATTGCTGATGCAATAGGCAACGAAGTAAAACGTGGAGTAACAATTATTGATGCTCATGGTTGGTATTCAAAGAAAGACCAAAAGATCTTAATGGTAATTGCTCGTAAGCAAGATAAGGTTGAAATAATGAGAATAATAAAATCAGTAGACCCCAATGCCTTCATCTCTATTGGGAAGACACAAGGTGTATTTGGCAAAAACTTTGACACTATTAAATTGTAAATAATGATTAATGATAAATGGTTAATGGTTAATAGACTTTGGTCTAAAGTCAAAAGTCCATTTTGTCCATTGAGTCAATTTTGTCTATTAACTCTACCCTTTCTATTAATTTTAATTAGTTCTTGTTCAAAAGAAGAAGCCATAAAAGGGAAGAAAGTATTTCGTTATAATGAAAGTGCTAATATCTCGTCCTTAGACCCTGCTTTTGCAAAAGATCAAGCAATGATATGGGCAAACCTTCAACTCTTCAATGGGCTTGTTCAATTAGACTCAGCATTAAACATCAAACCTTCAATAGCCAAAAGCTGGGAAATATCTAAAGATGGATTAACTTATACATTTACTCTTCGCCAAGATGTATTCTTCCACAATCATAAACTCTTTAATGGAAAGAAAAGAAAAGTAATTGCATCTGATTTTGTTTATAGTTTTAATAGAATAGAAGATGATAAGGTTGCATCTCCTGGAGCATGGATATTTAACTCGGTAAGCGAAAACAATGGCAAATATTCTTTCTTTGCTCCAAACGATACAACATTTCAAATAGTTTTAAAAGAACCCTTCTCCCCTTTTCTTGGTTTACTAACAATGCCCTACGCATCTGTTATTCCTAAAGAAATTGCAGAACATTATGGAGAAGACTTTCGCAAGAACCCAATAGGCACAGGTCCATTCTATTTTAAGATGTGGAAAGAAGGAGTGAAATTAGTTCTTCTAAAAAACGAAGATTATTTTGAAAAAGACTCTAAAGGAAATCGTTTACCTTATCTTGATGCAGTAAGTATTAGCTTTATTATAGACAAACAATCAGTATTCTTAGAATTTGTAAAAGGAAATATAGACTTTATTTCAGGAATAGACGCAAACTATAAAGATGAAGTCTTAACAAGAAACGGAGAACTACAAGAGAAGTATAAAAACAAGATTAACCTTATCACACAACCCTATTTGAATACAGAGTACTTAGGTTTCTTGGTAGATAATACAAAGAGTCCAAAGGATAATCCACTATTAAATAAGAAGATTCGTCAAGCAATCAACTATGGATTTGATAGAGAAAAGATGATAAAATATCTAAGAAACAATATTGGATTAGCAGGTCAAGGTGGAATTATACCAAAAGGATTAGCAGGATTTGATACAAATAACTCATCTGGATACTCATATAACCCTCAAAAAGCAAAAGAATTATTAGCTCAAGCAGGATATCCAAATGGAAAGGGTTTACCTCCAATCTCTCTTTCAACAACCTCGACCTATCTTGACTTATGCAAATATATCCAACAACAATTAAATCTTTTAGGCTTAGATATTAAAGTAGATGTTAATCCCCCAGGAGCATTACGAGAACATATAGCACAATCAAAATCAATGTGGTTTAGAGGAAGCTGGATAGCCGATTATCCTGACGCAGAAAACTATCTATCCCTTTTCTACTCCCCAAACTTCTGTCCAAAAGGACCTAACTACACCCATTTCTATAACCCAACCTATGATAAACTCTACGAACAAGCCCAAAAAGAAACCTCACTTGAAAAGCGAACAGAACTATATAAACAAATGGATAAACTAATAATGGACGAAGCCCCAATAGTAGTTCTTTATTACGACCAAGTCCTCCGCTTTGTACAAAAAAACATAGAAGGACTATCCTCCAACCCAATGAATCTTCTAATCCTCAAAAACGTCAAGAAGAAATAAAATTAATAATTAATGGTCAATGGTTAATTATTAATGATGGATACAAGGCGTTTCCGTTGGGGGAAAAGAAGGAATCTTTCTGAAATTAATCAAAGTCTTTTCGTACGGAATCAAGATATTATTTCCAGGAATCAAGGTTTAAATTCAGCTAAACTTAAGTTTAATTGTGCTACGATGCACATCGTAGTGGTGTTACGATGGGTATCGTAGGCTATCTACGATGGGCATCGTAATTTTTAATATATTTTAAGAGAAATCTGAGACATTTTACTTACTCTTTTGGGAATGAGTAATTTTATAGTGCAAAAATACAAAATTTATTCTAAAAATGCAAGATATAAATCATTTAATTTTATTAGGGAAGAATAATATCAAAAACTTTTTCTGTGGTATTCCCTGCTTTGTCGGATACTATAACTTTTAGTTTGTTTTCTTGAAGGTTTAGCTCTGATTTGTTGATATTATATATTAGGGTTGATGACTTGCCGTCATATTCCATTAAAACCCATTTATCGTTTATATATCCATTATATTTTGCAATTCCAGATAGATCATCTTTTATTATTACTGTTATTGTATCCTGACTTGAGTGTATTTTTCTTGATGAAACAAAATTCTTTGGTTCTATTGTTGGAACTATTGTATCGAATGTTATTAAGTAACTACCAAAGGAGTTTGTTTTTGCAATAATGCTTTCTCCTTCTATTTTTCCACCAATAGAGTAAAGATGTTTGCCTTCAAGCAATGCCACAAGAAGCTTAGAGCTTAATTGAGGGTTTGTTATCAAAGATTCTGGAACATGAATCTGAAGAGTCATGCTAAGGTGTAGTGGATATAAGGAATTGATATTATATATTGTACTTTCATTCGTTGTGTCTTGAATTTTGGAGTATGTTACTTGAGCATCATCGTAAAGAGCATTTTTTGGAAGTGTTATTTTAATATCCTTATCTTCTATTTTATTTGCTGTATGCCAATGAAACAAATGAGTATAAGTATTTTCATATTTTTGATAATGAACAATTGTTGGAGTTGGTGGTGTTGATTGAAGAAAAAATTGGAATGTTGTTGTGTTTCCTGCAAAATCTTTTAATTCATAAACAACTTTTCTAACTTGATTCGGCTCAAAATCAATTATTCCATTTTCCTTATCTGTAATGAAATTAGGAAATAAATTATTTGGAAGCTTTTTAGATATTAAATACTTATTACCTGTTTTGATATATTGTTCATAATCTATACAAGCGTTTACATATCTTGAATCGGAGAAAGAAAACTCATCTATTTTAAAATCCCAAATAGGTTTATCATCAACAATTAATTTATAAGAATAAAGCCCATTTCTTCCTGTGCTAAGTTCAGATTTATCAAATGCAATTATACCTAAATAAACTTCATTTGTAACTAAAATTGTATCGTTTTCTTTTAACCCTATTTCTTTTTCATTTCTTTTAATTCTGTATTCTTTCTTCCATTTTTCTCCTTCAACTTTCGAATATTCCCCTTCGGGACAAATCATAATAGAATGTATTTCTGGAGGATTTGTATCTTGAATCAATAATCCAAAATTTTGAGGGTTTATTGTATGTTCTGTCTTTGTATCTCTTATTTCATAGTGAAGATGAGGTCCTCCACTCGACCCTGTGTTTCCTGCATAACCTATTAACTCTCCTTTTTGTAATCTCAACTCTCCTTTTGGAACTGAAATATCAAACTCATAGGTCTGTTTTTCGTATTGGTATTTTCTTATATATTCTTCTATTTTATAGCAATAACGTTGAAGGTGCATATAAACAGTTGTATATCCATTTTTATGCTTTATGTATAAGTTTTTCCCCCCACCAAAAGCTTGTATCTTTATTCTTGATACTTCACCTTCTTCTGGAGAATAAACTTGTAGCCCTTCTTTTTCTCCTATTCTAATATCTATTCCTGAATGGAAATGATTATCTCGAAGTTCTGCAAAATAGCCTGATGTTGTAATAGGTATATTTACAGGAGGAATAAAATTGGTCTTGGAATAATTATTATTTGTTTGAGAGAGAACAGTTATTGGAAGAAGAATTATTACAAGTAATATTATATTCCTAAACCTCATCAGTTTTTAACTGTAATTTATACATAACACATTTGAGCAAATGATAACAGTCTTGCTCTAACTAATTCCTTAGCTTCAATATGTGCCATATGTCCAACATTATCCAACATCATAATTTCTGAATGAGCTGGTAACATAGCTTGTGCAAAAATGTTTTCAATCATAATGCGAGGGTCTTTCTTTCCTATAATAAACAGAACTGGGAATTTACCATCAATTAATACTCCCAAACGTGTTGGACGCTCAATCATTCCTTTTTGTGCTGCTACTATGCTTTCAACTTTCATTCCCATTGCACTATCTTGTAAGTCTTTTATTTCAGGGTAAAGTCTTTCACGATTTCCACAATCAAATAAATCTGGAATAAAGCTAACAATAAAACTTGCCCTATTAGTTTTTACTACTTCACACATTCTTAAACGGTTTTCTTTCCCTTCTTCTGTATCTTCTAAGGCATGAGAATTTAATATACATAACCCTTTAACATATTCTGGATAAAGATCTGCAAAAGCTAAAGCAACATAGCCACCCATAGAGTGTCCTACAATTACACAGTTTTTAACCCCAACATGATCAAGAACGGTTTTGACCATATCTGCTTGCATATCCATAGTATGTACTTCTGCATTATCACCGCTTTCTCCATGACCCAAAAGGTCTACTGTAATAACTCTTATCTCTTTCATATATTTAAAGACATAAGTTGCCCATACTTCAAGAGAATTCATAAAGCCATGAAGAAGTACTATAGTTTTTTCTCCTTGTCCTTCATCTTGGTAATTTATTATTGCAGTATCATTGTAAAGAACAGATTTGTGTTTCATATCAGCATTTGGTTGTTAGAATTATTCTACAAAAATAAAAATTATTATCCATAGAGAGGTAGTCTTTGCTTATTATTTTGTATGTTTGTATATTATTTATCCGATTACTGCAAATGATACATTCAAATTTTAATCTAAAAGCGCTTAATACATTTGGGCTTGATTGCAATGCTAAAACATTAATAGACATCAATAATCAAGATGATTTATCCCTTATTAACCATGATACTTTAAGCCAAAAGAATGTTATATTAGGTGGTGGCAGCAATGTTGTTTTTGTAAATAATTCTTTTGATGGAACTGTAATTTGTATCCAGAATAAAGGTATAAAAGTAGTAGAACAAGACGAAGATTATGTTATTTTGGAATCTTTTGCAGGTGAAGTATGGAATGATTTCGTTATTTTTTGTTCTAAAAATAATTGGTGGGGATTAGAAAACCTTTCTGCTGTGCCTGGAAATGTAGGAGCTGTTGCTGTTCAAAATATTGGTGCTTATGGTGCAGAACTAAAGGACTGTTTCTTAGATTGCTTGACTTATAATCCTATAACCAAAGAATGGAAGACATATACAAATGAAGAATGTAAGTTCGGTTACCGTTATTCAATATTTAAGTATCAAAAAGAATTAGAAATAATATGGAAGGTTCGCTTTAAGCTTTCCAAGAAGCAAAAGATAAATATTTCCTACTCTGCACTAAAAGATTGCATAGAAATAGAAAGCATAAGAATTACATCTCCATTACAAATATGTGAATTGGTCACAAAGATAAGAAACTCTAAACTTCCAGACCCAAAGGTTTTAGGTAATGCAGGTTCGTTCTTTAAAAACCCTATAATTAATGAAGAGCGTTTTAACTCCCTAAAAGAAGTATATCCAAATATTCCTTCTTATCCTGCAAAGAATGGGGTAAAACTTTCGGCAGGATGGTTAATTGAAGAATGTGGTTGGAAAGGTAAAAGAGTTGGAAATGTTGGAATGCATGAAAAGCAAGCTCTTGTAATGGTTAATTATGGTAATGCTAAAGGAGAAGAAATTGTTTCATTAGCAAATGAAATAATAAACTCTATAAAAAATAAGTTTAATATAGAATTAGAGATAGAAGTACATATAATCAATTAGAAATAAACGCAAAATGAATAAGATTACAGTTGAAGAGTTTTGGAAATGGTTCCAAGAAAAGAGTGAGTTCTTAATGGATATAGATAATATGGATCCAATTAAGGCAGAAGATTTAATGAATGAATTTGAACAAGTCTTAGCTTCATATTCAGAAGGTATGAGTTTCGAAATGTCTGAATTAGACGCAAATGGAAGAACTATTATCTTCTCTGCTGAAGGTGATGAAGATTTCTTCGATGATGTTATCCAACTTTGTGAAAATACTCCTGTTTTAGATTTCTGGGAAATTGTAGCATTCAAACAACCTCAAGGCTCTATAGTTAAAATAAAGTTTGAAAACTATGTTTTTAATAGTAAAGACCTATGGTTTATTCCTATGGAAAACGAAGAAGATGATATTGAAGAAAAAATAGGTTTAGAAATTGCTATAAAAGGGTATAATGAAGAAGATGAAGATCAGTTAATCGCCGTTTATTCTCTAATTGAAGCAATGATCGGAGAATATGATTGCACCACATTACTTGGTTACTTTGAGCTATGTGAAATGCCAGAAAGTCCAGAACTTGACGGTTTTATTCCATTAACAGAATTGCCAGAATATATTGATTGGTATATCAATAATATTGAAGGAAAAGAATGCGAAAGAAATAGAGAATAACGACCTAAATGCCTATAAAGTAATTGAAGAATAAGGCAAAGAGTCTATAAATTCTATTATTGATTTTAATGTATAGAGTTCCCAGTTTAGTACTGTTCCTGTGATTGTTCCTAATAGGGTAATATCTGAAAACAATAAGTAGATTAGAATTGTTATTAGAATTATCGATAGGAATGGTACTACTATTATATTTGCTAATAAAGTATAGGTTGGAAAGGTTTTGAAACGAATAAGAATTAAAGGGAGAACAAAGGCTTGGGCAGAGAGTGTCATACCTGCTACTCCTAATATTTGATTTGTTATTATATTATGTCGTCGTCTTTGGTATAGTGATTCTCTAAAGCGTGCAAAAAGTATTATTCCAAATACTGCTAAAAATGAAAATTGAAAGCTCCAATTAAATAATATCAAGGGATTAACACATAAAAAAACAAATGCTGTTAGAGCTAAGGCGTTTAATGAATCATAACCTCCTCTACTTGTATATTTAGTTAGAAGGAGAACTGCCATCATTGATGCTACACGAAGTGATGATGGAGTTAGCCCTACAATAAAACAAAGCATAAAACCAATTAGGACTAAGATTATTTTTCTAAATAAGATTAGACGATAGTTTGCAAAGGTCAGGAGCTTTAGAAATAGGTCTATTACCAACATTATTATTCCAATATGCAAGCCTGAAACACATAATATATGAGATAAACCTGTTGTATTAAATTGATGTTTGGTTGTTTCGTCAATGTTTGATTTATCACTTAATAGCATTCCTATTGCTAAGGCTGATTCTTGTTTTGGAAGGTTTGAATTAAGTAGGTTTAATTTTAATTTATGGTTTATTTCTCTTGCTTTTGCTATTAATGGGTTGCCCATACCTTCTTCTATCTTTTTCCATGAGCCTTGTTTAACAAATATATTATCATAAATTCTCTTTCTTTGCATATAACGCTTATAGTCAAAAGAAGAAATCTCTGCAAAATCTGTTATTGGTATTAATTGTGAATTAGTTGTGATTACATCTCCGTATTTAAGATTATAAGCTGTGTCTTGTTTTGAAAAGTAAATTAATATATCACCTGTTGTTGGATACCATTTATTGGCTTTTAGGTAATGAGTTATTTCTCCTGTATAACGAATTGTTTTATTTCTTTCCTGTGCTTCTTCTTTTATTAATATTCTGTAGTATTGCCCTTTTTCTATATGTTTTGAGTAATGGTTACGAACAAAGAATACAGGACAAAACTGCTCTACTAAAATAATTACTAAGCAAAGCGGTATTAAGATAAATATTATCGGTCGCTTTCTCATAAGCCTCTACTCTGAGACTTTACCAATTTTCATAAAGCCTATTTCTATTCTATTTTTTCCTTCCCAACCTATTAATGGATTTTTGTTTCCATAACCTGCGGCTACTACATTTTCAAAACTTATTCCCAATGATATTAATCTCTCTTTTATTAATGTTGCTTGAAGGGAAGATAACTCATCTTCATTCATCTCTTTATAACCTTTTTGAGTATGAACTGATATTGTTAATATATATGGTATACCTTCTATACTTTTTGCAATATATGAAAGATAATTCTCTGCTGGAGTTGTTAGCTTATCGGGCGTTTTTTCAGAAAAAAATGCTTCTATAATTAATATTTTATGCTTTGAAAACAAGTCTTCAATTAATTCTTGTTTTAAATTTAAATCTTCTTTTTCTGTATAATATCTTGTAAGATAACCTTTGTTAGGACTTATTAAATTGCAGATTCTTGATTGTTTTGGATAAGCAAAACGTCCAGAGATTGAACTTGCTTTGGTTGTATAGAGTCTTTGCCCTGTTTGCTCATTTTCTATATACACAAGAGTTTCCATTGGATTATTGTCTTGGCCTTTTACATAGCCTGTTTTATAGTTTTGCCTTACATTTTTAAAGTCTATTTCAGATACCTTTAATGGTTCTGACCAGTCATCCCAGGTTTCTCCTCTGAATGATAGATAAAGATCAAGGTCATTATTTGCCATACCATTATCAGAATAGAAATAAAGTATATCTCCTTCATTATTTATCTTTGGACTTTCTTCTCTGTAAATAGAATTAATTGGCTTTGGAAGAATAAATGGACTTTGCCAAGAGTCTGCTTTTTTTAATGATATGTATATATCTGTCTTACCATATCCATTTGGATTTTTGGCTACTATTAGTTTTATTGTACTATCATTATTATAGCTAATTTTTGATTTGTCTGGTGTTGGTGGGTGTGGTTGATATATGTTTTGTTCAAATTGCTTTACTCTAAAATCATCTTCAAATGGCAAAAGGGCTTTGTTTAGATTTGTATGTTTCTTTTGTGATATTAGAGGTTCAATATATTTCTTTATTAGTTGTAGTGACTTATCATTCTTAATTGAAGTAAAGTATTGTTTATTCTTATTATAAGTCTTTTGGTCTATTTTTTCTAATTCAAGAAGCGATTCTATTGCCTTTGCTTCTTGGTATTTCTTGAGGAGTTTCTTATTACTCTTTAATTCTGGGAAATCTTTATAGAGTTTTTCAAATGCTTTAGTTCCTCCACAAACAACATATTGTTTAGCAAATGTGATTAAGAATTTATCAAAGTCAATATCGTCTAATTTATTCTTTGATATATATTGAAGTCCTTCGTAAGAAAGATATTTTAGAGTTTGATACTTTAATGTGTCGTATATATAGTTATGTTTTGGATTAAAAGGATAGTTAGTTAAAAAACCAATTAATTCTTCTATAGAATATGTAGATATATTTTGGTCGAATTGGAACGCTTCAATATTTTCTTTTGCATAGTTATGATATTTTGAATTAGGATACTTTATTATAAACTCTGTGTATGACTCTATAGTATTTTCTTTCTTTACTTGTTCATATTCGTTTTCTTCAATTTCTTCAATGGCTTTTTTTGAATTTGTTTCTATCCATTGTTTTGCTTGCTGAACTTGTATAGCTTTTGGATATGCTTTTATATATTCTTGATATGATTCTACCGTATTCTGTTCTTTGGCTTTGTCAAAGGCTATTTGGTCTCTTATTCTTACAGCTTCTTCTACATATTTTGTTTCTGAAGCATAAGTCTGGATAAATTGATTTAAGGCTTCTATACTCTTATTTTTATATGCTTCTTTTAGGGCACTTTCTACGTTGTTCTGAGCTATTGATAACTGAGAAAGTAAAATAAAAAAACAGAAAGCTAAACTACTTAACTTCAATTGGTATATTTTTAATCCAAACATCATCTATTAATATATCTATTAAATAACTATCCTTTGGAAACTTATAATTTAAGGACAATACTCCTTCAGTATATTCTTGTTCTATTATTTTGTTGTGTTGGGTATCCCAAACTCTTATTTCCGTTGTTTGATTAATGTTTTCTTGTCCATCATATATAATTATTCTTCCTTTATCTGACCATAGATAAATATCAGATAATTTTTCATTTGGCATATATGCATCAAGAGATTTTAATATATGTACTCTATAACGATCTTCGGTGCTTCCTTTTACTGCACTGAAATCTATTTGGGATTGTGTACATAAGTTATAAAACTTTCCTTCATGCTTATCTTCTAAGAATAAATTAATACCCATAGGTAAAACAGAAAGATTGCCAACATTTAAGCTTAAGTCTGCTTCTTTCCCTACAAAATATCCTAAATCATAACATGCTGGATATTCTGGGAAAACATTTACTGCTAATTCTTGGTTGTCTATCATAAAGTATACTTCTGGCATATCTTCTGATGAACCAAAAAGTTTATGAGCATCATAATTATCAAATCCATATTTTGAATTTGGCTCCATTCCCATTAATATATATTCACTTCTTGACTCTTTACTAATTGAAAAGGTCAAGTAATTATGATTTGACCAATGATATGAAGCTGATTTTGGTATATATTGATTGTTGCGTTGAAAAGATATTTCTGTATTTTCTTTTAGGCTTTCTACAAAGAATCCTTTTAATGAAGGTAAAACAACTTCTTCTTTTCCATCAATAATTATAGGATTATAAACCCCATTTTCACTATCTAAAAAGAACAATGCATTTCCTTGTATCTTTTGATCTATATCTTCAAATATTTTCTTTGAACTTAATGGTGCTGTGAAAGGATTTCCTACTAGATTCCATGCATCTTTCTTTGAGTATTCTAATGGATAATTTACTTTACTATCGCATAGTATCCCTTCGTATATTACGTCTAAAGGTTGATTGGTATATACAGCGTAACCTCTTCCTGGCACTAACCAATAATTAGGATCTACTATATAGTCACTCCAATAATCTTTTAATTTACTTCTTACGCCTGTATTATATTTCATCAACCAAGTTTCATTGCCATCCTTACGCATTGAATAGATTAATGCTTTTGCATCATTTACTGGTGATGATATATAGCTCCATCTTTTAGGTTCAAGATTTTGATGTACTACAAACCAAGAACCTCTTCCATAAACAATATCACCTGAAATATAAAACATTTTTCCCGCATCTATAACTACATTTGAACTGTCTCCTAAAACCAACATAGAACATACCACATCATCATCTACGCTTAACTTTGTTTTTGGGGAAACGTATACAAAATCTTCCATTACTGGCACTCCTTTTGGTTCCCATATATTTTCATCTGACCATAATCCTGAAGCCACTGAACGTTTTAAGGAAGGAGAGCCAAAATACATATTATTTATCTTTAAAACATCACTTGATGTATTAAATTTTATTTGTAAATAGTTAACTTCTTGTGGAGATGTAATAGGAAAACAATAATTCATAAAAGTAGTATCCTCATCTTCACCCGATGGTTCTTCTTCCAAATTCAACCTATCTTTCATTTCAAATAATGGTTCTGTGTCTCTAAACCACTCATAACTTATTGAAATAATCTTACCTAAAAGCTCTTCTTTTAAATATGAAAACTTAAACTGATAATCCATTTCCGAAAATACAGGAATACGATAAATCATTTTATCTGTTATACGATTTGAATTATCTTCTAATAAATTACTATTAACTTCTATAAGTTTAGAGCAAGAACCACTCAGATTTATTGATAATGGTAATTCTAATTTATGCGTTGATATATTAAGATTTGCTGTATGAGAACCTACTTTTAAAGGGGCATAACTTATAGCAAGAGTACCAAAGCCAGCAGAATCAAAACTAAACTTATCAACATCTACCTTAAAATAATTTGCATCTTTTCCTGAAATACTTAATTTGATATCTCCTCTAAGATAATTTCCAGAAATAACAATTCTTTTAGTTTGAGGATAAGTGTAAGGTAGCGGAGTATGATTAAATATCAAATTATCTAATTCAGAGGTATTATTTTCTTGTGATTTTAAACGAACTTTAATTTCCGGCTCTTTACCCAAAAATCTATCATGTTCAGCAAATACTTTAATGTCTCTTATATTAATCTCTGGATAACGACCTTTTCCTTTTAAACGGACAGAATTCCAAGATAACCAAACCGTATCCTTATTTTCACAAACTTTTGGAAGAGTTACATTAAAACTATTGCTTCTAGCCTTTCTGGCTGAAGAAAATTCAATCGCCCGACCCCTATTGTCCAATACGTCGAACCAAGCATCTTCACCTAAACAATATTGTAAGCGGAGTGAATATCTCTGTTTAGAGCCAATAGTAGAAATATTAGTATGTAAAATAACATTTTCTTGATTTATTGAAGAAAAAGAAATAATAATACGACCATTATCTTTTAGATCACCCTCAAAATTAGTATTAGAATGTAACTCTGACGATTGAGCAAATGCACAACTGTAAAACAAAGTAAAAAGTAAGGAAAGAATTAGTTTAAGTTTTTTCATTAGCATCAAAAGTTATCTACCCACAGATATTATTTTATAATCATTTAGTTTATATACTACTGTCCTTTTATTTTGCCAACCATTATTTGAGTCTTGCCTATCGAATAATAAAGAATTAACCATAAATTTAGACCGCTCAAAATTAGGTTCATTAATAAACTTATCTCCTTTTTGAGTCATTGAAGGCACAAAAAACATCATTATATCATAACCCAAAGCTGCATAAATCTTATCAGGCTCTTGTTTAAAATTCTTACGATAATCCTTTACAAAATTAACAAAATTAGCATTAGTATAATCATTCAAATAACTCAAAGTAAAATGGTAGTTAAACTTTTGGAGCAAAGTTAAATCCAAAGAAGGAAAATCTAACCAATTATATTGAGCAATAATATTAATATTTGGCAAACCATTTTTCCCATTAAACGAAGCTAATAATCCATTTGCATAAGCCTCATTAGCCTTCTGATCCCCCTTATCAACAATAGAAATATAAATATTGTCTTTTTTTAAATCAATCTTTTCAAAAATTCTACGTGAATACTTATTATAATCAATACCACACCAAGACCAATTCTCACGTTCAAAAGCAACTTTATAAGCTTCCATCAATAGTTTTTCTGTAGGTGTAAATAATAATATTACATTAGGATTAGCAAAATTATTTTTTATATATCTCACTATTGTTTCAACATCTGCAAAAGTAGAAGGCTGAATTTTAAAAACAAAAGGATTATCTTTAATAATAGAAACATTAGGACTCATAGGATTAACTACAGAAATTTTATTAGCATTTGAAAATTCTGTAACTAAAATAAAGCATCTCTGAAAGACTAAAGGGATAATTAAATCCATCGTCTTCATTTCGGGCAAAGCTAAAGTACTCTTCATGGCATTAACATCATCCTCTCCAACATCATAAACATAAAGAGAAACGCTATAGCCTTCTTTTTCTAATTTATCCAAAGCAATCCTTGCTCCTTCATAGAAAGTAATGTATTCAAAACAACGATACTTAGAATGTTTCTTTTCCTCAATATTAAACTTTGTAAAGTCTAGTTCTCCAATCTTATCATAAGCCAAAGGCAAAAGCATAGCTATATTAAGATGTTTCCTCTCAATAGATAATACTTTATCTGGAGCAAAAGATTTATTCTTTTCTACACAAAAAGCATTAATGCAAAAGAAAAAAGAAAAAAGACAAAAGACAAAAGTCCCAATATTAATAAAACGTTTCATATAGTGATATTTAACAAACTATTCCCATTCAATAGTTGCTGGTGGTTTTGAAGAAATATCATAAACAACTCTATTAACTCCTTTAACTCTATTGATAATGGAATTTGATATATCAGCTAAAAACTCATAAGGAAGATGAGACCAATCGGCAGTCATACCATCATTACTTTCAACAGCTCTTAAAGCAACTACATTTTCATATGTTCTTTCATCTCCCATCACCCCAACTGACTGAACTGGTAAAAGCATAGCTCCTGCCTGCCAAACCTTATCATATAAACCATTATCCTTTAAACCTTGAATAAATATATAGTCAACATCTTGAAGTATCTTAACCTTTTCTTCTGTTATATCAGATAATATTCTAATCGCTAAACCAGGACCAGGAAAAGGATGACGACCTAATAATTCTTGCTTTATACCAAGAGTTTTTCCTACTCTTCGAACCTCATCTTTAAACAAACTCTTTAACGGTTCAACAATCTTTAACTTCATATAATCAGGCAAGCCACCAACATTATGATGAGATTTAATAGTTGCTGAAGGACCCTTTACTGAACATGATTCAATCACATCTGGATAAATAGTACCTTGAGCTAACCATTTAACATCTTTTATCTTTGAAGCTTCTGAATCAAATACATCAATAAATGTTTTACCTATTGCTTTACGTTTTGCTTCTGGATCTTTTAAGCCTTTTAATGCTGTGTAAAATTGTTTTTTAGCATCAACTCCAACAACATTTAATCCCATACCTTTATATGATTCTAATACTTCTTCAAACTCATTCTTTCTTAACAATCCATTATCAACAAAAATACAGTTTAAATTTTTTCCTATTGCCTTATGTAAAAGTATTGAAGCAACAGAGCTATCAACCCCACCAGAAAGACCTAACACAACTTTATCATTACCTATTTGGTTTTTAAGACTTGCTATTGTTGTTTCAACAAAGCTATCTGGAGTCCAATTTTGCAAACAACCACAAATATCAACCACGAAATTCTTTAATAATTTTAAACCCTCAAGGGTATGCGTTACTTCTGGGTGAAACTGAATTGCATAAGTATCTTCTCCTTCTATCTTATAACCTGCATTTTTTACACTATCAGTTGAACAAATTATCTTAAAGTTTGAAGGCATATCTAAAATAGTATCTCCATGCGACATCCAAACTTGAGAACCAATAGAAATATCTTTCATTAACTTAGAAGCATTGTCAATACCATTCAAATTAGCCCTACCATATTCTCTAATTTCAGAAGGTAGAATTGTTCCTCCTGCAATATGAGCCATATATTGGGCTCCATAACAAACTCCCAATAATGGAATTTTACCTTTAAATGCTGATAAGTCAGGTTTAGGTGAGTCTTCATCTCTACAACTACAAGGACTTCCCGAAAGAATAACTCCTTTTATTTCAGAAGTAATATCAGGTATTTTATTATAAGGGTGTATCTCGCAATAAACATTAAGTTCCCTAACCTTACGAGCAATTAATTGTGTGTATTGAGAACCAAAATCAAGAATTAAAATAGTTTGCATATAATATATTTCTACATGTTATCAATCTTCAAAAGTACAAAAAAATCTTTTACTACAAGAAAACCTCCCTATCTTTGCACAAATTTTATACAATGCTATTAAATCGATCATACTATAAAACTAATTTTTCATTAGCCCTTCCCATTATTTTATCATCTATTGGACAGTCAATTGTGCAAATGGTAGATACTATAATGGTAGGACGTTTAGGAGCAAAAGAGTTAGCAGCAGTTGCATTTGCAGGAACAGTTTCTTATAATGCTTTGATTGTCGGTATGGGAATAGCAATGGCTCTCACTCCTCTTATTGGTCAAAGTTATGCAAGAGGAGAACATAGAAATATTGCTTCACTATTTCAAAATGCTATATCTCTTAACCTAATAATAGCTTTTACTATAACAGCAATACTCCTTTTTTTAATGCCTTTTCTTGGAAATCTTGGTCAACCACCAGAAATAATTGAGATTTGTAAACCATATTACTTTATTATCGCTATTTCATTTATACCTCAACTTATATTTCTTTGTTTCAAACAATTTATGGAAGGAATAGGGAATACAAAAGTATCAATGATAATAACAATATCGGCTAATATACTAAATATCATTCTTAATTACTTATTAATATATGGTAAGCTTGGTTTTCCTCCCCTTGGTGTTATAGGGGCAGCAATAGCAACATTAATTTCAAGAATATTAATGCCTATCTCTTTCTTTCTATACGTTTATATTAATAAGAAGTATGGAAAATATTTTTCATTTTTTCATTGGTCTAATTTCACAAAATATTACCATATAAAAATTCTTCGTCTTGGAATTCCTATTGCAGGACAGATGTTCTTAGAGTTTTTCTCTTTATTAGGAGTTACAATAATGATGGGATGGGTTTCTACTTATGCTTTGGCTGCTTATCAAATAGTTATTTCTATTGTTAGTACAACTTTTTTAATTTCCTCTGGAATTGCAAGTGCAACAACAATACTTATAAGCCAAGAATATGGAAAGAAGAATATATTGGAACTTAACAAATATTTTAAAGCAGGTATTCATCTATCATTATTTGCTATGTCTATATTTTCTATATTATTAATAATAGGAGGAAAATATATTGCTATGATATTTTCACCTGATATAAGAGTTATTGAAATAGCTTCACAGTTTTTTATCGTTGCAGGAGTTTTTCAATTAATTGACGGTTCTCAAGTTTCTATTTTAGGAGCATTAAGAGGTATTAATGATGTAACAAAGCCTATGAAATATGCCTTTATATCATACATATTAGTAGCTATTCCTTTTGCTTATATATGTGGCTTTGTGTTTAATATAGGTTCTTGGAGTATATTTGCGGGATTCTCCGCAGGACTACTTACAGCTGCAATACTTTATTATACAAGATTCCGTAAAGTAATAAAAATATTGTCTATCAACCAAACAAAATAGCTTTGGTCCCGTTATTTCATAAAAAACACTTGATAATTACAAAAAAGAATTTATCTTTGCTTATCAATAAAACTTAATATTTATGAAAATAGAATTTTTAGGAGCAGCTAAAGAAGTAACTGGTAGCAAACACTTAATTACTACTAATAAGGGTAAAAAAATATTACTTGATTGCGGAATGTTTCAAGGTAAAGGATTAGAAACCGATAGTTCAAATAGAGACCTTGGATTTAATCCTTCAGAGATTGATTACCTTTTGCTTTCTCACCCACATATTGACCACTCTGGTCTTATTCCTTATATTGTTAAACTTGGATTTAAAGGAACAGTATTCTGCACACCTGCAACAAGAGACCTTTGCTCAATTATGCTTGCCGATAGTGGAAAAATACAAGAACTCGATACCCATACGTTCAACAAAAAAAGAATCCGTCAAGGCTTAGAACCTGTTGAACCTATATATACTATGCTTGAAGCACAAGACGCTATGCAATTTTTTATCTCTATTCCCTATGAAAAAGAATTTAATATTGACCCTGATATAGCTGTGAAATTTACTGATAACGGACATATTCTTGGTAGTGCAACAATAAACATGTCAATAAAAGAAGATGAAAAAACAGTAAAAATAGCCTTCACTGGAGATATTGGACGTTATTCAAAACGAATACTTAAAGAACCTCAACCATTTCCACAAGCCGACTATATTATAATGGAATCAACTTACGGGGATAGACTACATGATAATATTTATAAATCAGAACAAGAATTATTAAGTGCAGTAGTAGATACTTGTTGTAAGAAAAAAGGCAAATTAATAATTCCTTCTTTTGCAATTGGTAGAGCTCAAGAAATAATTTATGCATTAGATAAACTTGAAAAAAAGGGGCTTCTTCCAGATATTGATGTTTATGTTGATAGCCCACTAAGTTTAAATGCAACAAACATTATGAGACTTCATACTGAATGTTTCAACGATGAAATAAAAGAATATATGAAAACAGATTCAGACCCATTTGGATTTAATCGTCTTCATTATGTTCGTTCAACAGAAGAATCTAAGAGTTTAAATACAAATCATAATCCAATGATAATAATTTCTGCCTCTGGTATGATGGAAGCAGGAAGAGTAAAACATCATATTGCAAACAATATAGAAAATAAAAAGACAACAATACTTGGAGTTGGCTACTGTGCCCCTACAACATTAGGAGCAAAAATACTAAGGGGAGATAAAATTGTTTCTATATTTGGAACACAATACAATGTAAGAGCAGAAATAAGAAGAATAGACTCCTACTCTGCACATGCTGACTATCAGGAAATGTTACAATTCCTAAAATGTCAAAAACAAGAAAGCCTAAAAACAATATTCCTTGTACATGGTGAAGAAGAAACACAAAAAATCTTTGCAAATACATTAAATGAAAACGGATATAAGAATATTTATATCCCATCAAAGAAAGAATCAGTAACAATATAATATTATTATATGAAAAGAAGGATATATATCTTTGTATATTTGATTATGTTTACTCTGCCTTGTTTTTCGCAATGCAAAAAAGAGGTTCAAACAAATGAGACGTTTATAGATTTTAGTTTTATTACGCCAGATAAAAAACAGTTAACCCTTTCAGATATTCAAACCAATTATATCCTTCTTTACTTCTATAATCCAGAATGTGAACACTGCGCAGAAATCAAAAAGAAACTATCAAAAAACGATAAGTTAAACTTTATGATTGAAAATAATAAACTAACAATTATTGCTATTCTACCTGACGTACAAAAAGAATACTGGCTTCAAAACACAGAATTCATTCCAGAAAATTGGAAAAACGGTTGGTGTGAAAATGACAAACTAATTGTAAAAGCATACCTAAAAAAAGTTCCAACCTTTTTCTTACTTGACAATCAAAGGAAGATATTAAATTGCTCAGATGAAAAAACATTCAAAGCAATACTAAAAGATATTGATGACGAATAAATAAATTATAACCTTGTGGTTATAAAAAGCAATTCGTAATAAACTATATAAATTAGTGTGTAAAAATGAAGATAACAATTATTAATGGTCCCAACCTAAACCTATTAGGAATAAGGGAAATAGATACTTACGGAGAAGAAAGCTTTGAAATATATTTAAACAGCTTAAAGAAGCGATACCCTAACATTGAATTAGACTATTTTCAATCCAATATTGAAGGCGAAATAATAAATAAACTACACGAAAAAGGCTTCAGCGACAATGGAATTATTCTCAATGCTGGAGGCTACACTCATACCTCAGTCAGCATAGCCGATGCAATAAAAAGCATAAAAACTCCAGTAGTAGAAGTTCATATATCAAATATCTTAGACCGTGAACCCTTTCGCCATATAAGCTTAATTGCCCCTAATTGTAAAGGATGCATATTCGGATTTGGGCTTCAAAGCTACACAATTGCCTTAGAATCATTTCTAATTGAAGAATAATTAGCATAAAATCCTTTACACATAACTAACTAAATTAGAACATAAAGACAATAAAAAGAAGGTACACCTAAACGGCATATAAAGCATGAAATATAACGAATAATTGGGCAAGAATAATTAAATATTTACTATCTTTGCACCATAAACATTGCTCTAAATCAAAGAGTAAAACTTATACTTAATATTTCCGAAAGCATCATTAATAATTTTTCTATACATCAAAACCATCCTACGGTGTACACCAAAGAAGGTATAGGGTATACACCATAACACCCAAAAGATGTGCATCTTTTCAATAACTAAACTTGATTTAAATAGTTCTAAACTTAGTTTTGTTGTACTTAAACTTAATTTCCTCGCAAAAAGATTTAATTTATTGTTGTATAGTAACTATAAACTATTTTTATAGCCTTAGAATTGGAAATATCATTAGGGTTTGTCCCCTGTACTCCTTCGGGAATAGGAATCCCAACTTTAGAATAGAATTTAACCCAAACATCATAAAACTTATTATCTGTTTTATCTTTAAAACTCATTGGCTTGCTTTCAAAAATAGGTTTATTTTCCTTGTCCAAATAACAATCATAAACTAATTCAGAACAATAATAAGCATTATTATTAGGCAAGAAAACAGAATCATAAGGCATTCCTATTTTCTCTTTGGCTCTATTGATAGAAGAAGAAATAATATAAGAATATTGAGGCAAAATCCTTCCAACAAAAACATAAGGTTTGCCATTAACATATTCAGCATCTTCAAAAAACTTTTCTAATTTAACACATCTAACACCACCAGTGGTTGCTTCAATAACTAAAGTGTCTTTATCATTTATATCTAAAATTCCAATATGAGAAAATCTTAAACCCTTATAACCTTCTCCTGCTTCTTGAATAGCTTTTACCTTTTCGGAAATAACATTAGCCTGAAATAATAAGTCTCCTTTTTGTAAGGAAAATCTTTCATTCTTTGAACAGGAAAGAAAAAAGCTAATAGAAAAAACTATTAATAAGATATTTTTCCTTTGCATTACTTTATAATTTGATTATGCAAATCTACATATTTTCTACTAAAAACAAAGGGATTATAAGTTAATACAATCCCTTTGGTATTTTTATTAGGTTTGTTTTGGATTAGTCTTCCCAAGAACAACGTAGGTTTCTATCTCCGAAAGCATCATCAACCTTGCTACATGCTGGCCAATATTTGTCATCATGTGGTTGTGGAAATGCTGCTTCTTTACGGGTGTAAGGTCTTTCCCAAGTGTCTGCACAAACAACTTGCATTGTATGAGGAGCATTTAATATTAGATTATCCTTTTTGTCAGCTTTTCCATCTTCTACGTCTTTAATTTCTTTTCTTATTTGAATTAAAGCATCACATAAACGATCCATTTCTGATAATGGTTCTGATTCTGTTGGTTCAACCATAAGAGTTCCGTGAACAGGGAATGCTACTGTTGGAGCATGGAAGCCATAGTCCATTAAACGTTTTGCAACATCTCCACATTGAATTCCACTTGAAAGGCTGAATGGGTTACAGTCCAATATCATTTCATGAGCACACATTCCTTGCTTTCCTGTATATAAGATATTATATGCGGTGCTTAGTCTTGTTCTCATATAGTTTGCATTAAGTATAGCATAACGTGTTGCATCTGCTAATCCGTCTACTCCTAACATCATTAAATAACCATAGGAAATAGTTAATAACATTGGAGAACCAAATGGAGAAGCAGCAACAGCAGAACCTTTAGTTGCTCCAGTTTCTACCATGCAATGAGTTGGCAAGTAATCAACAAGTTCTTTCTTGCAACCAATTGGTCCAACTCCAGGACCACCACCACCATGAGGCATTGCAAATGTCTTATGAAGATTCAAATGACAAACGTCTGCTCCCATAAAGCCAGGTGAAGTTAATCCAACTTGTGCATTCATATTAGCTCCGTCCATATATACCAAACCACCATTATCATGGGTTATCTTGATAATTTCTAATATACCTTCTTCAAATACTCCATGAGTTGAAGGATAAGTAATCATTAAACAAGATAGGTTTTCTTTATTAGCTTCTGCTTTTTCTCTAAGGTCAGCTATATCAATTTCTCCGTTTGATGTTGATTTAATTACAATAATGTCCATTCCTGCCATAGCTGCTGATGCTGGATTTGTTCCATGTGCAGAAGAAGGAATTAAACATACGGTACGATTTGCTTGTCCGTTTGCAACTTGATAGTTACGAATTGTAGTTAAACCTGCGTATTCTCCAGCTGCTCCAGAATTTGGTTGTAAACTAATTTTAGCAAACCCTGTTATTTCAGAAAGTATATCGCTCATGTTATTTATCATTTCTAAATAACCTGCTGCTTGATCTTTTGGAACAAATGGGTGAATGCTTGTGAATTCAGGCCAAGTGAAAGGAATCATTTCCATTGCTGCATTTAATTTCATTGTACAGCTTCCAAGTGGAATCATAGCTCTATTTAAAGAAAGATCTTTTACTTCCAATTTCTTTAAATAACGCATCATTTCTGTTTCGCTATGATATTGATTGAATATCTTTTGAGTTAAGAAACTACTTTTACGAGCTAAGTTTGATGGAATATTTCCTTCTGAACAAGAACCATTGCATTCTACTGCATTATGTTTCTTTCCAGATACTTCAGCAAAAACAGAAAGTACAGCATTAACATTATCAATAGATATTGTTTCGTCTAAACTTAAAGAAATATGTTTTGAATCAATTAAGTTGAAATTCATTTTGTTTTCAACTGCTTTTTTGCAAACTAATTCTGCATCAACTGGAGTTTCAAAACAAAGAGTATCAAAGAATGATTTATTCTTTTGTGTAAATCCATATTTAGAAGCTTCTTTAGCCAATAAACCTGCAAGGCAGTGAATATCTTTTGCAATTGCTTTAATACCTTCTTGACCATGCCAAGCTGCATATTGTCCTGCCATAATAGCAACCATTGCAGAAGCTGTACAAATATTAGAAGTAGCTTTTTCTCTCTTAATATGTTGTTCACGAGTTTGAAGTGCTAAACGGAAAGCTTTGTTTCCTTGAGCATCTACAGTCAAACCAATAATTCTTCCTGGTATTGTACGTTTGAATGTTTCTGTACATGCAAAGTAAGCAGCTTCTGGTCCACCATATCCCATTGGAACTCCAAAACGTTGAGTAGAACCACAAACAGCATCAGCTCCCCATTCTCCTGGAGGTATTAATAAAGCAAGTGAAAGAATATCAGCTACAACTGCAACAAATACATTATTTTCTTTTGCTTTTGCAACAAATCCTGAATAGTCTTTTACTTCTCCATTGCGATTAGGATATTGAACAATTGCACCAAAGAAAGTTTTATCCAATACAATGGTATCTGAATTTCCAATAACTAATTCAATTCCTCTTGGTAAAGCTCTTGTTTTAATAACATCAATACTTTGAGGGAATAAGTCTTCAGCAACAAAGAACTTAACTACATTATTTTTTTGTTGTTCACGTGAGCGAGAACCAAAAAACATTAACATAGCTTCAGCTGTTGCAGTTGCTTCATCAAGCATGGATGCATTGGCAATTGGCATACCTGTTAATGAGGTTATGACTGTTTGATATGTAAATAATGCTTCAAGTCTTCCTTGTGATATTTCAGCTTGGTAAGGAGTGTAAGAAGTATACCAACCTGGGTTTTCAAGAATGTTTCTTTGCAAAACAGCTGGTACTATTGTGTTATAATAACCCATTCCTATGAATGAAGTATATATTTTATTTTTAGAAGCTATTGTTTTAATGTGATTTAAATATTCAAACTCATTCATTCCTTTTGGAAGGTTTAAAGGAGCTTTTAATCTAATTGAAGAAGGAATTGTTTTATCAATAAGTTCATCAATAGAGCTAACACCAATAACTTTTAACATTTTTTCAACGTCTGCGGCTTGAGGACCATTATGTCTTGGTGTAAAATTGTTTGTTATCATCTTTAATATGTATTAAATTATTTTTTATGCAGAAATAAATTCTCCGTCAGCTTTTACTTTCTTAATCAAACCTTGAAGAACAGTTCCTGGTCCTACTTCAATAAATGTTGTAGCTCCATCTTCAACCATAGCTAAAGAAATTTGAGTCCAACGAACAGGAGCAGTTAATTGTTTAATTAAGTTTTCCTTGATTTCTTTTGCTTGAGTCATTGGCTTTGCATTTACATTTTGGTAAACAGGACAAATAGGAGTATTGAAATTAGTGTTTTCAATAGCCTTAGCCAATTCTTCCTGAGCTGGTAACATTAAAGGAGAGTGAAAAGCACCACCAACAGTTAATGGTAAAGCACGTTTAGCACCAGCTTCCTTCATCAAGATACAAGCCTTTTCAATTCCAGCAACAGAACCAGAAATTACTAACTGTCCAGGACAATTATAATTTGCAGGAACAACAACTTCATCCTTAATTGAAGCACAAATATCTTCAACCACCTTATCTTCCAATCCTAAAACAGCTGCCATTGTTGAAGGAACAGCTTCACAAGCTTTTTGCATTGCATTAGCACGAGCAGCAACAAGACGTAAACCATCTTCAAATGTCATAGCCTTTGCAGCCACTAATGCTGAAAATTCACCAAGGGAATGTCCTGCAACCATATCAGGTTTAAAATCTTCTCCCAAAGTATGAGCAAGAATAACAGAATGAAGAAATATAGCTGGTTGAGTTACTTTTGTTTGTTTTAAATCTTCAACCGTTCCAGAAAACATAAGGTCAGTAATTCTAAAACCTAATATTTCATTTGCTTTTTCAAACATTTCTTTTGCTGAAGCAGAATTATCATAAAGATCTTTTCCCATGCCAACAAATTGAGCACCTTGACCAGGAAATACATACGCTTTTTTCATATCTTATACGTTTTAGTGATAAAATCAATTTGCAAAAGTAAGATAATTTTTTATCAACTCAATAAATCAACCCAAAAACTCTTAATCTCTGCCATAAAACTTAGTCCCCTTTGATATTAAATTGCAATAATAAAAAAAATCACACCATCCAGAATATAAAATACGCTATCATAATTTAAAAATATGCTATCTTAATAAAAAAACACGCCATGTTTATGAAAAAATACGCCAAGTTAATCAATTAGAATAGTCTTTTCTTGAAATAAAATCTTTATTTTTATAACCACTAAATACCATCTCGTAATGACGAAACGCCATTTCATGACGACGAAATGCCTTTTCGTAATGATGAAATGCCATCTCGTCGAAACGAAATGCCTTTTCGTTTCCATAAAAAGACTAATTTAATGTATATAAATAGCCATGTTATTTAACAAACTTGGCGTATTGTTTCATAAACATGGCGTGTTTTTTTCTTAGAATAGGATAAATAGAAGTGAAAAGCTAAAAGTGAAAAATGAAGTTTAATAAAATAATAAGAGAATCAAGCTATGCAAGTTATGTATGAGATGTGAGAGATTCAAGAGGTGCAAGAGTAATTATGGTAATACAATTAATACATTTAGTGGATTTAATATGTGCTTATTCTGTGTAGGAATTAAATTTACTCATATCTTGAATTGGCTTACGAATCTTTTGTCTTAGTTGAGATTCTGAATAGCCTAATAGGATTAAAACAGGTACACGTTTATTCTTTGGAACATTAAGTATCTTTTTTATTTTCTTTTCATTAAACCAACCAATAATACAGGTTCCAAGTCCAATTTCAGAGGCTTGAAGGCAAAATTGATTTGTTGCAATACCTATGTCCATTAATGTATATTCCTTATCCTTAATAACAGAGCCAATTTTAGAAGACAAATTAGGCTTTTCCAAAACAATAGCAATAACAACAGGAGCTTGAAGGGCAAATCCATTCATTCCTAAAGTCGCAATAGCATTTTCAACCTCTAATTTTTTTTTCTCATCGTCAACAACAACAAATGTCCAAGGTTGAGCATTGCAAGCTGAAGGTGAAAGACGAGCCGATTCAATACATTTTAATATTTTTTCTTTTTCAACAGGTTTAGAATTGTATTTTCTATCACTTTGACGTTGTAAAATTAATTCTTGAAATTCCATATCTTTATTGGTTTTAGGTGAAATTAATCCACAAATATAGCATAATTATTTCCAATTCAAAATACAAACCGGAAAATAACTATTTAATTATTTTTACAGAGATTATGCAAAAAGACATCCTTTAAGATGTTTGCTTAAAGGATGTCTTTTATTAATCACAAATTATATTTTCAAATAAGTTTGTGCTTTTATTTATTGTAAATCTGGTTCATTGGCAGGATTATTACTTTGTTTACCTCTGAAATTATAAACTCCAAATGAAACAGGTGTTTGATAGAATGATTTGTCTTCATTACCAAAACCACTACCAACTAATCCCCCAAATAAATTATCATTTCCAAAAGAACGAATTATTTGACAAGTAGAATAGGATTTCCGAATAACACCATTACAATATCCTACTAAACCTCCTGCCATATTAATAGCACTTATATTACCAGTTGCATGTGAGTTTCCAACGTAGCAATTAGAGAATCCTACTAAACCTCCAACTTTAGTTTGTCCTATAACATTTACTGAAGCTGAAGAGTTTTTTATTACTGAACAATTATTATGGTTCCCAACTAATCCGCCAACCATATCTATTCCATTAACTGTTCCTGAAAAACTTGAACTATCAATAGATGCTTCATCGGTGTTACCTATAAGACCTCCTGTATTATTTTCTCCTGTAATATTTCCATTAACTGAACAATTTCTGATAATAGTACCTATAGCATCATTAATTAATCCACCTGTACTTTGGCTTGAAGATGTAATATTTACATTTGTTAATGTAATATTATGAATATTAGTTTCGACTACAACACCAAATAAAGGAGTCGTTAAGTTGTTTATTATTACACTGCCATTTTCAATTTCATTACCTGAATCATCAACGAATATTATTCTTCCACTAAAAGGATTTGTGCCATTACCTATCGATTGCCCCAATGTAGAACCATCAAATGGAGACGCTGAAACTCTAAATATAATGTTTAAATTAGAATTTGATTGGTTTACTATTTTAGATACAAGATCTAAAGTAAAATTATCTCTAATAATGAGATTTGTTGTTGATGTAACAAATTCTTCTGTTGTTTCTATACTTGTTGCATCTTGACAAGGAGTTGAAATAGATACTTGATACATTGTTCCTGCTAATAAGTTTGTTAATCTATATTCAGGGGTTGTATTAACTGTTATTTCATTTGACCATTCACCTGATGGTAGAGCTTTATATTTTAACAACCAAGATGTTTCTGTTCCTCCTGCAGTCCAATTAACCATTGCAGATGTAGAATCGGCATAAGTAATAGGGATGTTTATATTTGTAACCTTAGGACAAATAGTTGTGAAAGATGATTCATTGCTCCAATCACTATGATTTGTATTAGGAGATATTGCCTTTGCTTTTACTCTAACTTTATAATAAGTTCCTTGCTGTAAAGATGATAATGTTTGGGAAAGTGTTGTAGGGTTACCACCAGAAGTCCATTCCGTTCCTCCATCAATTTGATATTCTATATCATAACTACCTGCATCATTAATTGCATTCCAATTAATAGTTGCATTATTAGTAGTAATGTTTGTTATTACATTTAATATAGGAGTTGCAAGTATAGGTTTAAATTCAATAATTGCAGACCATTCACTATTATTCGCAGGAGATGTAGAATTTGCGTTTACTTGTGCTTCATATTCTTTTAAATGATTTAATCCTGTTATTAATTGAGAATTTATTGTTGAATTCAAAGGATTCCATGAAGAAGTACCTTTTTCTTTATATTGAATTGTGTAGCTATCAGCATTATTTACATTATCCCAAATTAGATTAACACTTGTATTTGTGTAATTATTTACGGATATATTATTAGGTGTTGTTAAAAGTGTTTGAATTTCATAATAACCCCATTCACTATTTACATTATCATTAATGCTTCCATTCGAAACGTTTTGCCTTTCGGAACTATTTGAATTATAAGAAAGCGATCTTATTCTTAAATCGTAAATAGAATTATCTTCAAGATTCAATATATTAATACTCCTAAGACTTATATCTACATTATTTTCTGCTGACCATTGAGAAGAAGATTTTAACTTAATTTGCCAAACAAATCCTATCGCTCCATTTACTTCATTCCAAGAGATAAAAGCAGAAGAAGATGTTATGCTATCAATCCTACAAACAGGAGTCCTTAATAAAGTGTAAAATTCTCCTAATCCCCAGCCACTATTTTGTGATGGACTTGAAGCATCAGCCATTACTCTATAATCATAAATTGCATTATCATTAAGATTATCAAGGCTTATAGATCTATCAGAAGTATTTATATTGATAATTGTAGACCAATTATTAGCAGTCCTTAACTTATATTGGAAAGAATAACCAACAGCATCTGTAATAGCATTCCATGATATAGTTGCAGATGAAGCTGTAATAGACGAAGCACTACCAATAGGGGTTCCTAAAAGTGTCTTAAATTGATAACTACCCCAACCACTATTTAAAGAACTATCCGACGCAATAGATTTAATCCTATAATCATATAAAGCATTAG
>JBAZSY010000011.1:0-73663 GCA_041662185.1 Bacteroidales bacterium
TTTAGTAAAGGAAAAGACGAAGTATTTGTAGGAAGAATAAGAAGAGATTTCTCACAACCAAAAACATTAAATATTTGGGTTGTTTCCGATAATCTAAGAAAAGGTGCAGCCACAAATGCCGTTCAAATCCTTCAATATATTATTAAGTTATAATAATAAAATAGCTCCAAAATTTTTAGTGTTTTGAAGCTATTTTATTGAAAAAAGTCCAATAATAATGTAAATATTTATTGGAACTTAGTTTGTTTTATCTTATTTGCAAGAAAGAGCTGCAAGTGCGATAGAGTAAGTTTTTGTTTTTGTTGAATCACCTCTTGATGAAAGAACGCAAGGTACTTTTGCTCCAACAACCATTGCTGCTAATTCTGCTCCTGCAAATTTAGTAGCTGTTTTGTAGAATACATTACCTGCTTCAATTGAAGGCCATACTAAACAGTCTGCATCTCCTGCAACTTCGCCTGTAAGTTTTTTGATTTGTGCACTTTCTTTGTCAATTGCAACGTCCATTGCAAGTGGTCCATCAACAATTGCCCCTTTAATTTGTCCTCTGTTTGCCATTGCAGCAATAACAGCAGCATCAACACATGCTGGCATTCCAACTGATACTTGTTCTGTTGCAGCTATTAGAGCAACTTTTGGTTTTGGGTTTCCAAGAATTTTTGCTGTAGAAATAACATAGTTTGTTAATGCTACTTTTTGTTTAAAGTCTGGTGCTGGAATAACGGCAACATCAGATGTAATTAATAGTTTATGGTAAGAAGGTACTTCAAATACTGAAATATGAGAAAGTACTGGTTTTCCCCCAGGCATAAGTCCTGTTTCTTTGTTAAGAATTGCACGCATATATTTATCTGTTGTGCAAAGACCTTTCATTAAGAAATCACCTTTTCCTTCGTTTATAAGTTTTACAGCTAAGTTTGCTGCTGCTTGTTCGTTAGCTTCTTGAACAAGAGTATATTTGTTTACGTCAATTCCTTCTTCTTGACATACTTTCTTGATTGTTTCTATGTCGCCAACTAATATAGCGTCAATAATGCCCAAGTCAATTGCAATTGATGTTGCTCCAATTGTGTGAGCGTCATTAGCAAAGGCAGCAACTAATCTTTTTTTACCTTTTTGTTTAGCAGCTTCAATAATTTCGTCTAATTTTGTTATCATATCTATTTATAATGTTATGTGTTTGAAATTTTTTGCAAAGGTACTTAGTTTAATGGAAACTACAAACCTAATGTTCTTAAATTTTGTTTTTAATAATTGTACTATATTTGCAAAATTAATATTAGATTAAGGGCAGTTGAATTAAGTGATGCCAATTTGATATATGAGTGGGAAACTTCTTTTCCTTTTGGGAAGTAAGCTCTACAAGTGCTCACTTCTCATCATTGTGCGGAACATCAACATTTAAGAGCAGGAGTGGGTATATTTATTTCTGTAGTTTTGCAAAAGCTCAAAAAAAAATGAATTAAAATTGAAAAGGATAGAATTTTTTTCATTAAATAATAAGTTGATATACTTTGAAATTAGGTAGAAACGTTATATCTTTGCTTCTTCTAATTAAAGTATTAATTTAAAAAATAGAAATTATGGTGTTATCAGGAGTTATCCTAATCGTAGTAGTGTGTTTTGTAGCACTAATAGTATTTCTTTGGTTGGTTCCATTGAATTTATGGTTTCAATGTGTGTTGAATGGTGTTAAGATTTCACTTCTTCAACTTATCTTTATGCGTTGGAGAAAAGTTCCACCAACAATTATTGTTAATGCAATGATAACTTCAAAAAAGGCTGGTTTAGATTTAAGTTCTGACCTTTTGGAAGCTCATTATCTTGCAGGTGGACATGTTCAAAGGGTTGTTAAGTCTTTAATTTCTGCTGATAAGGCAAATATGAATTTAGACTTTAAGGCTGCAACAGCAATTGACTTAGCTGGTAGAGATGTATTTGAAGCTGTTCAAATGTCAGTAAATCCAAAAGTATTAGATACTCCATTAGTTGCAGCAGTTGCAAGCAATGGTATTCAATTAATAGTTAAAGCAAGAGTAACAGTAAGAGCAAATATTCGTCAATTAGTTGGTGGAGCAGGTGAAGAAACTATTCTTGCACGTGTTGGGGAAGGTATTGTAACTTCAATTGGTTCTTCTGCATCTCATGCTTATGTTCTTGAAAATCCAGATTCTATCTCTAAACTTGTTCTTTCAAAAGGTTTGGATACAGGAACTGCATTTGAAATTCTATCTATTGATATAGCAGATATTGATGTAGGTAAAAATATTGGAGCTCAACTTCAAATGGATCAAGCAGAAGCAGATAAAAATATTGCACAAGCTAAAGCAGAAGAAAGAAGAGCTATGGCAATTGCAGTAGAACAAGAAATGAAAGCTAAAGCACAAGAAGCAAGAGCAAAGGTAATTGAAGCAGAAGCAGAAGTTCCACTTGCAATGGCAGAAGCATTTCGTAATGGTAATCTTGGAATAATGGATTATTACAAAATGAAGAATATGATTGCTGATACAGAAATGAGAGAAAGTATTTCTAAGCCAAGTTCTAATAAAAATGATGGTAATGTAATTAAGAAATAATTATTTCAATTATTTTTCTTTTGTCCACTAATTCCACTAATTATCACGAATTATAGTTTTCTTTTGTCAAGTAAAGTTTTTTTGTCCACAGATTAACACAAATTGATAATGATTAAATAGAATTAGTGAAAATTCGTGAAATTCGTGGACAAAATATTTATATGGTAGGGGTGTATTGCATACGCCCAAAATAGAATTAATTTGTTTTTTGAGCGTTTGTCTGAATAAGAAAATCTGTGCATAAGAAAAAGAAAAGAAAGTGGATAAAGATAAAATCATAATAAAAGGAGCGAGGGTAAATAATTTAAAGAATATTGATGTTACTATTCCTCATAATAAACTTATTGTAATAACAGGTCTTTCTGGTTCAGGTAAGACTTCACTTGCATTTGATACATTATTTGCAGAAGGGCAAAGAAGATATGTGGAAAGTTTATCTTCTTATGCTCGTCAGTTCTTAGGCAGAATGAATAAGCCAGAAGTTGATTCAATATCTGGAATATCACCTGCTATTGCTGTAGAACAAAAAACATCAAATCGTAATCCTCGTTCAACAGTTGGAACAACAACAGAAATTTATGAATATTTAAAACTACTTTATGCAAGAATAGGAAAAACTTATTCTCCAATTTCAGGGGAAGAAGTAACTCGTCATTCTGTAACAAATGTAGTTGATGCTTTGCTCGCTTTTGAAGAAGGTACAAGAGTTAATATACTTTGTCCAATTAAACTAAAAGTAAAGGAACCATATAGAATACGTTTTGAACTTTTGATGCAATTGGGGTATTTGAGGGTAATGGTTGATGGAGAAATAATGAGGATTGATGAAGCCATTCAAAAAACAATTCTAAAAAGTTCTGATGTAAGAATATTAATTGACAGAATAAGTATTGTTCATAATTCAGAAGATGTTTATTTGCGACTTTCAGATAGTGTTCATACAGCATTTTATGAAGGAGAAGGAGAATGTATTGTTGTCAAAGATGATGAAACTCTTTATTTTTCTAATCGTTTTGAAAGAGATGGTATGGAGTTTACTAAACCATCAGAAAACTTTTTTGCTTTTAATAATCCTTATGGAGCATGTCCAAAATGTAGTGGTTCGGGAATGATAGAAGGAATATCTGAAGATTTAGTTATTACTCAACCAAATCTTTCTGTTTATGACGGAGTAGTCAACTGTTGGCGAGGCGAAATAATGAAGAAGTTTAAAGAGGACTTTATAGAAAAAGCAGCAGACGTATTCCCAATACATCGTCCATATAATAAACTATCAGAAAAAGATAAAGACCTACTTTGGCATGGTACAGAGGAAATAATTGGTATTGATAAATTCTTTGACATTATTATTGCTGAAAGCTATAAGATTCAGTTTAGAGTTATGCTTTCTCGTTATAAAGGAAGAACAACATGTCCAGATTGTAGAGGAACAAGGCTAAGAAAAGATGCAGGTTATGTGAAGATAAATCAGAAGTCAATAATTGATTTAGTATTAATGCCAATTGATGATTTAATACTTTTCTTCAATAATATAGAACTTACACAGTATGAACAGCAGGTAACAGAACGATTAATTACAGAAATAAAACAACGTTTAGGCTATTTAAAAGATGTAGGCTTAGGATATTTGACACTTAACCGTCAAAGTTCAACACTTTCAGGAGGAGAAAGTCAAAGGATATCACTTGCAACATCACTTGGAAGCCCACTTGTTGGTTCAATGTATATATTAGATGAGCCAAGTATAGGACTTCATGCAAGAGATACACAAAATCTATTAAATGTACTTTACCAATTAAGAGATTTGGGTAATACAGTAATTGTTGTAGAACATGATGAGGAAATAATAAAAGCAGCCGATTATATAATAGATATTGGACCTGAAGCAGGAGTTAGAGGAGGGGAAGTAGTCTTTTCTGGAAAAAGTGAAGATCTTCTTAAAGCAAATAATTCACTTACTGCAAAATATATTAACCAAGAGTTAATTATACCTTTACCTAAAAGAAGAAGGAAATGGAAAGAGTCTATAATTATAGAAAATTGCAATGAAAATAACCTTAAAGATATAACACTTAAAATACCACTACAAGCTTTAACAGTCGTTTGCGGAGTATCAGGTTCTGGTAAAACAACTCTTATAAAAAAAATATTCTATAATTCAATACTTATGAACTTGGGAGAAGTGGTGGATAATGTTCCAAAAGCATCAGCTCCAAAAGGTTCTCTATCTCTTATTAAAGCAATACAGATGGTTGACCAAAATCCAATAGGACGTTCATCTCGTTCAAATCCAGCAACCTATTTAGGAGCATTTGATGATATACGTAATTTATTTGCAATGCAACCACTTGCAAAAAAAAGAAACCTAAAACCAGGTTATTTTTCTTTTAATGTTGATGGAGGACGATGTGAAGAATGTAAGGGAGAAGGTGTAGTAACTATACCAATGCAATTTATGGCAGATGTAGTTTTGCCTTGTCAAGCTTGTAATGGCTCTCGTTACAAAGAAGATGCTTTAGAAATACTTTATAGAGGTAAGAGTGTAGCTGATATATTAGCTTTAACAATTGAGGAAGCATTAGAATTTTTCTCGCAAGATGACCAAGTAACAACAATAAAAATAGTCCAAAAGTTACAATCTCTAATAAAGGTAGGATTAGGATATTTACAATTAGGACAAAGCTCAACAACAATAAGCGGAGGAGAAGCCCAAAGAATAAAATTAGCCTTCTATCTAACAAAAGGGAATAATGAAAAACCAACAATATTTATATTTGATGAACCTTCAACAGGACTTCATTTTCATGATATTAATAAACTAAATATTGCTCTTCAAGAACTCGTAAACATCGGACACACAGTAATAGTAATAGAACATCATGCAGATATAATAAAGATTGCCGATTGGGTAATAGAGTTAGGCCCTGAAGGTGGAAATAAAGGAGGAGAGATAACGTTTGAAGGGACTCCAGAAGAACTTGCAAAAGCAGAAAATACTCAAACAGGTAAATATATTAGGTCGAAAGTTTAAGAGAAATATTAAATAGAGGTAATAAAAAATATATTTTACCGTTCAACTTAGTATCAAAATGAGTCTATATTGTTTTATATAGTACGTTTTGACATAGAAAAGTTGATTAATTATATGAAAGTAATATTAAGTAGAAAAGGTTTCGATTTAGGGAATGGTGATTGTGCAAGTCCAATACTTCCTGATGGAACTTTATTATCCATGCCTATACCAAGTTTTGATAACACTTCTTACCAAAGTTTAAATATAGATATTGAAGGATTTGGAAACAAAACATATGCTAACGTTGCACGCGAATTAAATCCAAGACGTCTTTTTGATTTATGTCATTTAGACCCAGATATAAGAAGAGATGCATGTGAAAGACCAGCTGATTGGAAACCTGCTTTTGGACAGGCATATGGATCTTTAACTCATTTGAAAAATAATGATATAAAAGAAGGTGATTTGTTTTTGTTTTTTGGTTGGTTTAGACAAACAGAATTGTTTGAAGGAAAATTAAGATTCGTAAAAAAAGCACCAAGCTTGCATGTTATTTATGGGTACTTACAAATAGGAGAGATAATAAATAATCCAAATGAGAAAAGCATACCAGATTGGTTAAAAATTCACCCACATTTCACTAAAAAATATAGTGATAATAATGCAATATTTATTGCTCGTGATAATTTAACTTGGGATAAGTCAAAAGAAGGTGCAGGTTGTTTAACTCTTGATAAAAAGTTAGTATTAACAAAAGAAGGACATTCTCGTTCACATTGGGATTTCCCTGAAGAATTTAAAAATATATCAATAACAAATCACTCTGCAAAGTCTTGGAAAAGCGATTATTTTAAGTCTGTTGATATAGGACAAGAATTTGTTTTTGAAGAATGTCCAATTGTTGAAGAATGGGCAAAAAACATTATTGGCTAAAATGGAAATAGACAAAACACAAGTTGGAGAACTTTTTGACTCAATTTCTAAAAGATATGACTTCTTAAATCATTTTCTTACATTGGATATAGATAAAATTTGGAGAAGAAAAACAGTTAAACAATTATCTTTTCCAAAAGAAAGAGTTTTAGATATAGCAACAGGTACTTGTGATTTAGCAATAGAAATATTGAAACAAAATAAAGCAAAAAGCATTGTTGGAATTGATTTATCAAAAGGTATGTTGGAAAAGGGACAAACCAAAATTGATAAACTGCATCTTAATAACCAAATAAAACTAAAGCAAGAAGACTGTCATAATTTAAGCTTTGAAGATAATAGTTTTGATGCAGCTTTGGTTGGTTTTGGGGTTAGAAATTTCAGAGATTTAGACAAAGGATTAAAAGAAATAAATAGAGTATTGAAACCAGGTGGAGAGTTTATTGTTCTTGAATTTTCTAAGTCAAGGAATTCAATAATATCTTTTTTTTATAACATATACTTTAACCATATATTGCCAATGATAGGCAGGTTGATTTCAAAAAACAATTATGCATATACCTACCTACCTGAATCTGTAAATGAATTTGTTTGTGGGGATAAATTTGTAGAGAAATTAAATGAAGCAGGTTTTAAAGATGCTACTTATAAAGAACTAACATTTGGAATAGTAACAATTTATAAATCAATAAAAAGATAATTAATGAAGTCAATATTAAAATGGTTAAAAGTAATTAGGTTAGGTACATTAATTATAACTTTTTGTCCTATTGCCATAGGGATAATAATTGCTGCAAAAACATTTAATACTGATATTAACTGGTTAGTAGCATTTGTTACATTAATTTGTGGAATGTCTCTTCAAGCTCTTACTAATATGGTTAATGATTATTATGATTATAAGAGAGGGTTGGATAATAAAGATTATATAGGATATGAAAAACCTTTAGTTGCAGGTTTAGTTTCAATGAAAGAATTAAAAAGAGGAATAGGAGTTGATTTAGGACTTGCAATTTTATTAGGTTCATTATTAATATATAATGGAGGTTTACCAATTCTAATTATTGGTGTATTTTCAATTATAACTGCAATCTTTTATACTGCAACAAATAAATCACTTAGCCATTTTGGAATAGGAGATATTTTTGTTTTTATAGTATTTGGCTCTATGGCATCAGTTGGAACAACTTATCTTCAAACAGGTTTTTTTAGCTTAGAAAGTATGTGGTTAGGAATGGTATGTGGCTCAATCGCAACTAATGTACTTGCAGTAGATAATATTAGAGATCAAGAATCTGATGGTGCTGCAAATAGAAAAAGCATAGTTGTTTGTTATGGAAGAAGAGCAGGAGAGATAGAATATTTATTATTTGTAATCTTGTCCTTAGTTTTTAGTTTCCTTGCAAAGCCATGGTCTATATTAAATCTTATCTTTATTATAGGAATGATTCTTTTCTTCTTATTGCTCAAAACAAGAGGTGAAAAGTATAATTCAATTCTTATGGCAACATCTTTTTCTAATGTTTTCTTTTTAATCTTAGTTCTTATTCAATATTTGATAATACAATAATGAAAGAAGTAGTTAAATGGTTTAAGATAACAAGACCACAAACATTATTTGCTGGATTTTCTCCTGTTGCAATTGGTATAATTGTTGCATCAAAAACAATAGATATTAATTGGATTATTGCTATTGCAACATTAATTGGGGCAATGTCAATTCAAATTCTTTCTAATTTCGTTAATGATTATTACGATTATAAGAATGGATTGGATAAACAAGGGAGAGTTGGTTTTAAAAGAGCATTGGCAGAAGGAAGTGTAAGTTTAAAACAAATGAAAATTGCTATTGCTATTGATTTATTGGTTGCAGCAATAGTTGGTTTATATTTAGTAATTAATGGAGGAATAGTAATTCTAATTATTGGTGTATTCTCTCTACTTTTTGCTTGGCTCTATACAGCAACTAAGAAATCATTAAGTTATTTAGGAATTGCAGATATATTTTGTTTTATTTTCTTTGGTCCAGTTGCAACTCTTGGAACAACAGCACTACAAACAGGAAGCTTTAGTATTGAAAGTATGTTTTTAGGATTTGTTTGTGGCTCCCTTGCAACTTGTGTACTTATAGTAAATAATATTAGAGATAGAGAAACAGATGAATTAAATAATAAGCAAAGTTTTGTTGTACGCTTTGGAAAGAAGGCTGGAGAAATGGAGTATTTATTCTTTATTCTATTAGCTTTAGTGTTTAGCTTTATAGCAAATGGTTTATCTTACTCAAATTTAATTATTATTTTTGGTCTTATATTATTCTACCAATTATTAAAAGCCAAAGGTGAAAAATATAATACAATGCTTATAAAAACAGGTTTATTAAATGTTGTATTTGTTATCTTATCATTTATTGACTTATCTCTAAAGTAATAAAATACTTTCCTACATATTTATATGCAATAGAATTTTCAAATTTTAAATTGTACTTTTGCAAAAAAAAATAGCATTGCATAATACTAACAGGCTTTTAATTTACATCTTGTATATATTATGAGACTGAGAAATAGCCAAAAAATATTAAATATATGAAGAGAAAGCTACTAACTTTTATTTCCATTAATTTATTTTTCATTAGTGTTTATTCTCAATCAAATAATTCACCCATTCCATTTGAGTTATTTGCGGGAAACAACAGGTCGAGTGTTCAATTAAACTTAAAGAAAACAATTTATAATAAGATTGATTTTTCAAATCTAACAATTGCAACTGCTGATTATAAGAATACATTGTCAGAAAATGAATTGATAATGATAAATTCTCTTGTTTATCAATTCCATAAGAATATAAATATAGGAGGAGGAGTGCAGTATCATTTTAAAAAAGGCTTTATTCCTAATGTTTCAATTTCCTTTAATCATATTGATGCTACTTGGATGTTTTTACTTACTCCTTATTTTCAATTTTTACCAACACGTAATATTGAAACAATATGTATTATTGAGTTTAAACCTAAATTGACAGAGAATTTAAGACTTTATTCTCGAGTTCAAGGTCTTTATAATTATAATTTTGCTTATAATGGACATGAAAGAAGCTTCTTTGATTTTAGATTAGGATTAAAAATAAATAGATTTGCATTTGGAGCTGCATCTAATTTAGATTATTATGGACCAAAGAAAGTATTCAAAGAAAACTATGGTGCATTCATTAAAATAGATATGTAATATTAAACTCTAATTCTTATAATATGAATTCAATATTTATAGTTATTCCTGTACTTATATTTTTAATGTTTTGTATAGGACTTGAATTAAAACTATCAAACTTTAAACTAATACTTAATCAACCACTGCCAATAATTGTAGGCTCATTTGCTCAATTAGTTTTTCATCCATTAGTTGCTTGGTTTGTACTAAGTTTCCTTAATATACCAGATGAATTTAAGATAGGAATAATCTTAATTGCAGCATGTCCTGGAGGAGCTTCTTCAAATGCTTTTTCATTTTTAGCAAAGGGTGATGTGGCTTTATCTGTTTTATTAACTTCATTAACAAGTATATTATCTATCTTTACAATACCAATTATTGTTTCATCATATATCTATTTTGAAATAGGGGATTCAGTTAATTTTCATCTACCATTCTTTAAATTATTGATGCAAAATGTTGTTTTCTTATTAATTCCAATTATTATTGGTATGATATTAAATAAATACAATGAAGAATTTGTAAAGAAAATATCATTTTTGACAAAGAAACTTCCAATCTACTTATTACTCATATTAATTACTGTTTTCTTCTTAGAGAATAGGAGTGTCATTATTCAAAATTTTAATCAACTGTCAATAGCAATATTAATTCTTGTTATTGGGGTCATGTTATTAATTTATTTTATTTCCAGATTGGTTAGAATTCAACGTCCACAAAGAAAAACAATAGTAATAGGAGTAGGAATTAAAAATGCTGCACAAGCTATATTAATAGCAACAAGTCCTATAATATTAAATAACTCAAAAATAGCTATTCCTGCTGTTTTATATGCTTTGATAATGAATGTCGTTGTATTATCTTATGTAGCTTTAAATAGAAAAGTATAATGTCAATTAAATAATAAGCCTATAATTATGGATTACTTTATTCCCTATCTATTTATTATAAATATTATTTCAATAATTATTTTCTCTTATGACAAATATAAAGCGATAAACGTCAAACAAAGAGTACCAGAAAGAATATTGCATTATTTAGAAATCTTAGGAGGAGTATTTGGTATAATAATAACGATGTATATAATACATCATAAGAACTCAAAAGCGAAATATTATCTTATAACATACATAATATTAATTATTTGGTTATTAACATTGTACTATTTTAGAGACTATATATTACAATAATCTACTTAGGCAAGAATAACATTATTGCAAATTCAAACTTTAATTTTACCTTTGCAAGGTAAAACAAGAACTATATGAAAAATATAAAGATAGCAATTTCAGGTGATTTAGGAAGTGGGAAAAGTGTTTTAAGCAAGCAACTTAATACAGAATTGGGATTTGACGTTATTTCAATAGGAGTTATTCAAAGAGAATTAGCTTCAAAATATGGAATGGATGCCTTAGAGTTTAATAAGTTTATGGAAACCCATCCAGAAATAGATGAAGAATGCGACCAAATGGTAACAAACTATGGAAAAGAGGAGAGAGGCTTAATTCTTGATTCTCGTTTGGCATGGCATTTTATCCCTCATTCATTTAAAATACATCTAACCGTAGACAATAACGTAGCTGCAAAAAGAATCTTTCAAGATAATATAAGAAAGAACGAAAAATATACTTCTATTGAAGATGCAGCAGAAAAACTTTTAGCTCGTAAAAATAGTGAAGTATATCGTTATAAAACTTTATATGGAGTGGATGTAGAAGACTTATCAAACTATGATTGTGTAGTTAATACTTCAGATTCGAATCCAGAAAGAACTTATCAAAAAGTAATGACTTGCTATAAAGAATGGCTTGAAAAATAAATGTATAATACTTGCAAAATCAAACGAAATTTAGTATCTTTGCATTTGTAAATCTATTCAAGCTCAAAAGAGTAGAATCATAATAGATAAATCACTCTTAAAATATCATAAAATTTACGATGCCCATCATAGTTAGTCTACGATGGGCATCGTAGCAGTACCACGATGCCCATCGTAACGGTATTTAATCTTTGTTTAATCAGATTTAAACCTTATCTTTCTGCAATTATATCAACTTTAACCAGAAAAAAAGCTAATCTTTTTTCATAAAAACTTCATTAGCTTTTATTACTATTTCTATTAGTTGGTTTAGTATTTCTTTCTCTAAATCACTTAAACTTTATATGTGATTAAAAGATGGTACTTTCTCGTATTGACGGTCAACAAAAAAGTGTTGCAGCACTTATGATTGCAATTATTGGAATGGGAATTATTAAATCGGATTTAGAAAAGAATATTTTTTTTTAATCCATAGGCGATTAATTATGAGGAAGTTTTGATGTTCAAGATAATACCATATAAAGGATAGAAAATGTATAACTGATATTGCAGATGTAATATTTTTGCCATTCTTGTATTGGGATTTATTTCTTATTATAATATTGAAGGAGATTAAATATTTATGAGTATTGTTTGTAATAAGATTAGTTGTACTTTTGTGCAAAATATATGTAATAATATTAAGTGTATCTTTTGAAAGATAAGGCTATGAAAAATAAGAAGAAAACTAAGAAACTGCTAAAAGATATTATTAAAGCAACAAGAGAGAAGCAAAGAAATGAAGAAATAGAGCTTTATGGAAAGACTATAAATCACTCTAAGGTTGCAAAAAGTAAAAAGCAGTATTCAAGAAAGAATTACAAAATAAAAATAGGAGAGTAACTAATTTACTTTACATGTTTAATAGAACTTGATTTTAATTTTTTAGAATCAAATTATAATAAGAAAGAATATTTAGATCGAGTGATTGGTTTTGTAATTAATTTTTGCTTTTCTTGCTTGAGAGTGTTGAAATTGGCGTTTAATGCGATATATTTCCCAATCTTTTATTAGCTTTGCTCCTGTTTGATGATACCAAAAGGGAATGTCCTTTTCTATACATTGAGAGCGAATATTTAATACCCAATCAAAATTACATATCCTTGCTTCATTTCCTGATTCTCCACCAACTGCAACTTCTTCAATTGTTTTATCCAAATAGGTTATAATGTTTAAGTTTTCTAATAAAGGAGCACACATGATTATTTTATGTTTTATTGGAAGTGTTTTGAGTATAGGTAAACGATAATTAACCATTTCTTGATTTTCAACCGTACAAGCTATAATAACGTTTTCATATCCTTCACCCCAATCCTCAGGTAAAGATTCATAGAAACGATCAATACGTTTTGTGATAATAAAAAATATAAGGTCTTTGCGGATATGTATCATCTCCCATGCTTCTTTTCTCCAAATATCAGCACCAGAAACAAAAAAATCGGAAGTAAAACAAGTAAAAACCATTTCACCTGATGGAATCTTATAAGATTTATCTCTTTTCCTTTTTATTGGAAGCAGGAAATTAGCGGTCTTAGTTACAATACTACTATCCTTACCATGCATTTCATCTTGACGATAAACATAACAATACCTGCAACCTTCACTTATTTTTTGGCAACCATGCCATAAATTCCATGTAACTGACATATATAATAAAGAAATAGAAAATAATTAATATAAATCGTTGCAAAAATACAGAAAACAATTTAGAGTAGAACGTAAAAAAAACAGTAGCTAAATAATTAGACTACTGCTTTTAGTTTATTGGACTATTCTATGTTTATTTTTTTAGTCCTTTTAGTCTTTCAGTTAATAGTGGAATTATCTTTTTAACATCACCAACTATTCCCAAGTCTGCACTTTGCATAATAGGAGCGTAGCGGTCTTTGTTTATTGCAACTATATAGTCGCTTTCTTCCATTCCTGCCATATGTTGTATTGCTCCTGATATTCCACAAGCAATATACAAGTTAGGTCTAACAGTTTTTCCTGTTTGTCCCACTTGGCGGTCATGATCAACAATACCTGCATCTACAACAGCTCTTGATGCTGATACTTCTGCATTCAATACTTCTGCTAAATTATTTAGAGCAATAAATCCTTCTTTACTTCCGATACCACGTCCACCAGATACTAATATCTTAGCTTCTGCAATATCTATCATATTGCTCTTTTCTTTTACAGTTTCTTTAATTCTTACTTTGAATTTATCCTTATTGAAATTGATTGTTATTTTTTCTATTTCTCCTTTTCTCCTATCATCTTTTTCCATAGCTTTCATTACGCCAGGACGAACTGTTGACATTTGAGGACGATGTTCAGGGCAAATAATTGTTGCCATTAGATTTCCTCCAAAAGCAGGACGAGTCATAAGAAATTCTTTTTCTTCTGATATTTCCAAACGAGTACAGTCTGCTGTTAGTCCTGTCGATAATCTTGCTGATAATCTTGGACCAAGGTCTCTTCCTATTGTTGTTGCACCAAAAAGGATTATTGATGGCTTATATTCTTTTGCTATTTGACTTATTGCTTGAGTATAGGCTTCTGTGGTATATTCTTCTAATTCATCATAGGAAGCTACTATTACTTTATCTGCTCCATAAGCAATTAGGTTTTCTGCTTTGTCTTCTATATTTTTTCCTAACAGCATAGCATATACATTTTCTCCTAAGCTATCTGCTAAGTTACGTGCTTTTCCTAATAATTCGATAGCAACTCCTTGGATATTTCCTTCTCTTTGCTCAACGAATACAAATACGTTTTTATATTGTGATTTATCCATAATGCTATTAGATTATAAATTTTTCTTTTAACTTACTTATTATTATACCAACTGAATCTTCAGCATCAACTTCATATATTTCTCCTGCTGATTTAACTCCTTTTGTAAAAGCTTTCTTTACTTTGGTAGGAGAGCCTTTAAGTCCAAGTTTTGCTTCTTCAACATCAATGTTTTCAAAGCCCCATACTTCTACTTGTTTATCAAAAGCTTCAACAATACCTTTTACTGTCATATAACGAGCTTTGTTTGCTGTTGAAAGTACAGTTACAAGACAAGGTGAATCAACTTCAAGTATTTGATAACCTTCTTCTGTTGATTTTTTAACAGTAAAAGTTTTCTTACCATTATATTTTAGGTCTTCTAAATAACTTATTTGAGGAATATCTAAGTGTTCAGCAATTTGAGGACCAACTTGTGCAGTATCACCATCAATTGCTTGACGTCCTGTTATTATTAAATCATATTCTAATGTGCGTAAAGCTCCAGCTAAAGCATTAGATGTTGCAAGTGTATCTGCCCCTGCAAATTTTCTATCTGTTAGTAATATCACTCTATCAACTCCCATTGCATAAGCTTCTCTAAGGACTGCTTCTGCCTGAGGAGGTCCCATTGTAATTACTGTAACCTCTGCACCATAAGCATCTTTTAATTGAAGAGCAAGTTCCAAGCCTCCTTTGTCATCAGGATTAATGATGCTTGGTACACCATCTCTTATTAATGTTCCAGTTACTGGGTCAAGTCTTACTTCTGTGGTATCTGGAACTTGTTTTATACAAACAACTATTTTCATTTCTCTTATTTTTTATTTTAATATATTACCAGAAATTACCATTCTTTGAACTTCTGATGTTCCCTCGTAAATTTCTGTTATTTTTGCATCTCTGAACATTCTTTCAACAGGATATTCACGAGTATAACCATATCCTCCATGGAACTGTATTGCTTTTGTAGTTACTTCCATTGCTGTTTCAGCTGCAAATAGTTTTGCCATTGCTGCATCAACAGAATAGGATAAACCTTGGTCTTTTTTGAATGATGCTGAGCGAACAAGTAAACGTGATGCTTGTACTCTTGTTTCCATATCAGCTAATTGGAATTGTGTGTTTTGGAACTTTGCAATTGATTTTCCAAATTGTTTTCTTTCCTTAGTGTATTTTATGGTTTCGTCCATAGCACCTTGAGCTATTCCTAATGCTTGTGCTGCAATACCAATACGTCCTCCATCAAGAGTTTTCATTGCAATACCAAATCCTTTACCAACTTTTCCAAGAAGGTTTTCTTTTGGAATTTCACAGTTTTCAAATATTAGTTCGCAAGTAGAAGAGCCACGAATACCTAATTTCTTTTCTTTCTTTCCAATAGAGAAGCCTGGAGTTCCTTCTTCAACAATGAAAGCAGAAATTCCTTTTGTGCCTTGTGATTTATCAGTCATTGCAATAACTATGTAAACATGTGCATAGCCTGCATTTGTAATAAATATCTTTGAGCCATTAAGTACCCATTTTTCACCCGCGTCAACAGCAACTGTTTGTTGCATTGCTGCATCAGTTCCTGCATTAGGTTCTGTTAAACCAAATGCTCCAATCCATTCTCCTGATGCTAATTTTGGTACATATTTCATTTTTTGTTCTTCTGTACCATTTTCCATAATTGGAGCAATACAAAGTGATGTGTGAGCTGAAACAATAACTCCAGTTGTAGCACATACTCTTGATAGTTCTTCAACTGCCATTGAGTACATTTGATTTGTTCCACCTTGTCCTCCATATTGGATAGGTACAGGTATCCCCATAATACCTATCTTGCCCATTTTTTCTACTGTTTCGATAGGAAATCTTTCCTCCTCATCTATTTCAGCTGCTAATGGTTTTACTTCTTTTTCCGCAAACTCTCTTATCATTTGCAGAAATAGTTTTTCTTTGTTATTTATGCTAAAGTCCATTTGTGTAATTATTTATATATAAAAAAGGTGGGACAATATTTATCCCACCTTAAATTTAATCAATTTATTTAATCACCATATAGGTGACAATTACTCTATTAGCTATCACGATAGTCATTGAGTTTATCTTTATCTGTAATAAAATGAATTATTATACAGTCATTCCACCGTCAGCACTTAAAGTGTGTCCGTTGATGTATGAAGCTTCATCTGAAGAAAGAAAAGCATAAACATTTGCTATTTCTTTTGGTTCTCCAAGACGTCCAACAGGAACTTTTGCTTTCATTCCTTCAATTACGTTTTCAGGCATTGCAGAAACCATTTCTGTTGCAATAAATCCTGGAGCTACTGCATTTACTGTAATACCTTTACGACCTAATTCTCTTGCAAGAGTTTTAGTCATACCAATTATTGCAGATTTAGTAGCAACGTAGTTAGTTTGTCCAAAGTTTCCATAAAGTCCTACAACAGAAGAAGCATTTACAATTCTTCCCCAGCCATTAGCAACCATATATTCACTTATAATCTTTGTGCAATAGAATACACCTGAAAGATTAACATCAATAACTTGTTGCCATTGTTGTACTGTCATTTTCTTTAATGTACTATCACGAGTGATACCAGCATTATTTATTAGAATATCAATACGGCCAAATTTATCATTTACATTTTTAGCAGCGATTTCTATTTCTTCATAGTTTGCTGTATTTACTTTTGCAAATGTTGCACCTAATTCTTTAGCAAGAGCATTACCTCTTATTTCATCTAAGTCCCAAATTATTACTTTGGCACCTTCTTCTGTGAATTTTACTGCTGTTGCAGCTCCTATACCAGCAGCTCCACCAGTGATGATAGCTACTTTGTTTTCAAGTCTTTTCATAAACTTTTCTTGTCTTAAAATTAAAATTGTTCCTTGTGCATAAGTTTTGCTTGTCCGGAGATAGCAACTTTACCTTCAGAATCTTCTAGAGTACATTTAATTATACCTCTGTGTTTTTCTTCTACGATTTCAATTACTTCGAATTTTGCGATGTAATCTTTTTCAACGAAGACTGGGGCTAAAAAAGCCATGTCTTGGAACATATAAATTGTACCTTCGCCAGGCCATTTTGTTCCAAAAACTTTTGAGAAGACAGCACCAGCAAAGAAACCATGAACTATTGGCTTTCCAAAAGGAGTTTTAGCCGCATATTCAGGGTTAATATGTATTGGATTGTTGTCTCCAGATATTTTAGCAAAAGTATCAACATTTGCTTGAGTATATCTAACCTCATGTGTGTAAGTATCACCTACTTTTATTTTATTCATATTACAAAATCTATTTTAGGTTTGTGTTTTTCACAATTATTGCGGTACCCATTCCGCCTCCAATACATAATGAAGCTAATCCATAAGTTTTCTCAGAACGTTTCATTTCATAAAGAAGAGATACTAATATTCTACAGCCTGATGCTCCAACTGGATGCCCTATTGCTATTGCACCGCCATTTTTATTTGTATTTTCATTTAACCATTCTTTTGTTACTCCATGTTGTTCAGATAATTGTTTTTGAACACCAAGAGCTTGTGCAGCAAAAGCTTCGTTTAATTCGAATACATCTATATCTTTAAATTTAATATCTGTTTTAGATAGAGCATTCTTTATTGCAGGAACAGGACCAAGACCCATTATTGAAGGATCAACTCCACCTTGTCCAACAGATACTATTTCTGCCATAGGAGTAAGTCCAAATTCTTTTACAGCTTTTTCTGAAGCTACCATAACAAAAGCAGCTCCATCATTAATACCAGATGCATTTCCAGCAGTTACAGTTCCATCTTTTTTGAAAGCAGGCTTTAATAAAGAAAGTTTTTCTAATGAAGTTGTGCGATTAACAAATTCATCTTCAGCAAAGATAGTTGTTGATTTTCTGGTAACTATTTCAATAGGTACTATTTCTTCTTTAAATTTACCACTGTCTATTGCATTAATAGCTTTTTGTTGTGAAGAAAATGAAAGTTCGTCTTGTTCTAAACGAGTAATATTAAGTTTTTCAGCTACATTTTCAGCTGTAATACCCATATGTTGATTACTAAAAGAATCGGTTAAGCTATCATGTATCATATGGTCTTTCATATTAATATCTGACATCTTTATACCATTACGAGTTGAAGCAGGTAAGATAAAACCAGCTCCGGACATTGATTCTGCACCACCAGCAATAATTAAGTTAGATTCTCCTGCACGAATTGAATTATATGCATTCATAACAGCTTTTAATCCACTACCACATATCATATTTATACCATAAGCAGGAACTTCGATAGGAATATTTGCTTTTACTGATATTTGACGAGCAACACCTTGTCCTTGACCTGCCATAAGGATATTACCAACAATTACTTCATCAATTTTTGAAGGATCTATTTTAGTCTCTTCCAATATATTTTTAACTACTGCTACTCCAAGTTCAACAACAGGAACATTAGTTAAAGCTCCTAAAAATTTACCTACTGCAGTTCTTTTTGCTGCAACTATATATACTTTTTCCATTTATAATCTTTGTTTTTGTATTTATAATTAAACTTTCTATTTCTTTAACCTGTTTTCCCTTATTGATTAAGATAATTGCATTGGTTTTAAGTCTTCTGCAATAATAAGAGTAGCTCCTGTAGCTTCTTGCACTTGTTCTACTGTAAATTCTGGATGGATTTCGTTTAGAACAATTCCTTTTGGAGTTATTTCCATAACACCCATTTCAGTAATAATTAAATTAACTTGACCTTTAGCTGTAAGTGGAAGAGTGCATTCTTTTAAGATTTTATGACCACCTTTTGCAGTATGTTCCATAGCAAGAATTACATGTTTTGCTCCAACAACTAAATCCATTGCGCCACCCATTCCAGGTACTTTCTTTCCTGGTATCATCCAGTTAGCAAGGTTACCTTGTTCATCAACCTGCATAGCTCCTAAGATAGATGCATCAACATGTCCACCACGAATAATAGAGAAAGACATTGCACTATCGAAAGTAGCTCCTCCAGCAATAATAGATGAGAATTCTCCTCCAGCATTAACAATATCTTTATTTTCTTTGCCTTGTTTTGGAGTTGCACCCATACCAATTATACCATTTTCTGACTGAAGTAATACTTTAACTCCTGGTTTTAAATAATTGGGAATTAATGTAGGAAGTCCTATTCCTAAGTTTACAACATATCCATCTTTTAATTCAAGAGCTGCACGTTTAGCAATAGTCTCTCTTATTTGATTCTTATCCATATTTGTAATTGTTTTTATTTTTGTCTTTTTACCATTTCTTGTGCAATGTATGATGCAACATCATCTGCATAAGTATTCATTCCAAAACCTGCATCATAACCAAGTTCTTTTGCAAGTTCGTGTGAAATTCTTGGACCTCCACAACAAAGAATCATTTTATCTCTTAATCCTTCAGCTTCCATCATTTCAACTAACTCAACTAAATTCTTTATATGAACATCTTTTTGAGTAACAGTTTGAGAAACAATTAAAGCATCAGCATTCATTTCAATTCCTTTTGCTATAAATTCTTCATTAGGAACTTGGCTACCCATATTCAAACAATCAATCATGTCATATCTTTCAAGTCCATAATGACCCGCAAAACCTTTCATATTCATAATAGCATCAATACCTACAGTATGAGCATCAGTACCTGTACTTGCACCAACAATAACAAGTTTTCTTCCTATGTTTTGTTTGATATACTCATCTGTTTCGTGCATATCCATTTTATTTGATTCAACCTTAGGAACTATTATATTAGTGTAGTCAACATCATGAGTACAATTACCATAACAATTAAAGAAAGTGAATCCCTTAGTCAATTCTTTATAGAATACAATTTGAGGGTTTTCTAACCCCATTTTTCTTAATAATTGTTTTGCTGCTTCAATTGCTTCTTCGCCACAAGGAACAGGAAGGGTAAAACTTAATTGAACCTTACCATCATTCATTGTATCGCCATAAGGCTTTATCTCTTTAAGATTTAACTCAGTTGAGAAATCTTTTTTATCCATTGAATATAAACCGCCACTCATTATTTATTTTCTCCTTTCATTAATGTTATAAATGGGTTATAGTAATGTGCATCTTTTTCAAATACTCCTGCTAAACCTTTTCCACCGTTCTTTGGACGTTTAATGTCTGCAAATATTCCTTTTTCAAGAGCATCAAATAAACTTTCCTTATCAATTCTTTCTAATAATTCAGTTGCATTATTAAGAACCTTTTGAGCTCTTTTTTGCATCATACCGTCTTTCTTAAATTCAACTTCATCTCCAATATTCTTCATATTATTGAAAACATATTGAGCATTTTCAATTGAAAGGAATCTATCACTCATAAATGGAGTGTGGATAGCTTCTGTCATCATTCCTAATAATTGAAGACCTTGACCAGTCCAAATGCTTATTGCATTAAACAATGCATCTTGAACATGTCCACGGAATATATTTCCTGTCATAAACTTTGTAGGAGGCATATATTTTAAAGGAGCATTAGGGAAGATTTCACGAGTCATTTGAGCTTGTGCAAGTTCATAAAGGAATCCATTTTCTAACAGAGGGTCCATTTCAAAAGCATGTCCAAGTCCCATTTGTTCTTCTGGCAATCCTGCAGCAAAAGCTAATTGTTCATTAATAAGGTCAGAAGCTAAAACTGTGTGAGCTTCTTCAAAAGCGTCAGCTGTTGTTAAGTAATTATCTTCTCCTGTGTTTATTATAACACCAGCAAAACTATTAATAATTCTTGAGAAATATTGGTCAACAAGTGTTCTTTGCATATTAATATCACGGAACAAAATTCCATAAAGAGCGTCATTTAACATAACGTCCAAGCCTTCTAAAGCTCCCATAACAGCAATTTCAGGCATACATAAACCAGAACAATAATTACATAAACGAATATATTTTCCAACTTCTTCACCAACTTCATCTAATGCATTACGCATAATGCGAAAGTTTTCTTGAGTTGCAAAAGTTCCACCAAAGCCTTCAGTTGTTGCCCCATAAGGAACATAATCTAATAAACTTTGACCTGTTGTTCTAATAACAGCAATAATATCTGCACCTTGACGAGCAGCTGCTTGTGCTTGAACAACATCTTCATATATATTTCCTGTTGCAACAATAACATATAGATAAGGTTTAGGTCCTTCTCCAATAGTTGCAATATAGTTTTCTCTTCTCTTACGATTATTAGCTATACGTTCAATGCTTTTATTAATATATGGTTGAAGAGCTTGTTTAGCTTTTTCTTCATCACCAAGAGCAATTGTAGTAATATCTAATTCTCCACTTACAGTTTTTTCAGCAATTTCTTGAGGGGTTAAGCCAGTTGATAATATTGCATTGCCTAAAAGGAATAAAACACCATGTTTAAGCATTCCTTTTTCTTTAATGAAATCAACTAATATATTTGGAAGTGGTACTTCATTTTCATCAATGCCATCAATTCCCATCAATCTACATAAAGTACGTTCAACCGCAACAGTAGAATAGCTATCCACAAAGTTTTGAACGTCATCAGAAATACTTTTTGCTAATCCCTTAGCATATGCGACTTTTTGAAAGTCCAGTCCTAGTTTACTTTCTTTCATATCAATATTTAATGTAATAATAAACAAAATAACAAACCACACAGAATAATTATTCTGTGCAATTTGGAGGCACAAAGATAGAAAGAAAAACTAATCTTACCTATAAATACCTAAAAAACTCTTTAATTAGCTCTTTATATAACTGAAAATTAATCTTTAGAATCAATATCTATGCACAAAAAAAGATGGTTTTAAAACTAAAACCATCTCCCTATAAATAATTGTTTAATTCTTATCTTTTCTTTTTATTAGTAGATTTTTTCTTAGTGCCTGTTTTCTATCTTATTCATACTTCAAATATCATAAAAATACATGACATAACTCTCTGTTTATCCGTATTTAATACTACCTTTAGCCTTGCAACGGTCTTATTGTATCTATTTATAGAAGAATTGATTGATTTTAATATCTGTCCAAGTATAGGCTGTCTGATAAATTTTGTATTTTTACTTATAGAATTTATATGTGTTTTTGAGAAAAAAGCAAAGTAAATCAATATAGGCGGAACTTACAAAAGTTTAGCCTATATTTTTTTTTAACATCAAAAGTTTATCGGACAACAATAATTTATATTAAGTATAAATCCAAATATACTTAGTCTTTTTTCTAATAACTAAATCACTTGGTATTTTCTTACTGAACCATTAGTTTCTCTGTCTTGCTATTATTAGCATTCTTTATATTTATAAGATAAATACCTTTTGATAGTTTTGTTAGATCTATTGTTTGTTCTATTTTACCATTTAAAGGATTATTTTTTGTAGTGTTTATTGTTCTTCCTTGAATATCGTTAATGATAATTTGTGTTTCTCTACTAATACCATTTATTATAAGTTTAGTTGAACTTGTTGCAGGGTTAGGATAAAGTTGAATATTTAATTGGTTATTGTTTACATTACTTAATCCTGAGTAATTTATGTTTATTTCTTCTCCATAATATGTTCCTGCGGCATTAGTAATATATGCTTTAGCATAAGTTGTAGATGGATAAAATGTTGTTATAATTGTATCAAAAGATGTCATTCCACTTGTGTATAGAACAATTACTTTATAAACATTAGTATCTCCAATAAATGGATTTATAGTATTTGAATAAACAAATCCTAATTCAATATTACTTGTTGCATAACCTGTACTTACTAAAGTCCCATTTAAAACTGCACTTGAATTGGTTATACCACTAGCCCCATTAGTTAATACTTCTCCTAAAGCAACAGAATCTGTTGTAAAAGTATTAATTGTTGAATATGTTGTACCTTCTGTTTGTGTTGTAACAAAAGCTCTAACATTATATTTTGTATTAACTGAAAAGCCTGATAATAAATAATTGAATTGAGTTCCTATAGATGTTGTAATTGAAGACCAGGTAGTATCTGTGTTTAATTTATATTCAAATCCTTTTGTTAAAATAGAGTCTGTTCCTTGAATATATGAACCATAAAGATCAGCAGAGCTTGTCGTAATATTTGATACAGAGTCCATAAATACCATAGGAGGAATTTGAGTAAGATATGGAGAGATAGAGATATCATCAATATAAATATTATAACCAAAGTCAGATAAAGTTTTTATAATAAAATATTTATTTCCATAAGTACCAGAGGGTAGATTAAAAGAGTAATTATACCAACCATCTGAAGTTTCTATTGGTGTGGTATTTCTATTATTTGAAATATATCCTAAAAGAGTAGCTCCATTTAAATCATTATTTGAGTTAATATATATTTCAACACCTTCATTTGGACTTGAGTAAGAACCACTAAGTCTATAAATCCAAAAACTAAATTGATGATATTGATGAGGAATATAAATCACTGGAGTTGTTATTGTCGCCCAATTACCATATTCTAAATAACCAGATCCATACTTAATCATTCTATTCCCACTATGTGGTAAACAATATGGTACATTCCCGATACTTTCTATACTAATAAAATTGTTATTAGATGATAAATAGCCCCAACAAGGTAATGTTGCAACTTCAAATCCTTGGTTATAAGGTATAGCTAAATTTGTTAGACAAATAGTATTAAATTCTACTATAGAAGTATAATAAGTAATAGAATTTTTTACTCCAAATACTCTATATTCATATGTTGTGCCTGCAAGTAAATTAGTTAAATTGAATTGCATATTAGAAGAGCTAATTGTTTGTGATGTATATGCAGTATCGCCGACCATTCTATACTCAAACCCCATTGATGTAATATCCGTTCCAATTGCAGAACCATTTAATGTTGCTGAATTCATAGTTATATTTGTTGGAGAGGAAATGCTTATATTAGGAGAAACATTAGTTAAATTAAAGGTAATTGTAGAATCAGATGCGTAACATATATTTGTTAAATTAATTCCAGTTGGGTTCCCATTTTTATGATTTATATTCAATAAAGAATTAATATTTCTACTGCCAGGAAAGGTTGTTGAGTCAGAATCATTATTAGTTGAATCTCCACAAGATGGAATAATAAATAAACCTCTATCAAATGGATTTGCGTTTATAGTATTATTTCTTCCAATTATCCAATTATCAATAAATATTTGATCTCCATGAAAAACAAGCATACCTTTTCCTGGAGTATAGGCATCCCATTTTTTCTTATTTCTATGTTCAAATATTAGGAATTCATCATCTTGAAGATTAATTTTATATGCCATATTACTATCAGAAATAGCAGGTAATATACAATTAGTATTATTTGCAGAAATGAGAGTTGGATTTAACCAACCCAATAAATTTCTTTCTACAGCCGATAGATTAGGGGGAGTTATACAATCATTATTATAACCACCAGATGACATTAAATCCCAATACATTACTTCTATAGATGTACCACCAGATCCTGAATAATCAGTATCATAAAAATCTGGCAACCCTAAAACATGTCCCATCTCATGACAAATAGGACCTATGCCATCACAATCTGAATAATTATATAATTCTGATGAACATGAATAAGGGTGTAATTGCACGCCATCTAACATGGAATTAGACGGCAAGACCCAACTATGAGGCCATATTGCATTTGCTCCACCTCCAGTATGTTCACCTTGTCCAGCATAAACGACATGAATCATATCAACAATACCATCACCGTCATTATCAAAGTCTTGAAAATTAATGTCATTATTAGCTAAAACACATGCATCATAAATCATATACTGAGGTAAGGAATCGACTCCATAAGCATCATTAGATCCATAGTAAGCTTGATTATGTGGTAGGGTATAAGGGCCAACTACCGTGAAATTAGCATTTAAAACACCCATTGAATTATCAAAGAAATAATCTTTTACGCTACCAGTTCTACCGTTTGCAGTATAATTTGAAACATTAATTTGATTTCTCATAATTCTTACATTTGAAGTGTCAAACGAAATATCGGAAAAATTAACTAAAATAACAAGAAAATTAGGTGATCCTATTGTTGGTGTTCTTTCAACCATTTTAAGAGCTTTACTTCTTCCTTCTTTTTTTAGATTAACTTTTTCTATTTGACTTTTGCTAAAGCAAAAGTTAGGTTTAATCTCATTTAAGAACAATTTATCTTCAATTGTTCTTTCTACTGGATTAATTGCTAAAACGTTCGAAGTAACTAAATCCCCTTCTTTGTTAATTATAGCATAAACTAATTCGCCATTCTTATTTCCTAATAAAGTATATCCATCTATTGAGCTAGCCCAAGATAGAAGTTCATTACCTTTAAGAATAAAACTAATGCTTTTCCCATTAGATTGTTTTTTAGTAATAACTTGATTGTTTGCAGGAATAGCAAAACAGTTAATAGCAAAAAACATAAAAACTAAACTTAATAATGTGTGTTTTAATGTCATAGATAATATGAATTATAATTATTAAATGAATTATTTAGCAAAGATAGTTATTATGAATTAATTCACAAAAAAAAGAGTAGTTATCTCATTTGAGAGAACCACTCTTATAGTATTTAAGTTTTACTCTTTTGTTCCTATTGTACTATTAACTTCTGAGTTCTACTTGTAGTTGTATTTTTTATTCTTACATAATAAATTCCCTTTGCAAAGTTATTTACATCTATAGTTTGTTCAACTTTTCCGTTAACTGCTTTTGCAATAGTTGTATTTAATATGCGTCCTTGTACATCACTTATCACTATCTTAGCTTCACCTTCAATTCCGCTAACAACCAATTTTGTTGTATTTGTTGCAGGGTTAGGATACATGCTAACAGAGAATTTATTTGCTTCAATATAACTTAATCCAGAAAGAGAATCTGTTTTAAATGTTACTTCATCACCATAAGCATCACCAACAGAATTATTAACAAATGCTTTTACATAATAAATTGTTGAATGTTGTAATTCTGTTATTGGAGAACTATATGTTGTCATTCCTTCAACGTAAGGAACATCTACTCTAAGAACATTTGTAACTCCTAATATTGGATTAGATGTTGTAGAGTAAACAAATCCAACTTCTATATTACTCAATGCATTTCCAACACTTACTAAAGTCCCATTCAATACAGCACTTGTTGTATCAATATTAGTTGCACTTTGAGTATTTACTTCTCCTAATACTACTGTATTTCCAAGAGTTGTAAATGTTTCTATGTTTCCATAAGTTTTTCCACTTGCAGTTTGAGCATAAGCCCTTACATCATATTGAGTACTTGCTGTTAATCCTGTTACATTTACCGATATTGTTGTTGTTCCAGAAGCAGTAACATCAATTGCACCATTCCAAGTTGCTGTAGTAGTTAGTTTATATTCAAAACCTCTTGATTGAATAGATTCAGTTCCTATTGCAGTTGTTCCGTTCAAAGTAACTGTCGTTTGAGTTATGTTTGTTGGTAATGTTGTAGTTACATTAGGTATTATATGAGGTAAAGTAGAGAAAGTTATAGAATCACCATAAACTCTTCCTTCAGTAGTTGTGACAACATATGCTCTTACTTTATATTGAGTGTTTGCATTAAGAGAGTTAAGCGTATATACAAATGGCGTAGTTCCTGTTGTTACAGATGCGTCAGTCCATAATATATCATTTGCAAGTTTCCATTCAAATCCTTTAGCATTTATTTGATCAGTTCCTTGAATATATGATCCTGTTAATATAGCTGATACTTGAACAATTCCTGATGGAGAGTATGTTGTTACTATTGGCGCTTGTTGACCATTAGTAGTTGTGAATGTTTGTGATATCCATTGAGAATATGAATTTCCACAATTTGCTCTAATATAAATAGTATAATTAGTCCCAGCAGTCAATCCTGTTAATTGATAAGGATGAGTACTTAAATCTTGTATAGTACCATTCTCATCTAATCTTATTTGCCATGAAGTTTCACCATATCCTATCCAATTAATATTAGCTGTTGTATTTGAAATATTGGTTATAGTGATATTAGATGGTGATTGACATGCAACATCAATTATAAGATTATCTATGTATGCATAAGCCGAACCTGTATTTGGATTGTTACATTCGTTTTTAAATGCAATATATCTACCTATTCCTTGATATGATTGGAAATTTATATTTTTTTGCTCCCATGTTTGAGTAGTAGTAGTGGTTACCGTTGTAACAGAATCGAAAGTAGAAATATCTGTAGGGTCTGTCATAACACCAATTATTAATTTATCGGCATCATTTTTATTATAATACATAAATGATGCACTAAGAATGTTAATTGAGATTAAAGGATCAAATTCAGGTGTTGCCGCTAAGTTATAAGAAGGGAAATTTGCTAAAAAATATAAAGAACCAGGAGTACTGTAGTATGTATTAGTGAATGTATTAGTTGTTATATAAGGAACATTTAAACCTGAATATGTATTTATTTTTGTCCAACAAGAAGGGAAAATATTTATTCCTGTTCCATAAGTATCGAATGAATCAGACCAAGGTAAAGATGATATATTTTCACAATTGGTGCGGAAAGAATAAACATCGCTTGGGGTAGAAAGACCATCATTGCACTCAGTAATTACATATATGTCGTATGATGTATTTGGTAAAAGAGAAGTAAATGTGTAGGTAGGCGTTCCTATTATATAAGTAGAATCATAATTTGTTGCACTTGATTCTTTCCAATACAACCACCATGCATTAATTTGACTATCACTTGTCCAACTAATCTCGGCATCATTCAATGTAATATTTGATGCAGTTATTCCAGTTGGTACGGGGCATGTAGGTATTGTTGAAACTTCAATATCATCTAATCTAAGATAATTACCATTATGAGGAGCATCTCTTCTTACAAAAGCAATATACCTATTTCCTGAATATTGACTTAGATTTACTTCGTATTGTTGCCAATCTCCTATAGGAATTACCGTTTGAAATATTTGAGAAAAGCCTGCAACTGAATTAGAATCGGTCATATTTGTTATATCAATAGAAATATTTGTATCAAAAATCCATATTGATATTTCTTCTGGATAATTACTATACCAGTCGTTTCTTGACCAAAATCTTAATCTTTCATTGCCGGTTAAAGATAATAAAGGTGAAATTAACCAATCATTATTTAGATTACTATTATATGTAAACATTTTTGCAGAATGAGAACCGGAATGAGAAGACGATGCGAATTGTTCTATCATCCAATAATTACTAAAACTATTTCCTTTATTTATGTTAGTCCAGCAATATGGAGCCATCATATTCCCTGGAGAATTAGCTGGTGCCCAATCTCCTTCAAATCCTTCAGTCCAAGGAAAAGAACTAATTGCTCCACACTCTGTCCTGAATGATACTGTGTCGCTTGTATTTGATAATATTCCTTGACAATCAGTTGCTAAATAAATATTGTATGTTGATGATGGTAATAGATTTTGTAGTAAATAAGGATTAGAAGTAACATGTATAGAATCATAAGTAGATGAATTTGATTTTTTATAATACAACCACCATGAATTATCATTAATATTTCCATTTGTCCAATTTATTGTTGCCGATGTTGTTGCTATATTAGAAATTGAAATATTAGAAGGATGATAACAAGATGGGATAAAATCAATAGATAGATTATCAAGATAGATTTCATTATAGCTGTCTTGGCACTTAAAAGCAATATAATGACCTGCACCTTGATAACTACTAAAGTTTACTTCAAAATCTTCCCATGAGGAGTATGTCTCTGGAGATAAGACTGCAATTGTATCAAATGTAGATATATTTAAGGGATCAGTCATTACGCCTACACATATATAACCAGGGTCTTTTTTTAATTGGAATTGAGCAAGCAATGTGTTGATATGGATTGAAGAATCAAAAGGAGAAGTTGTTGCAGTACAATACTGCCCATCTGTAGAATAAAAATAAAGACAGCCAGACGAATTTGATGTAGTTATAAAAGGATATGTTGTTTCAGTACTTAATTTTCCCCAACAATTAGGATACGTTCCAACTCCTATTCCATAATTATCAAAATTTTCTGTAAAAGGAAGAGTCGTTATTGCATTACAAGGGGTAGTAAATGTAATTATTGGAGTTTCTTCTGATAATTCTGTAACACAATTGGTTCTCAAAAAAATATTATAAGTTGTATTTTGAACTAAATTCTGAAGTTGATAAGGATTTGTTGATATTAAAATTGAATCGTAATTTGTTGCAGACGATTCTTTATAATAGAGATACCATGAATTATTTCCAGCAGCATTAATCCATGATAAAGTAGCAGAAGTTTGAGATATATTAGAAACTGTTAATGAGGTTGGCCTTAGACAATTTGGAATTGTCTCAACTAAAATATCATCCAAACGTAGAGCTTCTCCACTTGGTGTGTTTTGTCGAACAAATGCAATATATCTATTTCCTGTATATTGATTGAGGTTAATTTCATATTCTTGCCAAGCACCTATTGGCAAAACTTGATTAAATATTTGAGTAAAGTTAGGCATGTTACCATATTGCCCCATACTAATAGTATCTAATGTTATATTTGCATTTGAAATAAAAATTGAAATTTCATCAGGAAGCGATGAAGTTGATGAAGCTCTTTGTGCCCAAAATCTTAATCTTTCATTTCCTGTAAAAGAAATTAAGGGTGTAATTAACCAATCATTATGACCTACTGTTCCTTGGTTTGTATAGCATTGAGCAGCCCCTATTCCTGAATGTGTATACTGTGATGATGAAGGGTTATCAGTATTGTCATAGAATGTCCATAGATATTGGTCGGAACCATAAGGGTAAGTTTCTCCTTTATTTATATTTGTCCAACATATTGGTGCATTAGAGTTCCCATATATATTCGATGGAGTCCATGAATTTTCAAATCCTTCACGCCAAGGAAATGAAACAATAGAGCTACATCCAGAATAAAAAGAAGTAGAATGAGAGGCTTCAGATGTCTCACTCGTGCAATCAGTTTTTATATAAATATTATATCCAGTTGCTGGTGTTAAGTTAGGCAAAATAGTTGGATTCGTGTTTGTATATATAGAATCATAATCTGTTGCTGAAAATTCTTTATAAAAAATCCACCACGCACCATCGTTTTCACTTCCATTAGTCCAAGATATTTCGGCATTAGTTGGATTAATATTTGATACGGTTATTACTGTTGGCCTTTGACAATTAGGAATTAGAGAAATTTCAATATCATCTAAGTTTAAATAGTAACCCCCAGTTGTATTTTTAACAAATGCAATTCTGAAATCTCCAGAGTATTGACTTAGATTTAATTCGTACTCTTCCCAATTTTCAGTAGGAACTATTGTGTTTGGCATTAATTCAACAAATAAAGAAGTATCGTTTTCCGTATTCATATCAGAGCCATTAGTTGTAATGTTTAATATTTTAATTGTAAGTTGATCTATATAATTTGTACGACCTTTTGCCCAAAAGCGAAGTCTTTCCATTCCATTAAGGGAAACAATAGGTGAAATAAGCCAATCATTTGTTTCTCGAGAAGATGGAGTATACATTTGTGCGGCTGCATTTCCTGAGTGAATATAAGTTGAACTGGTTGTTCTTCTCCAGATATATGAACTGCTTGCATACCCACCATTAATATTAATCCAACAATTTGGAGCAATTGCATTTCCTGGTAAAGCTATTGTTGATGCCCATGCAGTTTCAAATCCTTCATTCCAAGGAAATGTTGTAATGGTTGAGCATGCAGTAATAAATGAAATAGGATCAGACCATTCACTTTGCTCTGTTATGCAATCAGTTTGTACTCGTGCTTTATATGCAGTTGCAGTAATTAACCCAGTTATTAGGTAAGGATTTGATGTAGTCCCTTGTATTATGGTAGCGTTATCCCAGTTAGTTGCTGTTTCTTCCATATATTGAATATTCCATAATGAGCCATTTGTATTAGTCCAACCAATTTGTACATCAGTTGAAGTAATATTTGTTACAGTAAGATTAGTGGGCATTGAGCAAGAAGTAGAATTGGTAATAGTTACATCATCTAATAAAATACTATAGCCATGATCATTATCGTTCTTGAAGGCTATGTATATATTTTGACCTATATATGCAGATAAATCAAGAGTCCATTGTTGCCATATATCATTTAATCCATTTATTCCAGTATATGAATTTGATAATGTTAATAATGTTGTATCAAATGAATTTATAGAATCATTTGTTAATGATGCCATTATTCTTAAATATGTATTTTGATAAGTTCCATCATGAGCTTCCACTCTTGCCCAAAAACTAATTTGAAAATTAGTAGAATCAATAGATAAATTCGGAGTGATTAAATAATTAGTTGAAACATCTGTATCATAAATTACAGCTGCAGAATTTGAACCTGTATGAGCATAACTCGCATCAGTGTAGCTCTGCCAAACTGCACTACCAGATCCTCTTGTGTGTTGAGTCCTCCAATTGGTAGGAGGGAAGGTTGCCCCTTCAAAACTTTCGTTTAATGTGGTTTGAGACCACCCTTGCATGACAAAAAAAATCATTGCCATTACAAAAAATAGAAATCGTTTCATTTGTTTTTGTTTTTAATTGATAATTATTATTAAAATAGTGTCATTAATAAAGCCAACCATACGACTATGAATGGTGCAAATATCCAAATATTGATTTAATAATAAAAATAAATTCTGACGAAATGGGATAAAAAGATGACGAAAAAGGCGACGAGGTAAATAAGATAGATTTTTATATAGAAAATGGGGAAGAATATTTATTCTCCTTTAATCCATTTCATAAAATCAGAAACTCGTTCTTGACTTATAATAAACTTTTTATCGTATTCTGGATTAAGAGAAATATTTAACCTCCCTTTGAAGTATTTTGTTATTTCTTTTATTGCTACAAATGATGTTATGCAATCTCTCGAAACTCGGAAAAAAGATTTTGGATCAAGTTTCATTGATAATGTGTCAAGCGAATAATCAATAATATATTTATTATTATCTTTTGTGTATAAGTAGCATACTTTATCTTCAGAAACAAAATAAGCAATATTCTCTTGTTCAACAACTATTATTTTATTCCCTAATTTAACAGTTATTCTTTTCTCAATTTTTTGTTGATTATTAATAATAGAAAAAGACTCTTTTATCTTTTCTTTATTATAACTAAGTGTTATTGACTCAAGTTTCTGTATTATTTTTTCTATTTTACTTTCAGTTATTGGCTTTAGGATATATGAAATACTGTTTACTTCAAAAGCTTTAATTGCATATTCATCATAGGCTGTTGTAAAAATAATAGGAGTCTGTATATCTATTTTTTCAAATATTTCAAAACAATCTCCATCCTTAAGATGTATATCCATAAAGATTAAGTCAACTTCTGTAGTTGAGAAATATTCAAGACTCTCTTTAACATTATCTAATATCTTGACTATTTCAAAATCTGGGAATTTCAGATTCAATAACTCCTTTAAAAGTTCTTGAGAGAGCTCTTCATCTTCAACTATAACTACTTTCATATCAAAGGTATTATAACGTTAAATATACTATCTTCATTTATTATTTCTATTTCCTTATTTGTAACAATTCTATATCGCTGATTTAAGTTTTCAAGACCAATTCCTGTTGAAACAACGGCTTTTGATCTTATATTTTTGGTGTTTGAAACAACAATAGAATTATTTTCAGAGAAAATATTTATTATTAATGGAGTTTGATCACAAGCAATATTGTGTTTTACCGCATTTTCAACCAATAGTTGCAATGACATTAATAATATTTTCTTCTTCATATCTTCTTCTTTCAAATTAATATTAAGAACAAAACCATTATTAAATCTGGTTTTTAATATTTCACCATATTTACCAATAAAATCGACTTCTTCTTTGACTAAAATTAAACCCTTATCGTCATTATTTAAAATATAGCGATAAACATCAGATAATTTTTCTATAAAGTTAGCACATTCATTAGGCTTTCTTTTGTATATCATAGCTAATAATATATTTAAGCTATTGAAAAGAAAATGAGGATTTAATTGACTCTTTAATTGATCATATTTAAACTTTTCTCTTTCTCTTTCTCTTTCTCTATACTTGTAGTATAAATGTAATATCTCTATCAAAAGCATGACAAAAATCCCTTCAAAAGTAGATGTCCAAAAATGCTTACTTTTAAATATTCTATAAGCAAATTTTATTGGACTTACTTTTATTTCAAAAAAGTTTTGGAATAAGAACATTGCAAGATTAATAATGAAAAAAACGTATATCAGCTCTATTAATATTCTTATAGGTAACCTATTCGCCAAGAATTTTGAATTAAAAAAATTCTCAGCCATTTCAAACAAAAAAAATAACACTGAAAGCATAGAAATATTAATAATAAAATATCTCCCTAAATGAGTTGTTATTAAATAACCATGAGTTAATATATCAATAGGTAAAAACAATAACAAAGAAATAGATACAGTAAAAAAATACATCAATACCACTTTTCCCCATTGCTTAGTTTTCATATTAAATTATTTTCTTAAGTGCAAAGATACAGAATTTATTTTTAATATCCCAAGTTCAAACTATAAATGCATTTTGTTAGTATAAAAGAAAAGTGGTTGCCTCGAATGAGACAACCACAATGTGACAATTTATTATTAAAACAGAACTTTTGTTATTATTGTACTATTAACTTCTGAGTTCTACTTGTAGTTGTGTTTTGTATTCTTACATAATAAATTCCCTTTGCAAAGTTATTTACATCTATAGTTTGTTCAACTTTTCCGTCTATAGCTTTTGCAATAGTTGTATTTAATATGCGTCCTTGGACATCACTTATCACTATCTTAGCTTCACCTTCAATTCCGTTTACAACTAATTTAGTTGTGCTTGTTGTTGGGTTAGGATACATAGATACAGTGAATTGATTCTTTTCTGCATCATTTAAGCTTGATGTTAGGAAAGGTTGTTCTTGACCATATGCAGTTCCAGCAGAATTTGTAACGTATGCTTTATAGTAGTAATTTGTTTCTGATAATAAACCAGTAATAGATTTATCATAAGTTGTCATTCCATCAACATAATTTACTTGTGCTATGATTACATCAGTTCCACCAATTTCTGGATTAGTTTCTGTTGAATATATAAATCCTACTTCTATGTTTTCAACAGCATTTCCAACACTTATCAATGTTCCATGTAATAAAGCACTATGGTCAACTAAATTTGTAACTGCTTGTGTTGATACACCACCTAAAACAACAGGTGTTGCAAGAGTATTAAATGTTTTTACATCGCCATAGTATGTATTGGAAGCAGTAGTAGCATAAGCTCTGAATTCATAAGCTGTATTAGCTGTTAGTCCAGTTAATGTATAAGTCATATTTGTACCAGTAGCAGTCACATTTGTCCAAGAAGAAGCACCAGAAAGTTTCCAGTCAAAACCTTGAGCAGTGATAGCTTCAGTACCAGTAGTAATAGTACCATATAAATTAGCTTGATTATGAGTAATTGCTGATACAGAATCAGTAACTACAGTAGGAGGTGTTACAGTAACGTTTGTAGTTGTAAAGTTTATAATATTACCATAATAAGTATTAGTAGCAGTAGTAGCAAAAGCTCTGAAATCATAAGAACTATTAGCAGTTAATCCTGTTAAGTTATAAGTCATATTTGTACCAGTAGCAGCAACAGAAATCCAAGTAGAAGCACTTGTAAGTTTATAAGCAAACCCTTGAGCAGAAATAGTTTCAGTTCCAGTAGTAATAGTTCCATATAAATTAGCTTGATTTTGAGCAATTGCCGATACAGAATCAGTAACTACAGTTGGAGGAATTACAACAACGTTTGTAGTTGTAAATTGTGTTGAAGCTACCCATGCAGAGTAAGATGTTCCACAATTAGCTCTAACATAAACAGTATAGTTTGTTGCAGCTGTTAAATTAGTTAATTGGTAAGAAGGAGTATTAACATCAATAGGAGTACCTGTTGTGCCTAAACGAACTTGCCAAGCTGTTTCACTACCGCCAGCAGTCCAAGCAACATCTGCAGTTGTATTTGTAATATTATTAACATTAATTGCTGTTGGAGCAGCACATGGAATGATTCCACCTAAAAAGTCTACTTTTACATCATCTATAAAAATATTATTTCCATAAGTTGATGTAGCCTTTAATACAATATATTGTGTTCCTATTGTTCCTGTTGGTATTGGGAAGGTATATTGATACCAACCAGCTACAGTTACTACCGGTGAAGCTGTTATAGTTCTTGAGATTTCTCCCAATAATATTGTATCAGACAAAGATTGACTTGATGAAACATATAAGCTTACTCTTTCTAAAGGAGAAATGTAGTTTGCTCCAGTAGCTGCATCTCTGTATATCCAGAAACTTGCTTCCATATCTGAAGAAAAGTCAAGAGATGGAGATATCATAGTTGTCCATGTCCCAGCTGTATTTGGTGATGAGTATGAATTGAATCTAGCCATATTTAATCCTCCATGAGGAGTACATGTAGGGCTTGTTCCTGTTTGTTGTATTTGCCAGAAACTATTTGTTGCAGTTCCTGATGCTGCAATTTGCCAACAGTTCAAACCATTTTCAAATCCTTCATTATAAGGGAAGTTAGAAATAGCATTATCATAACATGGTGTTCTAAATGTCATGGTAGAAGAATATATAGTTGTATCTGTTCCACAAATTGATCTTATTGAAACATAATAATCTGTTCCTGATGTTAGGTTTGTTAAACTATAAGTAGTATTACCTACAACAGAAGCATAAGTATTATTTGTTTCTGTTTCTGATCTATAAGCAATAACATAACTATCAGCTGTTCCTACCCAACTTAAATCAGCAGAAGTAGAAGAAAGGTTATTAACTACAATATTATTAGGTCTATAACAAGTTGCTATATCAATATTTATATTATCAATAGCTGCTGGATTATATCTGTTAGCAGTAGCATAACCACCCCAAGTGTAGAATATTAATCGTTTAACTCCAGATACTCCGTCTATTTGAGCTTCTGCATTTTGCCAATTTGTTTGACCATGAAGTAATAGTAGTCTTTGATTTTGATTGATTGGTAATCCTGCTAGATTTATAGAGTCTGTTAAATCACAAACAATAACCATTATACCAGAAGTTACAGCATTAGATGTATTTACTGCACCTAAACACTTCCAATCAAATGTTAAATCATATGTTGTTGGATCTGTACCAAAGTCAATATCACGATAGAAATATGAGTATGTTGTTGCTGTTGTTACAGAGTTGCTATCACCATTATTAAATGACATATATGCAGAACTTCCATCTAAACTTGGTGTTAAATCAGAGTAAGTTGCTCCACCTACATTCCATTTATTAATTGAGTTACTTGTTGATGCCCAATTATAAGTTTCTGCATCAGTTGTGTCAAATGATGTTGAATAAGGGAATGAATTTACAAGTAAAGGAGATGTTCTAAATGTAAGAATATCTGACCATGGAGAGCCACAATTAGAACGTACTGCTATAAAATAATTTGTACTAGGATTTAAACCTGTAATTGTATGAGGGTTTTCTATAATAGAAATTGGAGTTTCCGTATCAGGATCGTTTGCACTTTGTCCAACAACACCTAAAACATAGTCCCAAGAAGTAGCTTGTCCTTGTTCAACAAAACTAATTGTTGCTTGGTCTGAAGTTATTTCGTTAATAGCAAGTCCAGTTGGTCTTTGACAATTTACCCATTCATTAATAGCAAGATTATCTATACGTAAATAGTTGTCAGCATTAGACACAGTACTTTCTCCGTAGAATCCAACTTTAATAAGTCCTTGATAAGCACTTTGTAAAGAATCTTCTAATGGAATAATAATATGAATAGGAGAAGCGCTCATAAGATCATTATAAATTCTTGTAGCACCTGTTTCATTACTCCATATTCTAGCATTGCTATGTCTCCAAGTAAGACCATTATCAGTAGAAATAACAACAGCAAATTTATCATCTACTCCAGTTGTTACACCAGGGATTAACATTTGAATATCATCAGTATTTGTAACATCAAACTCAAGTTGATAAAGATTACCACTATTACCTAAGTCAATAGTTGGAGAGATTAACCATGATTTTGTTGAAGTTGACCAAATATTTAATCTCATAGAGTTTATAATATTTCCAGCAGGATACATTGCATCAAAAGTCCATGAAGAAGTATTGCTTGTAAATGCAACTGTATCTGTTAATAAACCATTATGTTGTGACCAACAATTATTTGTTAATGGAGTTGTAGCAAATTGTTCTAAATATGGAACAGTTAAAGGAGTACAAGTTGTAGTGAAAGAAAAAGGAATAGAAGGATCTGATTCTTCCGTGCCACAATCAGTTTTTACAACTACAGAATAAGTAGTATTAGGAAGCAGGCTTGGTATTGTTGTTGGAATTTGAGTTGTAGGAATAATAGTAGTATTTGTTCCTTCTGTTAAATAAATATTCCAGTTTGCATCAGTTGTATGACCAGGAGTCCATGATATTGTTGCATCTTGATGGGAAACATTATTTAATGCAAGACCTATAGGCCTTATACAAGTTGGTAATTCACTAACTTGTACTTCGTCAATATAAATATCATATTGAGAAGGTTGTAAACGAACAAATGCTAAACGATATTGACCAACCAATGAGCTTAAATTAATTTCTTGTTGTTGGTAATTTGTTGTGATTTCACTTGTAGGAATATTATATAATAGAGTAAAGTTGGCAATACTATCAGCAGCTACCACATCACCATTAGCAACATTTAAAGCATAAATAGCTAAGTCAGGTGAATAAGTTGCACCTTCTTTTTTAACCCAGAAATTTAATCTTTCATTACCAGTTAATTCTAAAATAGGTGTAATTAACCAGTCGTTATTTGTGTAAGAAGTACTTGTTGTTGAAGCATAACCATCCATATATGCATAACCACTGCCAGAATAGATATTAGCAGCTGTTGTCCCTCTTTTCCATTGATAAGTTGTTGATGTATAACCTCCATTATAGTTTAACCAACAACGAGGGGAAGCATTTAATGCATTTGAAGCAGTAGTTCCTACAAAAGCGTCTTCAAATCCTTCTGTCCATGGAAATTGTGATACAATTCCACAAGATGTAATAAATGAACCTGCAATAATACCACTAATATCATTTGCATCACAAATTGCAGTTACTTTGACTTGATAAGTTGCTGATGGATTTAAGCCTGAAAGAATAAAGTTTTGGTTTGTTGTTGCATAAGCAGTATCCCAATTTATATTGTCAGAAGTGTATTCTACTAACCATTGTGATGCTGTACCATTTTCTGTCCAAGATAAATCTACTGTTGTTTGATCTGATGAATTAACAACAAGATTTGACGGAGTTGCACAAGTCATAGCTTGAATAGAAATATTATCTATAGCAGCTGGAGGATTTGTTCCTCCTGTTGCATCATTCCACCATACAAACACTAATTTTTTAATTGTATTTTGATATAAGGATGTAGGTAGAACAATATTTTTATGTTGCCAATCTGCATGTAAATTTAAATTTTCACAAATAGGTATAGACGTAGGCCATCCTGTTGTAGGAATAACTTCGTCAATAGGAAGAAGGTATACTCTTATATAATCATATGTTGCAGATTCACCATAAGCTCTCCAATCAAAAGAAAGATTATATTCTGCTAATCCTGCACCAAATTCAATATTTGTCGATGCATATTCATAATTAGCACCTGCAGCAATAGCATAAGTGTTATTTAATCCATTGTCATTAGTGATATACATAGAATTACCAGTTGTTTCAGGATAGTTTGCCGCTGAACCAATAAACCATTTGTTTGTATCAGCGGTAGTAAGAGTCCACTCGCTTATATTTGTTAAATCATTAAAGTTTTGAGTGTAAGGAAGTGTAGATGTTGTTACAATAGCAGGTAGAGTTACACTTACAGCAGGAGACCAATTCCCACCACAGTTTTGGCGAACAGAAACATAATAAGTAGATTCTGAGTTTAACCCTGTAATATTATAAGGTAGTTCATTTGCAGAGTTTATATATATTGGTGTTACAGTATTTGGATCGAAACTTGCTGGATCAGTAGTTTCAGCATATGCTATTTCCCAACCTGTTCCAACTTCTGCATTATCTGTTGCAAAGTTTACTTGAATAGATGTAAATGTTGCAGAATTAGCAGTTGTATTAAATACCTCTGGACATACTGGAGCTAAATCAACATTGAAGTTATCTATTAATAAATAATTATCAGCCCCAGTTACAGCTACTTGAGATTCTGCATATAAGGCAATCTTAATTAAACCTTGATATGGATTTAAATCATGATCTTGTAATTTTACTGATATATGAGTTGATGTGGACCCAAAACTTGTTAAAGAATACGTAGAATCTGCACTAGCATACCATATAGTTGCATTAGCAGAAGACCAAGTAACGCCATTATCAGTAGAAATTACTACTGCAAATTTATCATCATCTGAATTAGTTGGTGTTCCTGTTCCTGCAGGAAGATCTGCGTAAACAGCATCAAAATCTACTTGGTATAAAGATCCATCTGCACCTAAATCAAGAGTTGGAGTAGCTAACCAATATTTACAACTAGCGCCATAAATATTAACTCTCATTGTTGTGTCTAAAACTGTAGCATAAGACCAACCACTTGTTGTTGATGTAAGAACTGATGTTTCATCTAATAAACCACTAAACCTTGTCCAACAAGTAGGTTCTGTTACAACAGAAGTACTAAAGTTTTCTGTAAATGGAACTGTTGATGGAACACAATTAGTACGAATAATTATTGAAGAAGAAGAATCTGATTGGGTATCATTACCACAATCTGTAAGTAAAACACCATAATAAATAGTGTTAGGGGTAAGATTTGTTAATGTATAAATATTTCCAGATACTGGAATAACTTCTGTAGAATTATTTGTTGTATTTGTTAAATATAAATTCCAATTTGCATCATTTTCACTTGCCGCAGTCCAAGCAATATCAGCTTGATCGCTTGAAATATTTGAAGCAACTAAACCTGTTGGAGGAAAACAAGTTGGTATAGTACTAACTTTAACTCCATCAATATAAACACTGCCATTAGCTATTTTTTTACGAACAAATGCTAAACGATAATCTCCAATTAGTGAGCTTAAATTATATTCAAATTCAGTAAATGTAGTATTTAATAATAACGTATCAATAGAACCAATAAGTGTAAAGTTAGCATTACTCCCAGTTGCATCTAAATCACTTTGACTAACATCCATAGCATAAACTAAAAGGTCTGGATAATAAGATGTACTACTCTTCTTTGCCCAAAAATTTAAACGTTCTCCGCCAGTAAGAGTTAATATAGGAGAAATGAACCAATCATTATTATTATAAGTTGCAGTTGTTGTAGTTGCAGAACTATAGCCATACATATAAGCAGATTTACTACCATATTTTGCAGTAGTTGTAGTCTTCCAATAATAACTTGAAGTATTTAAAGAATCAATATTTATCCAACCAAAAGGAGCCGTTTGATTCCCAGGGGCAATAGCTATATCACTCCAAGAGTCTTCAAAACTTTCAAACCATGGAAATTGAGAAATAATAGGATAAGTAGTTCGGAAAGAACTTAATCTATATTCACTTTCATCAACATCAGCAAGACAAATAGCCTTAACTCTAATATCGTAAGCAGTATTTTCAATTAAATTACTTAAATTAGCAATTGTAGAAGTTGCAGTAACTGATATTGCATTGTTCCAATTTGTTTCATTTGTGGGTTTGTATTCTATAGCCCATTCATTTGCAGTTCCATTTTCTGTCCAAGAAACATCAGCACTTGTTGTCGTAATATTTCCTAAAGTTAAAACACTTGTTTTAGGGCAAGAAGGAACAAATAAATTTGGACCTGTAATATTGTCTAAGAAAACATTACAACCATTATAGTCAGTTGTTTGAAAAGCAATATATACTTCTTGACCTGCATAAGCACTTAAATCTATCATGTATTGAGTTGCAAATGTAGTTGGTAGATTAGTAGCTAATACATGAAACAGAGGGTTAATTGTATCAAATGAAGATATATCTCCATTTACATAAGAATTTGAAATACAAACTCTAAAATCAGTAGCTCCAGATGAACTCTTTGCTGCATAAAACTTTAAAGTGTCATTTGTAGCAACAACTAATTTAGGTGTAATTAAATAAGTTCTTTGTCCACCAGAAATGTAAGCATATTTAGCACTTGCAGTACCAATAACGGGAGAAGAAGTATTTCTTGACCATCGGGTTGAAGTGCTAGAGGTCAGCGTAGACCAATCCTCAGGAGGGAATGTCGTTCCTTCGAAACCTTCATTTAATGTGGTCTGTGTCCAGCCACTGATAGCTAAGAGCATAGCTATCATTAATAAAAACGTTTTTTTCATTTTCGTCTTGTTTTGTTAATAATATTGATTTATTTTATTTGGTTCTTGTCAAAATAGAAATTACAAAATAGAAATTTCTATAAAATGAACAGATACAAAATGTGTGCAAAAGTAAGGATTTAAAATACCTAAACAAAAGACCCGCATTGCTTTTATGAATATATATGGATTTAAGAAATCACTCCCTAATTAATGAATTTTTTATTTATATTGTAAATAATGTTTCTGGCAAAATAAGTAGTGAAAATATCTTAATTCAAATTTTAGTTTTATATTTGTGCTCTAAAAAATCCTAACTAAATCATAATTAATTAACACTATCTTTTCGATGAAAGAGAAAAAGAAAAAGAAGATCAATTTTAAGCGATTCTTAATTAAACTTGACTTTGAAAAAATATTAACATTAGGTTATGAATCTAATGTTCCTCAACGTAATTTGTTAATGGGATACTTATCATATATAATCTTTGGGCTTGTTCTTATATTGCTACCTTTTTCTCAGAAAGTGCCAATATCATTTATAGATAATCTTTTTAATATTACATCAGCAGTTTCTACATCAGGACTTGTAACAGTTAATATATCTAAATCTTATACTTTCTTCGGTCAATTTATTATTCTTCTATTTATTCAGTTAGGAGGAATAGGTTATATGACTCTTAGCTCTTTTATTATGTATAATCTAACTAACCATTTTATGAGAATAAAGAATGGAGTTATGAGAGCTACCTTTTCAATCCCAGTTGAGTTTAATATGCAAAGCTTAGTAAAAAGTATTGTTTGGTTTTCTCTTTTTTTCGAAGTAATAGGTGCTATAATACTCTTTGTATTATTTAAACAAGCAGGTGTATCTCACTCTTTTTGGAATGCAATATTTATAAGTATTTCTGCATTTTGTACTGCTGGATTTAGTCTTTTTGATAATTCATTAATGGCTTTTGATACAAATTATGGAGTTAATATAGTAGTAGCACTACTTTGTTATATAGGAGCAATGGGATTTATAGTGCTAATAGATTTTAAAAATAAACTTAAGGATAAAGCATATAGGATAACTTTCACAAGTAAAATAATAGTGGTCATTACTTTACTACTCACTGTAATAGGGACTATACAATTATACTTCTTTGAACCATCACTCAATCATTATAAATCTGAAGATAGGTTTTTAGTATCCTTTTTCCAATCAGTATCTGCAATGTCAACAGGAGGGTTTAATAATGTTGATATAGGTCGTTTTGGTTTAGCATCGGTTATGACAATATCAGTATTGATGTTTATTGGAGCATCGCCATCAGGAACAGGAGGGGGTATAAAAACTACAACACTTTCAGCAGTCTTTGCATTTGTAATATGTAAGTTAGGAAATAAAAGAGATATAATGATAGGCTCACATCGTTTACCAACATATCGTGTAGATTCAGCTCTAACTAATATAATATTCTATGGATTTATTCTTTTCTTAGGTACATATATCTTAACCTTTACAGAAAACTTCTCACTCTCACAAATAATAGTTGAAACTACTTCAGCACTTGGTACAGTTGGATTGACAACAGGAATAACACCTGATTTTTCTGTATCAGGAAAAGTAATTTTATGCATCTTAATGTACATTGGACGAGTAGGGGTATTATCATTTGGAACAGTAATGCTTACCAGAATGTCCAGAAAAGAAAAGAACATAGTAAAAAACGAAATATTAGATGATGATGATATCGCTATATAAAGAACATCTCTAAAAATGGAATCAAATTACAATTTTGTAGAATCAAGTTTTAGTTTCGTAGAATCAAATTACAGAAAATTAGAATCAAGTTCTATTTAGATAAAAAATGGGAGAAAAGAGATAGTTAGAATTAATCGAAATATATCTGTATTTATATAAACTCTTTTCCCAATTATATTTCTTCTTTTTCTAATTATATGGAGTTTAATTTGGATCAATGTAAAATTCAGGTGGGACGAAAAAACAATTTAGGCAATAGTCCCAAAAGATTAATTCTTTTCAAAAATAGATTAAATATAAATCCAAAAAGGTTTAATCTTTTCTCAAATAGATTAAATATAAATTCAAAAAGATTTAATCTAATTTCAATAATTAATCCTCATTCCACCGAGATTTTACATTGAGCCTTTAATTTCATGTAAAATAGATGTGAGTTCACATAAAAAAGGAAGATATTATATGATATTTGAAATCATATAATATCTTCCCTTATTATTTTTTACTTATTATTTTTACTTTCTTGTCTTATTTTATTGGGTGGTCGTGGTGAAATATTTTTAATCTTTCTGCTAATTCTGGAAGCATTTTGTGAGGGACTAATGATACGCAAGCTCTTGCACCTTCACTTCTTGTGCTACCTGTTATATCAAGAGATATAGCACTTATTCCGTAATAAACTAATTCATCTAACATTTGAACCCCAGTCATACCAGGATAACCAAATGTAAAATAGAAACCGTCTGCTATATCAACATCTAAATCTTTATCATAAACTATTTCGAATCCATTTTCTGTAAAGGCTTTCTTCATTATAGAAGCTTTCTTTTGATAGTCTCTTAGATCTTCTACAAAGTTAAATGTTCCATCATTGCATGCTTTAAAGATTGCTGCTAAGGCATATTGTGGTGAGTGTGCTGTCCCTGACGTTAATGCATATAATGAACCGAATATCATTGCACGCCCAAAGCTCTTTTGACCAAAATATTTTTGTAGCATATCTGACTCGAAATTATAAAGTTCTGGACTAATTACCATAACTGCTATTCTTTCCCCAGCGTAACTAAATGCTTTCGAACCTGAAATAAGAAGTATGAATTTATTTGCCCATAAACCTACAGAAGGTTGGTAAGGAGCTACACCTGGTTTAGAGTAGTCTTTTCTAAAATCCATTCCAAAGTAAGCAAGGTCTTCAATAACTACAACATCGTGTTTATTTGCTACTTCAGCAATTATCTGAAGTTCTTGTTCATTAAAACAAAACCAAGCTGGGTTGTTTGGTGAAGAATATAAAAGACAAGCTATATCTCCTTTTGATAGGTATGATTCCAATTTATCTCTTAATTTATCTCCTCTATAATCGTAAACGTCAAAATGTTCTGTTTCTATTCCAAGTATTCGACATTGTGTTTTTTGAACAGGGAAACCTGGGTCAATGAATAATACTTTATTCTTTGAAGGGTGCATTTTAGTTATTGTTAAGAAAGAAGCAAATCCTCCTTGCATTGATCCTACTGTTGGTACACAACAATCGTCAGGTATGTCTATGTTTATGAAGTTTTTTACAAAACGAGCTGTTTCTTTTTTTAAATCTAATGTTCCATATATATCTGGATAAATAGATGCAACTCCATCTTGAAGGGCTTTTATTTGAGCATCTAAGCCTATTTTTGTTGCTGGTAGTCCAGGTATCCCCATTTCCATACGGATAAACTTTTTTCCTGTTGCTTCTTCTACATCGTCAATTATTTTCTTTACTTCACGAATAGAAGAAGCTCCCACACTTTGAATCTTATTTTTTGTGAAAATCTTATTTACAAGATTTCTATCAAATGGTATATTTTGCATATAGTTTTGTTATTGTATTTTTCTTAAAATTTTGATGAGCCTGTTGATTTATTGGTATTTGAGGTTGTGGTGGAAGTCGATGTTGTAGTTTTTATTTGTTCATATTTATTTGTGTTAGCAGGATTAATCTCTTTCATTATCTTAATAACATTGTCTTTTTCATTATCTTGTGCCCCTTTAAAGATTTGTACTATCTCGTCTGCTTTTGCATCTATAAATTGTTGTACGCATATTAATTGTGATTTTTCACGATAGGTTTTTTGAAGAGATTCTATTGCAGAATATATACTGTTACGAGCTTCTGTTTGACTATCTCCTGACATTCTATCCAATCCCATGCGATGATAATTATACCACACATTGTGCATTTCACGATATGTTGAATTATTATAGTTTTCACTCATCCAGTATTTATTCTTCTCATTTTCATAAGATTTCCAACCTTTTTGAGCACTTTTTTGAGCTGCTGTAACTATGTTTTGACATGTTCGGAAATAAGCTGCTCCTCCATTTGGAGAGAAAGAATCAGCATCAATGGCAAGAAAATAATATAAATAAAATCCTATTGTAGAGGTTAAGTTATCGTAGTAAGTATTTTCTTCAAATTGTAATGGAGTTCCGTCTTGATATTTAAAATAATAATCTTGTTCTTGCATGTTTAGCATTGTTGTAGTATAGGAAGAGTTATATACAGGACGACGTAATTGTATATTTAAATCTGCTTTAAAATCTTCTTGAGAAGAGCGTTCTTTTACGTTTATAGTTATTGAACCTTCAATCTTTTCTTCTGTTTTATATGTAAAGTTAGTCCATTTACGAGTGTTGATAAAATCATTAAGAGCCGATTGCATGGTTTCGAATATCTTTCTATCTGTTCCTTGTATTTGACTACTAACACTTATTTGAACTTTAAATTCTTGAGAGAATAAAGTATTAGATAAGATTAGGCAAGCAAGAATTAAGAACGTTTTTTTCATAATGAAATAAGTTTATTAACTATATCTTTAGCAACTTCTTCTTTTGACTTAAGTTCAAATTTCTCAACCTTTTCGTCTTTATCTATTATAGTGATTTTATTTGTAGAAACTTCAAAACCTGCTCCTTTATCATTTAAGGAATTAAGTATTATGAAGTCAAGGTTCTTCTTTTTAAGTTTTTCTTTTGCATTTTCTTCCTCATTATCTGTTTCTAATGCAAAGCCCACAAGAATTTGGTTTTCTTTTTTTTCTTTTCCTAACGATGCAAGTATATCACAAGTAGGGGTAAGGGTTATTGTAAGATCTTGTGACGTTTTTTTTATTTTGTTTTTGGCTGCAATAATTGGCTTGTAATCAGCAACAGCAGCCGAAAGAATTGCTGCATTACATGTTGGAAAATATTTCATTGTTTCATCATACATCTCTTGTGCTGAAACAATGTTTATTTGTTTAATATTGGGATTGCAAGTTGTTAGAGATGTTTTTCCACAAATAAGAATAACATTAGCACCTTTTGAAGCTAATTCTTCCGCAATACAAAAACCCATTTTGCCTGATGAGTTATTGCCAATATAACGAACGGCATCTATTTTTTCTTGAGTTCCACCTGCGGTAACAAGAATTGTTTTATTCTTTAATGGAAGATTATTTGAATAATAGTCTTCCATTAATTTTACAATCTCTTTAGGTTCTTCCATTCTCCCATCACCATCATAACCACAAGCTAAATTTCCTTTTGTTGGAGATATTATTTTAACTCCTAATTCTTCTAACTTTTTAATATTTTCTTGAACAATTGGGTTATGATACATCTTTGTATTCATAGAGGGAGCAAGAAATACTTCTTTATTAAATGCAAGAAGAGTTGTTGAAAGTGCATCATCAGCAATTCCATGAGCAAATTTACCTATAATATTAGCTGTGGCAGGTGCAACGATAAAGCAATCTGCCCAGTCGGTTAAGGATATATGTTCTGTTGAATATTCCCCTTCTGTTGAAAAGATATCGAAATAAACGTTATTCTGAGAAAGGGTACGAAGAGTGGTAAGTGTAACAAATTCTAAGGCATTATGTGTGGCTACTACTTTTATTTTACAACCTCTCTTTATTAATTCTCTTATTAATAAAGGAGTCTTGTAAGCAGCAATACCACCACTTATGCCAATAAGAATTTTCTTACCTGTAAGCATTATTTATTTTTTAGCTTTTCTTCCTTTTTCTTTAGCTTCTTTATTTTCTTGTGCTGCTTTAACTTCTAATATCATATCATTAATAACTCCTTTTCCGTTTTCGTCATTACGATAAACTAATTGGCTATTAAGGTATTCATTTATAGCGATTAAAGTTGGTTTAGGAAGTTGTTCATAGAAACGAGTAATTTCAATTTGCTCTCTGTTTTCAAATATTTCTTCAAGGTTATCTGTTTGAGAAGCAAATTCTTCAATCTTATGATAAAGTTCTTGTTTAAGTTCTTGTGCAATTTGATTAGAACGTTTTGAAAGCATACTAATTGTTTCGTAAACATTACCTGTTAATTCTGTAAAATCATTAAGGTTACGTGTTTGTGTTGTTTTGTCCGCTTTTGTTCTTTTGTAATCCATTTTTTATATTTATTATTTATTTATTGCTTTTAAACAGGCTTGGTTTAAACTTTTTAGTTCATTTAGTTTTGGAGAGTTTGGATATAAAGCTTCAAATTTTTCATAGTCACTTTTTGCAGCTTGATATCTTTCACCTTTTTTATCTTCTATACTATTTTCTGCAAATTTATATCCTGAAATAACAATATAATACATTGCATCTTCACGATAAGTTGCGTCAGGGTATTCATTAAGAAATGTTCTTAATGAAAATTGTGCAGATTGAAAATTACCTGTTTTATAATAGTTATATGCTACTTCGTAATCTTTTTTTATTAGTTTTCCTCTCAATTCATCCATAATTTTATTTGCGTCTTGAATCCTTGTGGAACGAGGATATTTCTCAATATATTCTTGGAATCCTTTTAGAGATTCTTTTGTAAGTGTTTGGTCTAATGTGTAGTTAGGGGATTCTAAATACTTACAATAAGATGCTTGATAAAGTGCTTCTTCTGCATCTTTAGAATATGGAAACCAACGAACAAAGTTTTCAAATTGATAGCCTGCTGTATAGTAATCGCCTGAACCTAAAAGACTTTTAGCATAATAAAGATTTACATTTTCAGCTTTATCTCTACCACGATAAAACAATAAAAGATTTTCAAACAACTGTGTAGCATGAAAATAATCCTTTTGTTCGTAAGCCTTTACTGCTGCTTCATATTTAGCATCATTGTCGTTACTCTTTAAGAGTTTTTTATGTCTACTTCCAGCACAAGAGCTTAATATTAAGCAAATTAATATTGCAATAAGAGAAACATTTCTATAATTCATAAGGTGCAAAGATATATATTATTTTACAAACCAAACGAATAAAGGTTGAACATATTTTATTATTAGGTTTTTTTGATAAACTAATTAGCAAGATAGATGATTTATTATTACTTTTGCAATTGATAAAAACTATTAGAAATAATATGCAATTAGTTACCCTTACAACCGATTGGGGATATTCAGACCATTATATAGGTGCAGTTAAAGCCAAACTATATACAGCTATAAAAGACTGTCAAGTTGTGGATATAACTCATCATATAGAAAAATACAATCTAATGTCAGGAGCATTTATTGTTAAGAATGCCTGTTTAGACTTTCCTGAAGGAACAATACATATTATTGATGTAGATTGCACAGAGAGCAGTAAAAATAACTATCAACACATAGTAATAGAATATAATGGGCAATACTTTATCTGTACTGATAATGGAATGCCAAGCATGATATTTGATGATTTAAGTCAAATAAAGATAATAGGAATAACAAACACTTACCAAGATTCTTCTTATTATACTTTTTCAGCTTTTGACCTTTTTTGTAAGGTAGCTGCCTTAATTGCTTATGATACAAAAATAGAAGAATTAGGTTTTGAAATGAATGAACTTGTTAGGAGGAATGTATTAACAGCAACGATATTTGGCGATTCTATTCTCTGCACAGTATTTCATGTTGATAGCTATGGAAATGTATTTTTAAATATAAAAATTGAAGAGTTTCTTGCGAAGTTGGGTAACCATGAATTCTTAATTGAAATAGAAAGTAATAAGATAAAAGCAATTTCCAAGTCTTATGATGATGTTAGAGAAAATTCACCTTTATTAACAGTTTCATCAACGGGACATCTTCAAATTGCAATAAACAAAGCCAATGCATCAGAGCTTTTAGGTTATAGAACAGGAAGTCAAATAAGCATTAAGATTATTAAAAATAAATAACTCTTGAAATAAATTCAATGGCTTCTATTGATCTCGGAGTTTGAATATCCATTAATTCACTATCAATTCCATATACTTTTTTATTCTTAACAGCTTTTAGTTCAGTGTAAGGATGAGTATTTACAAAAGATGCAGAATCTTCTTTTCTGACAAAGATATAATCAGGCTGTTGAGCAAATAATTCTTCAGTAGAAAAAGACCAATTCATGCTATTCTTAGCAATATTATCACCACCAGCTAAGGTTATTATTTCATTGATATAAGTATCCTTACCCGCAGAGAAATCACCATTCGAACCAAATCCTACAACATAATAAACTTTAGATAAAGTCTTTAACCCTTTAGTCTTATTAATATTTTCTCTCTTAGCTTTTATTTCTTGAAGCCTTTGCTTAGAATTATTAATAATTTCATTTGCCTTATCTTTTTTATCTAATATATCACCTAACATTGTAATAATATCATACATACCATCAATAGCATTTCTTTCTTTAAACGAAATAATAGGAATACCTGCAGCTTCAATAGTTTGAAACATTTTCTTTGTGAATATTGAAGAAGTAATTACAAGGTCAGGACGCATAGAAATAATCATCTCTAAATTAGCATTATTAATACCTCCAATAGATTTAATATTCTTTACTTGTGCTGGATAAGTACAAAAATCAGTTCTTCCAATTAATCTATCGCCGCAATCCAAGTCAAACATAATTTCAGTAACCGCAGGAGAAACAGAAACAACTTTTTGAGGGACACCTTTAATTGGACATTTTGTAGAAACAATATAATTGTTCTTCTTCATATCATTATTTTCTTTACTGCAAGAAAAAAAGATAGTCGAAGAAAAAACAACTAAACCTAAAAAGAAATATTTATAAGTCATTATTGTTAAGTATTATATGTTTGTTATCGATAATATCTGCATTTATATCAAAAAGAGTTTGTATATTCTCTTTTGTGAGAATATTCTTAGTGCTTCCAAAATGAATTAAATGACCATCTTTTAAAGATATTACAGTATTAGAATATTTTAAAGCCAAAGAAAGGTCATGAAGTATAATAAAAATAGTAGTATTGTTTTCCTTATTAATCTGTTTTAGGAGTTCCATTATATCAAATTGATGATGAATGTCCAATGAAGAAACAGGTTCATCTAAAAGAATAATAGGGGTTTGTTGAGCCAAGGCACGAGCGATCATAATTCGTTGCAATTCTCCACCACTTAATTGTTTAATAGATCTATCTTTCAAATACCAGGTATTAGTTTTTTTCATACATTGTTCCACGATTTCCATATCTTCTATAGAATCTGTCTGGAGAAGTTTTTGATATGCCATACGTCCCATCATAACAACCTGAAAGGAAGAGAAATCAAATAAAAACTCGGTATGTTGAGAAACAACAGAAATTTCATGAGCTAAAAGCTTAGGAGTGTATTCTTTTATTGGCTTATTATTTATTTTAATATTTCCTTTTGTAGGTTCAATGCTATTAGCAATACATCTTAAAAGAGTAGTCTTTCCACTACCATTAGTTCCAATAACAGAATAAAAGCCTCCCTTTTCTAAAGAGAAACTAATATCTTCAATAATATTTTTTTCTCTAACCGAATAAGATATATTATTAACCTCTAAAATAATATCATTAACCATATCTTTCATATTATGGATTAAGTTTCTTCTTTGCGTTATACAAAAGATAAATAAAGAAAGGAGCACCAACAACAGCAGTAATAGAACCAATAGGCAATTCACTTGGTGCAATAAGAGTGCGAGAAAGAATATCGGCTAAAAGCATAAAAATCATACCGCCAAAAATAGAATAAGGAATAATTTTCCTATTATCAGAACCAACTAATAATCTAACAATATGAGGAACAATTAAACCAACAAAACCAATAACTCCACAATAAGAAACAATAACACCAATCATAAGGGTAGAAAAGAATAAAATTAATTTCTTAGTTTTCTCAACATTCACACCCAAACTTCTTGCACTATCGTTCCCTGTTAAAAGAGCATTTAATTCACGAGCATAAACTCTAATTATAATAGAGCCTAAGAGGACAAAAGTTAAAACCACCCAAATATCAGAAAACTTACTCCCAGACAAAGAACCCATAGTCCAGAAAATTATTTTCTCCATACTATCTTGATTCATAACCATAAGAATTGATATAAGAGCAGCCATAAGGAAGTTAATACTAATACCAGCCAATAGAAGTGTAGTAATATGTAAACGATTTCCAACCGAAGCAATACGAATAATAACCCAAACAGTGAGTAGTGCAAATAAAAAAGCAAATCCACCAACGCCAAAGAAGAAATTATCAAAACCTAATACGATAGCTAAAGCAGCTCCAAGTGAAGCTCCAGAGCTAATTCCTAATGTGTAGGGGTCAGAAAGAGGATTGCGAAATATAGCTTGATAAGCAGCTCCACAAACAGATAAACCAGCACCCGACAAAACACACATAATAACCCTTGGTAAACGGATGTTCTTTATAATATATAGAGAATTATCATCAAAAGAACGAATATCAACACTGCCCAAGAATAGTCCCAAGAGCATAAGCCCCAGAACAACTATAGTTAATAAGCAGTACCAAATAATGTCTTTTCTCATTTTTCAATAATTTCATTTGCTTTATCCAACGCCTTGGAAATATGATCAAATATATATTCTTTATCTAAGTATTTCATAAAACCAGATTTATCCAAAGTCTCGTAAACCTCAGGTGTAACACCAGAAAGAATTACTTGTATCTTTTCTTTTTTTGACTTACTACATAAAGCAGCTAAATTCTTAAGACCAGTTGAATCAATAAAAGGGACTTTTCTCATTCTAATAATTCTAACTTTAGGTTTTTGAGCTTTAATTTCGTAACTAATTTCATCAAACTTATTAGCTATACCAAAGAAGAAAGGTCCATCAATTTCATAAATCTCAATATTATTAGAAAATGTTTCTATTTCAACATCTTGTTCTTCTTGATTTTCAGATCTTTTAATTTCATTTTCCAATACCTTAATGCCAGAAGTATCCATAACACGCTTAATAAACATAACGGCAGCAATTAATAACCCAACTTCGATAGCAACACTCAAGTCAATGATAACAGTAAGGAAGAAAGTAGTTAAAAGCACCAAAACATCAGCAATAGGGTCCCTTAATATAGCACGGAAAGAACGCCATTCACTCATATTATAAGCCACAAATACCAATATTCCAGCTAAACAAGCAAAAGGAATATAAGCAGCCAAAGGCATAAGGAAAAGATAAATTAGTAATAAAAACACAGAATGTACAATACCAGCCACAGGAGTTTTACCACCATTATTTATATTAGTCATAGTTCTTGCAATAGCACCAGTTACAGGAATTCCACCAAAGAAAGGCACTACAATGTTAGCCATACCCTGACCAATTAATTCTGTATTAGAATTATGGTTTTTACCAGTAACTCCATCAGCAACCATAGCCGACATTAAACTCTCAATGGCACATAACATGGCAATAGTGAAAGCAGGTGATAAAAGCAAACGAATAGATTTCATAGTAATATCAGGAGCAATTGGTGTTGGAAGAGGAGAGCCACCAGCAAGTTCAGGATATTTATTACCAATAGTAGAAACTTCAATCCCAAATTTATTCTTTAAAATAATAGCACCAATAGTACAAAGTATAATAGCAATCAAACTGCCAGGAACTTTTTTAGTAACTCTTTGCCAAGTAAAGCTAATAACAAGCGTAAAAACAGCAATTGAAGTAGCCCATATATTAATAGTAGAAAAGTTTTGGAAAAACACAGTCCATTTGTCAAGAAAATCAGAAGGAACAACTAATTGACTACCATCAAGAGCAGTTAAGCCAAAGAAATCCTTTATCTGAGTAGAAAAAATCACAACAGCAATCCCAGAGGTAAAACCTACAATAATAGGGTAGGGCATAAACTTAATAATATCACCAAGTTTTAATAGCCCCATAACAATAAGCATAATTCCAGCTAATACAGTAGCAATTATTAATCCTGTAAAGCCAAACTCTGCAATAACACCTGCAATAATAACTATGAAAGCCCCAGTAGGACCTCCAATTTGAACATGACTACCACCAAAAGCAGCTATAATAAAACCACCTAAAATAGCAGTAATTAACCCCTGTTGAGGGGAAACCCCTGAAGCAATACCAAAAGCAATGGCTAAAGGAATTGCAACAATACCAATAATAATACCTGCTATAAGATCTTGAACAAAAAGCTTTTTAGAATAAGCTCTATTTTTTATAAGTTGAAATAATTTAGGTTGGAAAGCCTCTCTAATATCAAATTTTCCCATTACAAATTAAATAAAATCATTAATTAAATAATTTGCAAAGGTACTAATTTTTTACCAAAAGGGCAAAAAGGACTCCCCTTGCTATATTGATATTAAAATTTATCCTTATATTTTTCTATAAATTCGTTTGATAAATTTTGATGTTCTGCAATTAAATTCCAATGCACCTTATCTTGATGTTTTTCAATAAAAGGCTCAGAAAGCTTTTTGCATTTTGAAATATGCTTCCAAAATACTTCATCTTGATATCTTTCAATAAAAGGTTCAGATAAAGATTGATATTTTGAAATAAAATTCCAATAAACCTTGTCTTGGTGTTTTTCAATAAAAGGTTCAGACAGTTTTTGATATTGTGAAATCCATTTCCAATGAACTTTATTTTTATGTCTTTCAATAAAACTTTCGCTTAATTTAGGATATTGAGAAATCATTTCCCAATTAACTTGATTAGCATGACTTTCAATAAAATTTTCACTTAAATTAGGATATTGAGAAATACAATTCCAATTAACCTCGTCAGAGTGCTTTTCAATAAAAGACTTGGTTAACTTTTGAAATTGAGAAATCCAATACCAATTAACCTTATCAGAATTCCTTTCAATAAAACTCTGCGATAAAGGCTGAAACTTTGAAATCCAATTCCAATTAACTTTCTCTCCACATTTCTTAATAATAAAATCTAATTGTGGTTCATTTAATTTAATTTCAATTATAATATCATTGATATCATAATTGTTGGTTAAGGTATTTAAATCCTCATCACTTAGTTGATGTTCCTTACCAATTTCATAAATTTCTTCAATTTTAGTTTTCATATCTTTAAGTTTTTTGAAAATCATGTTGCAAACATACATATTCAATTGTAAATATGCAAATATTTTACAACAAAAAATTAAAAAGTCTTATATGTATTTTTGGTAATATATTATATATTAGTGTGATGAATAGATGAAAACTTTTTGAGAATATAAAACTCAAAATGGCTTTATTCTCATAATACAATGAAGCTTATTATTATATGTTTGCAATAAAAAATATTAGATAATATCAAACCAAGAATATTTATTCCATTTATAGAAATGCAAGTTTTATATGTAAATTCAAACAATATTATTGATAATAATTGAGTTATCAAAATCAAAGGCTACCAATAAATTATAAAGTCAACAAGAGAGAAGATTAATAAAAAGGATTAAAACAAGAATAATGGAAAAAGAACTCTTAACACATAAATAGAAAAAATATGGATTATTATTACGTAAATAAGAATGCCCAAGCTACAGGAGAACACGAACTACATAAAGAATCATGTAATCATTTACCATACAAAGAAAACATTATTAGATTAGGGTTTTTCAAAAGTTGTAACCAAGCAATAAAAGAAGCAGAAAAACTATTTGAAAATGTTGATGGATGTTTTTATTGTTGTTCAGCTTGTCATAAAAAATAATTATAAGAAATAAGACATATTAGAACATATCTCCAAATCTCTTATATTATCTACATCTTACCATGGTTTAGATTGTTATCAAACTAACGGTAATTCATTTTTTTGCTGATTTTACTTGACAAAATATTTTTTATGTTGTATATTTGCCGTAGAGAATAAAATTAAAACATCGCCTCGCTATATAGTCCGATAGGAGGATGAAAAGGATTAATTGTTTTTCTCTGTAGTGGGAAAGAGTATTTGATAATATCACATGGTTATATGTGTAAGAACGCAATGAATTTAAATACTCTTTCCCTTTTTTATTACTTATACATCGAGAAAGAGTATTTACGAATTGTACCTATTTAATGTGGAGGATGCAATAAATTAAATGCTCTTTCTTTTTTCTTTTCCAATAATCCCAAAAACAATATAAAACCACATTTGATAATTGTATTAATAATAAAGATAATACTGAGAAATATAAATAGTTTATGTCCTAGAATAAATCTATAAGTTTTTTATTTTATGTAGAGCAATATAATGGAATAGGAGAGATTTAGTTCTTCAGTTTTCATTTTTATGACGATTTTACTTGACAAAGCATTTTTTATGTTGTATATTTGTAGAGTTAAAGGATAAGTTTTTTTATTAGATTAACTATGTGAATAGTTTTATGATGTGAACAGACTTTTAGTCGAGGGGAATTAATTAATTTAGTTGTAAATAGAGGTAAACTAAATTAATTAATTCCTTTTTTTTATTCTGATTTTTCCCTTTCAGACTTGAATTAGTTGCAAAGTATATCAAACAATACACATCTAAACTCAAAGAACAAACAAAGTCGATAAAGTATTCCTTAATGGATAAGAATATAAATAAAAAACATAAGAAAACTATTTTGATAAGGTGTTTTTATTTGCTTTTCCTATTTTTACATTATTATTAAGGGCATTTGTCTTAATTGTTTTTATACTATCATTCAATTTTTTTTGTGCATTAATAGTTGAATTTATTTCTTTATAATTTGCACTTATTTCTTTTTTAATTACACTTATTTCCTTTTCAATTTTGAGTGTTTGTAATTCTTCTTTTATTTTTTTATTAGGGTCACATTGATTATAACCTACAATTGCAACAATAACACTTAGAATCGAAATTAAAGTAGCCCAAATAGCCATTTTAAGCTCTCTTTTTGCATTAGAAATTATCTTTTTATAAGATTCAATTATACTTGCAACATCATTAATATAAGCTATATCTTTATCATCGCAGCTAGGAATTAAAACAAGTGTACATGAAAATTTTGCCAACATCACAATTAATATTGGTTGACTAACCCATATTAATTGCCAAATATTTGAACTTACAAAATTAAATAAGTTTGCTAATGCAAATATAGAAGTATATACAGTCCATATACTAATTAATAATGTATCAAGCCTTGCAGCAGCTTTTTCTTTACTTTCTAAATTTTTGCTTATTCCATCTTTTGAATACTTAAGCCAAAATTCATCATCTATTGTATTAGTAATAATATTATTATTATTATTATTATTATCTATTGTATCCATAATATTATTTATTTACTTGTTGAAATTCGTCAGGAAATTTATAAGTTAAATCATGCTTGCCTTGATCATTCTCTCCTGAACAAACACAATGTACAATACTTGTTTTAAGTTTACTTTTATCTTCATTATTTCTTCGTTTTCTACTTAATGTTGGATCCTTACATAGAATGTTTCTTTTTATTTCTTGAGTAGAACCCGAAATATCTAAATCCAATGTTGTAGAATAGTGGATAACACGACTATTGCATTTTCGGCATTTAGTCTCCCATGTTGTTACTTTTCCCATATTATTAGGTTTTTGGTTTATAAATATATTAATTACTAATACTAGTAAATAACTTAATATGGTGGTGTATTTGCAGAATCGCAAGTAAAAAAGGTTATGGTTATTCCATTTTAAAATAACATCAATGCAAAGGAAAACATTTTCTTTTATATAATCAACATTTTTTTAGGACTATTTTTACTTGAGATAGAAAAAATATTCACACACTAATGTCTTGTCTTTGTGAATAAAGGAATTCTTGCAAAGAAAAAGCAATTAAAATAATCTGTCTTTTCCCAATCCAAAACATTCCAATTAACCAATTCCTTTTTCTAATCCAATTCCCACTTTTTATAGTATATCTTGTTTCGAATATGACGGAACTAATAAATACTTATTTTATTTTTACTAAGTATTTATTATTTTTACGTTTTTATTACTGAGAAAAACCTTTTTCCATTAGCCATATTTTTAATACTATTTTTTCCATCTTATATCAGAAATATTTTGTATATTTGCATCACGTAAATAACCCATTATAAACGTTTCATATAAAGAAACTAATCAAAATCTTTCTTTTCATATCGTAAAATAAATATCTATATGCAAATATTTACGGTGTACACCCAAAATGACTTATCGTATAGACCGTAGATAGAATACGGTGTACACTGTAGTGAGATTTTAATCCCGATTTACCAGAAAAAGACTTTGATTTAGTAAGAAGAAATCAAGTATAATAAGAAAAAGACTTTGATTATTTTTGAAAAGAAGGAATTAAAAATTGGGAAGATAAATATCGAATCTTTCGATTCTCTCTTTTTATAGAAATAAACTAATTCTATCTTACATATCTTATGTAAGCTTATCTACATTCAACATTTGTTTTTCAAATTTTGAGTAGTGGAGTATTATTACTATAAGAGATAAGGAAATTAGGATAGACAATATGGCTAAAAATATTATATAATAATATATAGATGATTCTGATAATTGTACTGAAAATAGTCCATAGTTTCTCACCATATAGATTACAAAAAAGGTATCAAATATTGCATAGAAGATTAATATTATCCATGAAATATCAACTAAGTTTTGATTTAATTCTTTTTTTCTTTTAATATATCCAATACTTATTAAGGTATTAGCTTCTTCGAATATGCTTGTCATCAACAAATATGGGTAGAAGATAAAGAATATAATTTTTTTATATTGTTTTATTTTGAAGTCATCAATTGATATTCCTAAGTGTTTATTTTGAGCTATTATATTGTTTATGTTTTCTCTACATTTTAGTATCCATTTTAAGTAAGAAATTAAAAATAATGGAATTATTATGTCTAATAGAGTCCAGAATACTCTATTTAGGTAAATTATTATTTTTCTACTTGTTTGGGTTTCTATATTGAAACTCTCAATTAGATTGCTAATGTTTACTTTAAATATGATTACAAATAATAATAAAACATATAATCCTATGATTGATAATAGTAATGAAATATTTAGACTCGCTAAGAATTTGGTCGTTAGCCTATTTTTCATTTGACACAGATTAATATTTTTTGTTATTTATTCTATTGCAAAAATACTAAAACTAATAACAAAAAGTCAATCTATTGAATAATCATTTTTTTATCTGACAATTATACTAAGAAAACGTGCATTACTAAAATATAAGTAATGCACGTTTTCTTAGTATAATAATATAGTATTAGTTATTATTTTTTCTTTGCTTGTTTTTCAGTTAAAGCTGTTAGTTTCCTTTCCGCAAGCATTCTACATTCATATTGTGAGTCTTCAAATGTCATAGGGAAAGGTGGTGTTTTTTGTGTAAATGCACTTGCGCCATGGAGTGAACCTGTAATACCTAATTCACGAGCTACTTTTAAGTAACGTATTGCATCAATTACAACTCCTGCACTATTTGGAGAATCTATTACTGATAGACGTGCATCAAGAGTTACAGGAGAACCACCAAAGCCTTCCAATTCTATATGAAAGTTAGCTATTTTGTTGTCTCCGTAATATTGAATATAGTTTGAAGGTCCTGCATATAGAAATGAATCATGAGAGTCTAATCCTCTTATGTCGTGTTGGCATCTTATAACATTTTCCTTACTTATCTTCTTTGATTTCAAACGTGATGTGTTTACCATATTTAAAAAGTCAGTATTTCCGCCAACATTTTCTTGGACATGACATTTTACTTTGTGTCCACGTGCAAATGCTAATTCTTGTAACATTTGAGAAAGAATACTTGCACCAAATTGTGATTTCATATCATCACCTACAATTGGAAGACCAGCATCAATGAATTTTTGTTCCCAAATAGGATCTGAGGCAATGAATACGGGAATACAGTTTAAAAAAGCAACGTTTGCATCAATAGCACATTGTGCATAGTATTTTGCTGCTTGTTCGCTTCCAACAGGTAAATAATTTATAAGAATATCCGCTTTAGTTTCTTTCAATACATTTACTATATCAACAGCAGGAGTTATTTCATCAACAACAAATGTGTTGTCTTCTGGATAATCCTTCATATGCTCAGATATACTGTCAAGAATATGACCTTTTTGAACAATTATTTTGCTTTTTGGAAATTTTCCCGACTCAATAATGTGAATTGTACAGTTTGGCTTAGCATAGATTGCTTTGTCAAGTGATTGACCTACTTTTCTTTTGTCAACATCAAATGCAGCAACAACTTCTATGTCTGAAGCTGTATAACCTCCAATGTTTGAAGCCATCATTCCTTCTGTCGTATGATGAAGGTTGGAATTACCATAAAAATCCAACCCTTGAATAAGTGCTGAAGCACAATTACCGATACCGATAACTGCAATTTTAATTTTTTCCATATTAATATGTATTTTAATTGTTTATGTATTAGTTTTGTTAAATAAAACATTCAATTCGTCTATAGATGTAATTACTTTATCTGCACAAGGATGATATTCTGGATTGTCATCCCATCCTTTTCCTTTTAGCCATATAGTATTACAACCTATAGTTTTTGATGGCACAATATCTTTATTATATGAATCCCCAACAACAATACATTCCTTAGCTGTTAGTTCTAATTTATTTATAGCTAATTGAAATATTTCAGGATTAGGTTTTGAAATATTTACATCCGCACTTTCGATAATTACATCTAAATGTTCTAATAAACCAAAATCAGAAAGTACTGTCTTTAAGTTACCATAAAAGTTAGAAACAACAGCAAGTTTAAAATTTTTATGGAGTTCATTTAGTATCTTTTTAGAATTGTAAGTATTCTTTAAAGCAATGTCGTAACAATTTTCAATTAGCTCGTTTGAGAAATAGTCTTCAAATAAATTATTGTATATGTATTCACATTGCATTTTAATTTTAATACTAAGAGTCTCTTTGAAATTGAAAGATGTAAGAATATAGTTTTTCTTACTTAATTCTCTTTCTGTAAACACATATGCTTCTCTTAATAGTTCATCACTTAGATTAGGATATAGTTTATTATACTCATTGAAAAATATATTATACCAATGAATACCATTTGTGTCAAGCGTTGCTCCGTAATCAAATATTATAGCTTTGTTTTTTTGTTCAGGTGAAGTTTTCATATCTTTAAGTTTAAGAGACGTATATTTTTCATTTTAATTAAACCGATTCCTATTATTATCCAACATAATTCGCTAATACGCATTACAATACCCATAAATATTCCTTGAGCGCTAGGAAATCCCAAACTCTTTAATGCTAATACCAATCCTCCTTCACGTGTTCCAAGTTGCATAGGGGAGAAAAATAGCATATTTGCAAATAATGTTGTTTCCGCACTTATAATAATAGAATCAATAAAACTTATATTTATGCCAATAGCATACATTATAAATAATACCTCTAAGCAACCTACTATTCTACTTATTGTTTCATAGAATAATGAAAGATAGAATGATTTGCGATGGTTTTGATATAAATCTATAATATGGCAATCTATTTCTTTAATATTTTCTTCTAATTTTGGGGTCATTCTTTGTTCTATATACTTCTTTAAGAATGGTATATGAAGCAAAAATACAAAAAAAGATACAACAATCCCATGTTTATAGCCTTTTAAAATAAATGCTACTATTAATATGCTTATAGCAATAAAAACAAGACTAAGTATAATTAATGTTTTTGAGGTATTTAAATAGAGTATAATTAAGATGCAGCCAAATGTCCAAAACACAAAATGAGAAAGAATGTGTATTATTGCATAATTAAGAACTGAAGAAGTGGCTTTTTCTCCTCCAATTTTTTCTTTTAATTGTAAGATACGATAAGGTTCTCCTCCGAGAGGCATAACAGGGGTTACATAATTTATAGCATATCCACTAATAGTAAGTTGTAGCATTTTAGCAAAAGATACTAATTTGCGATCTTCTTTATTAAAAAATGTAACATATCTCCATGATATTGCATTAATAGGATAAATAATCATTCTTAATCCAATAACAGGTATAAAGTACCAACTTGTTTTTTTTAGATTTTCAATCAAAGTTACATAACCAAGATTGTAGAGCATAATTATTATGGCTATAATGCCTAAAATAAAAAATAATATTTCGTATTTTTTTGAATTCATTCTTAATTATTATTTGTTAGTAAATTACGTTTGTAAGTTGTTGCGTGAAATGTTGTGCAAATTTTTCTTCCTTATATATTAAGTATATTAAAATACTATTCATTACTAATAAGTCGAATATAAAATAGAGCCATGGTAAATTAATAAATAAGCAGAAGAATAAAAATAATACCCTTGTATTGAATTGAAGAATATTAGTATATTTCATATACTTTTTATTCTTTTCACGGAGTTCATTGCTCAAATCATTTGGAATATCATCAGGATATTTTCCTTTTAGTATATGAAGAAACTTTTGTAATTTAGGAGAAAGAGCTTCTTGTTGAGTTGTATAGTTACAATATAACCAAAGAAAAATTATTTTTGAGAAATCTTTACGAAAATAAAGTTGCTTTAAATCCTTTTTTAAGTTTTCTGATGTATCATGTTCACTACCACTTTTACCTTTAATGAAAAATAAATGAATATTACGATAATAATCAGCCATTGAAGCGTGAAAAATATGAGATAAACCAGCTAAAGAAGCTAATAGCCATATCCAGTTAGGCAATCCATTTGAAGTAAGTCTTAGTGTTATTGATATATAAATGACAATAAACCACATGTCTCCAGCCAATCCATCAAGAAATCTTCCAAGTCTTGTGCTATTATTAGTTAAGCGAGCCAATTGTCCATCTGCACTATCAAATGAATTTGCTAAAACGAGCAATAGCATACCAATTATATTTAATTGTAAATTGTTTGGATAAAAAAGTAACCCAGCACCAATACCAATAAATATACTGGCAATAGTAATCATATTTGGAGTAATATGAAGTTTCATTGCAATCTTTGCCCAAAAGAAACCAATAGGACGATAGAAATATATATCAATTACTTCCTCTGTATCTTCAGACTTAAGAGAATCTTTAATTGTTTTTTGATTTATTTTTTTTACTTCCATTATTTATTAATCTTTTCTTCAATATAATTTGCAATAATTTCAGCTGCTTCAACTTTACAAGAGCTGAAACTTGGGAAGTCATTAAAATCAATAATTTTTATATTGTTTTTATTATCAATAATAGCATCTCCACTATAAATATCCAACTCTAAACAATTTGCAGCATTATTTGCAATTTCTCGTAATTCTTTTTCATTAAAAGGTAGATTAAAAGAAGAGTTCATTATATTGTTGAATTTATCTTTAGTAGGGTATAACCAATGAAAAAAAGAAGTGTTTCTTACTCCGTAAAACTTCACAACACTACCTTCAATATGTTTAGAAATGATAGCCTTTTTTATATTGCGTTTAGAATAATTTTTTAGGATAGAATTAGCTTCTATAAAGGTTTTGGGACGAATAACATCATTTTCTTGAATTGTTTGAAAATCTGCTCTTTTAATCCAAAAATTATTTTCTTCAATCCAAGTTTCGTTTATTGAAGATTTGATTTTTTGAATACTCCTTTCTGTATCCACAATAATTGTTTGAGGCATTGGTATAGAATTTTCATTTAGAATATTAATCATCATTTCCCTATAACAATTTTTACAACCTTTAGGAGAATTAATAATTATTGAGCCTTTATTTTCCCATTTCTCTAACAATTCAATTACTTGAGGATTTCTAACCATACTTAGGACAAAAAAAGGAGCTTTTTCTAAATTTATATCTCTTATAAATTCATTTTCATCTCTTTTTTCTACAAAAAAACCTTGTTTTTTTAGATTTTCACAAATTGAATTTAATATATTTAAGTCTTTTTCAGAACTATTTGGAGAATAAGATTGATTACGGCTAATACATAGAATTTTATTTTCTTCTTTTAAAAATTCTTTTGCCTTATCTATATCTGAAATATGGTCAATATCTATAATTTTTTCAAGTGAAAATGCCTTTAAATTACAATTTTGTTCAACTAAAATTTGTTGATAGTTTCTCATTCTTTGAACATTATTTTCTATGGCATATTTTACTTTCTCAATAGCTTTATTTCTTAAACAATAAATCCCTCCTGAAATATATTTTGAAGTGTTTGTAGGGGTAGAAGAGAAGCATGTTATTTTATTATTTGCATTGGTACTAACCCAAAGAGGTTTTTCATCATCTACATAGTCGGTAACAGCCATTAATGCATCTAAGCTCTTGTCTTTTTCAAAGGCTTTTATATATTCTTCAAATCTTTTTTCATTAAATATTGTATCAACTGTTGTTAAGCAAAGTTCTTCTGGGTTTGTTTCTTTTATTATTTCATAAAAGCTATGAAGAGAACTTGGAGTTGATTTACATATAATTTTTATTGGAATATTTATATTTTTTTCTTCTAATAGAGCTTTTAATTCTGGTGATTGTTCATTTATTATTATCGTTATATTATTCGCGTTATTATTTATGAATATACGGATCAGTCTTTCTATTAGGGTTTCATTATTTAATACAACCATTGGTTTTGGTTTTTTAAACCCTTCATTATATAGTCTACTTCCTTCTCCTGCTGCTATTATTGCGTAATTCATTTGTTCTAATTTTAAAAAGTTATGCGGAATCGGAATCGAATCCCCCAGTTTGAAATATTAGGATTATTTAAATACGTAAAACGTCTTACATAATCAATTCTTAATACGTTAAAAATATTATCAATACCAATATTTCCTTCAATGTAAGGACCATTATTTAAAGAAAATGTAGTTGTTGTACCATCTGGAGATTTTGGAAATGGTATAAGATCTGGATTGTTTAAAGAAGGAGTACTATTATTAGAAACTTCACCCCATAAGCCTTTTATTGCAAAACATTCACGCCATTTTAGTTTTTTTATAAGTGGTATTCTGTTAAATATAAATCCATTAAAGTTATAGTTAAATATAACTTGAGCATATTGTTCGCTTACAAATTCAAAGTAGTTCATTAAGTTAAAAGCTTCATCTTGATAAGCCCAATTTTGATTAGCATGATGAACAAAAAGTAAAGGATAAGGGACTTGTCCAAATATTTTCCCTGCACTTAATTCTAAATCAGCAAAACCAAATGACAATATATACCAACGCTTTTGAAATTCGGCTTTAACTTTATGAAAAGTAAAATCTCCTCCTAATAAAGAACTACCATAAATATAGGTAAGAGTATAAACAGGAGATACATTATTTAAAGAAAGACGATAGCGTTGTGATTGTAAAAATTTTTCATTACGAGCATATCTAAAAACAGCTTGAAATGTTGTTGAAGTAAGAGGGTTGTATTCTTGTAGTTCATTAAAAGAAGTGAAGTTTAGATTAGCTAAAGGTTCTTGTTTAAGATGTTGAATTTTTAAGTTAATCCCAAATTGAGATAATGTTTCATATTCATATTCCAAAGAATACGTCCTATTTAATGTCATTTTATCAATATCTCCTCTATTAAATGAAAGAAATAAACGGTCTGGAGTTCCCATTAAAAGTTCTTGACCAGGAATATTAGTGTTATATTCATATGTAAAGGTAAGTAAATTGAGAGGGAATTCCCATTGATTATATTTTTTGTCAGCAAAGGTATACATAGCTTTTGTTTGATATTTGAATTTCTCATCTTTTGTTCCATAAGCTAAAAAGCCTTCAAAAAAGATATGCTTATTAAAATTCATATTTGTTTTTCCTCCCAAACGAAACCTTACACCTTCAACAGAATTCCAGCTAAGAGTGTTTTCAACTGGTCCATAGTCAATTTTATTAATTTCAATATATCCAGAAGTAAATGCCATAACTGTATTTATAGCTGCTTTATAAAATGTGAAATTATTAAGTCGACTAATATTATTATATGTCATTTTCTCAGATTGAGTTAGTTGAGAAATACGATTTTCATCCCAGTAGGAAAGAGATTGTTTATTGTAGTTTGGTAAATGCTGTGTTAGGTCATAATTATTATAAAAATCATAAGACTGAGCTTTATTGAACACAAAATCATTGTATGCATTCGTTCGTCTCCCATGCATTTGTACACCATAAATATTACAATCAATTATTAAATTATCAGTTACCAAACAAAGTTTGTTGTCAATGTAATCATAATCTTGCTTTAATAATAACTCATCAACAAAGTTTAATCCACTTTTTTTTGGTAAACGCATTTCAATTTTCTTTACAGCATATTTTGCATCTTTTGTTATCCATAAAGAACCACTAAATCCAATGTCTTGTTGATTTGCTGGATTAAAATCTAATCTTATACATGAATCTCCTTTTATATAAGAAGTATCGATAATAAAAAATTGATAGAAACGAGTAGCAAAAGGGGCGAGAGGTGAAATAAATTCATTGCTTAATAAAGGTATTTTATTATTGTATACATTAATATTTCCAAAAATTTCTTTCATTACATATTCCATACTCTGATCATCAAGAAATTTACTTATTTCAACATTTTTTTGAGCAGTAATTATAGTCCTTTTATTTTCAGGATTTTTTCTATAGTATGTTTCTGAAAGAACTTCCATGAAATAAAGTGGAAGAAATTTTTTGTTGTTAAGTTCTGATTCTTGTACATTATCAAAAACGAAATCAATTTTATTAAAAGGTGTTTTATATCGCAAGCTATCGTTAATATTTAAAAGAGAAATCTCTGTTTTTTCATGCTTACGATATTGATAGTAATCATTGTTAGATAAATTATTATGTTCTTTATTTTTCTGAACATTTTCTATTAATTCAACCGCAGGATTATTTTTTCTTGAATATTTTTCTTTTTTAGCTATTATCTCTATAGACTTTAAAGTTGTCGATTTTTGTTTAAGTTGTATATTTAATGTTTGAGTTAAACTTCGTTTAATATTTTTTGTTGTTGATTCATAACCTATGTAATTAAAAATAATTGTATCAAAACCCTGATTGTGAGATGAATTATAGCTTAATTTATAATAACCATTTTCATCTGTCATAGTACCTATTGAATTACTATTTTTCAAAAGATAAACATTTACAAAAGATAACCCTTCTTTTGTATTTAAATCTGTAACACGACCTTTTACAATTGTTTGTTGAGCAAAACAAAAGTTTCCACATAATATGAAAAATATAAGATATAGAATATTTATGTTCTTATTTTTTGTTTCAGTAATCATTCTATTGAATTGTGATGTTAGTTATAATAGTCTAAATAGATATTTGGATTGTGCAAAGATAAAAATATATGTAAGCATAAAGAGTTCTACTTGTTGCAAGAAATGGTTGATTTGTATACTAAAATTTCTTTTACTATTAATATTAATCTCATTTTGAAATTGTTTTTCAAAATTGTTTTTTAATATTATAAACTTATTTACGACTTCATTTATTATTGTGATAGCAAAATTCTTAATTGCTTTTTCTTTAATTATTCTAAACCTTAAATCCATATACAATTTATATTAAAATATTCGGCAAAAGTACAGAAAACTTTTGAAACCAAAATAGTTTTTATGTTTTTTGTGATAACAGTTAAGGGCAGTTGTAAAATAATTATCTTCCTGTTGCTTGGAGATAAGCACAAAGTTTTGTTTGGTAGTTTGTTTTAGCCTCAGTCCTCTGATCATAGCTATTTTGAAGTATTGTTTGAGCTTCGAGCAAATCACTTAAAGAAGTAATTCCTGCATTATAATAATCTTTGCTTACTCTTAGGTTTTCATTGGCAGAAGAGATTGATTTTTCGCTTAGTAGAACTTGTTTGTATGCTTCTTCTAATTCATTCCATTTTGCCTGAATTTCAACAGACATCATTTCTTTGGCGTTATAACTATTGTTTTCTGCTTGTTGTTGTTTTAAATTTTCTCTCTTTATTGCATGAGAGCCTCCCCACCAAGAAGAAATAGGAATAGAAACTGTTGCAAAGACAACTCCGAAATCTGTATTATTATCCAAGAAATCATGATATACATAACTTGCACCCATTGCAACCATGGGAAGATTTTTACCTATAGCTATATCCTTCTGAAGTTTTGCAGCTTCAATGCTCTTATCTAACATAAAACTTTCTGTTCTATTTACAACAGCATTTTCTGGATTGATATAATAATTAATAGGTGTAGCTATTTCAGGAAATCCATTAAAAGAAATATCAAACGCAGAGTCTTCTATTCCAATATGTTGTTTCATTAGTAATTTACTTACTTTAATTCCATTTTCAACTTTTAATCTTGAACTTTCAACGCTTTGTTGTTTTAATTCTACTTTTAAAAGGTCGTTATTTGTTGCAATACCTGCTTGAACAGCAACCTTAACGTTTTTATATATTTCATTAAGTTGTGCTTCAATTGCTGATATTGTATTTAGTTTTTCTTTTAAGGAAACTATTTGCCAAAAATATTTTTCTGTATTTTGGTTTACATCGTTTTCGCTCAACTTATTTTTAAGTTCACTTACTTCAACACCAATGTGAGCTAATTTATTTCCATTAACGATTTGTCCTCCAACAAACAAAGGTTGAATGGCTGTAACATTTGCTGTCTTTCCATTTCTGAATAATTCAATATCAATAGGATCAAAAGAAAATGAAAGGATAGGAGGGATTTGAATTTCTTCTTGGACCATACCTTCATTTGATTGAAACATCATCCCTAATGCGGAAACAGAGGGAAAAAGTTTAGTAAACGCTTCTTTTTCCGTTTGTTTTGCTATTTCAACATCAAGATTACTATTTTTCATCTTATTATTATTCTCAATAGCTAATTTCTTACATTGTTCTAAAGAGTAAGGGTTTTGAGAAAATACTATCTCTGAACAAGAGAATATAATGACTATATATAAAACTATCTTTTTCATAATTTAAGCAATTTGTTGTTGTAGTTTACGCTTTTCTATCTTCTTTTGTATTCTGTTTCGTCTTCTTATTTGTTTTTTATCCGCTCTTAAAAATACAAGCCAGTAAGAAACGGGAAGAACTGTAACTATTGAAACCATTGAAAGAATAGTTCCAAAGAATATTACAGCACCCATAGGAGACCATAAGAAACTACCTCCAAGTATCATTGGAATAACTCCCATTGAAGCAGCAGCAGATGTTAAGAAAATAGGACGCATTCTTCTCTTTGCAGAATTAATTGCTGCATCATAAGCATTCATTCCTTCTTTAATTCTTAATTCTTCAGCATAGTCAAGCATAATTATACCATTTCTAACAACAATACCCATTAAACTTACAATACCTAATATAGCAGTAACACTAACATCAAGCCTCATTGCCCATATACCGAATGCAGCACCAAACAAACATAAGGTAATAGCACCAAGAATTAGTAAAGCAAGATTAATCTTTTTAAAGTGGAAAAGTAGAATAAAGAAGATAACTAATATTGAAATAGTAAGTCCATAAATAATTTGTATTAAAAATTCGTCTTCTGTTTCTTTTGCACCTCCAACTTCATAAGTTACACCCTTAGGTAGTTTAACTTTATCAACTTGTTTAACAACTTCATCTGTAACTTTTGAAACATTAACTCCACGTTTAGTGTCAGATATTAATGAAATAGAATTAACTCCATTACGATGAACAATATTACCTTCTGTCCAATCAGGTTTAATATCTGCAATTTGACGTAAAGGGACAGAAGATGCACCACCCCAAGCTGATATATATTCATTTGAAAGGTTATTGAAATTAGTTTTACTATTTCTATCACTCTTAAGAACCACACTCATAGGGTAATCTTTATCCCAAACGGTTGTAACAGGAATACCACTACTATATTTCATTGCCATATTTAAAGCAACAGATGTTCTATTAATACCTAAACGACTAATCTCATCTTCATTTAAGTTTATTGATACTCCTGGTAATTGTTCTTCAAGATTACTATGAACTAAAAGTAAATTATCAACATTACTCATAGCTTTTTTTACCTCTTGGGCAGCTTTTTTTACCTCTTCAGAATTATCACCATAAAGTCTTATTTCAATAGGGTCAGCAGCAACAGAATATTCTAATTGTTTAAAACGAACTCTTGCATTAGGAAAATAGTTTACATATTTATTAGTATACTCATTTAATATTTCTTCAGTAGCTTTATCACTCTTAGTGTTTACAATAAACTGAGCATAGTTTTTCCCTGGAAGTTGAGGAGCATATAATGTATGAAAACGAGGAGAACCTTCACCAATAAAAGCAGTTATAGAAGTAACTCTTTTATCTCTTTTTAGAATATGTTCCATGCTATCTGCAACGGCTGAAGTTTGTTCTATTGAAGAACCTTTTGGAAGGTAGATTTCAATAGCAAATTGATTTCTTTGAGCAAAAGGAAGTATTTTCATTGGCAATACACCTAAAAGCATAACAGCTCCAATTATTGCAGAAATAACACCTATAAGTATAGTTTTCTTTGAATTTTTAAAGCAAATTGCAAGTAGCTTTTCATAATTAGATTGAATAAAATCAAGGAAGTTTTTCTTCTCTTTCTTATTTTCTAATTTGCGTTTATCTTTTTTACTATTAAACCCTGATTTTATAAAGAAATATTGCATAAAAGGTACAAGTAAAAGAGCTACTAATAAAGATACGGCAAGCACAATTGTTATAGACCAAGGGAAAGATACCAAAAAGTCGTTAATCATTCCATGAGTAGTGATAAGGAAAGGGAAAAATGTTATACTAATTGCAAGTGTAGCAGAAAATATAGATGGGAAAAACTCTTTAGCACTCTCAATAGAAGCTTTCCAACGAGGTATTCCTTTATCAAGTTTTTCCATATAACAGTCTATAATTACAATAGAATTATCCACAATCATCCCCAGAGTTGCAAGCAATGCAGCAAAAGTAACTGTATTTAATTCAAATCCTAAGGCATAGAATATTCCTAAGGAAATAAATATAGTAATAGGAATTGTTGAGGCAGCAACAGAAGCTACCCTTAATGGCATAAGTAAGATAATAACAAGAATAACAGCTAAGATAGCTATAAGTAATTCTCTTAAAAATGTAGAAACACTTTCTCCAACAACTTGAGATTGGTCGGTGATACGATACATTGAAACGTCTTTAGGTAATCCTTTTTGAAATTCTTCCAATATCGTATTAACATCTTTACCCATTTGAACAATATTATTACCTTCTTTCATTTCCATAGAAAGTAAAATACAGTTCTTACCATTATTAGTTATATAATTATTACCATCAGGATATTCTCTAACAATACGAGCAATATCTTTTAGTTTAATACTTCTTCCTAAAGGGTCTGAATACACAATTTGTTGTGCAACATCATATTCACAATTATAAGTATTTGCAATATGTATAGGTGCAACAAATTTAGAATTGTATACATTTCCACTTGTAGTTGTAAAGCCCTGCGAGAAAAGATTTGCCGCCAGCATAGAGGTATTGATTGAATAAGACGCCAACTTATCCTGATCTATATAAACACTTATTTGTTCTCTTTGTAATCCACAATCTCTAAGATTTGAAACCGATTCAACCTTTCTTAGCTTTTTCTTTAAGTCTTTAAGATAACCTTCTAATTCCCTATAAGTCTTGTCTTTTGATTCTAAAGTAACTAAAATAGAAGAAGTATCTCCAAAATCATCTTTTGCAATAACAGCTAAAACTCCAGAAGGTAAGGAAGCTTTAAACTCAGATAATCGTAGTTTAAATTTAGCCCAAAACTCTTCTTTGTTTTTTACATTATCATTTAATTCAACCATAATAAAGACCATTCCATCACGGCTTTGAGAAATTGTCTTTTTCTTATCAACATCCTTAAAGCTAAATATAAAATCTTCCAATGGCTTAGTTAGTTGTTCTTCAATTTCTTCAGAAGTAGCACCAGGATAAACCCCAACTACTAACCCTTGACGAATAGTAAAAGTAGGAAACTCTTGTTTTGGCATTACCACAAGTGAGTAAACACCAAATATAACTAATAAAGAGACAATGAGTATAATAATTTGACGATACTTCATTGCCCATTCAATTATTCCAATCTTCTTTTTCATTTCACTCTAATTTTCATTCCTTGGCTAACCTTATTATTTCCTTCAATAATAACATTATCACCTTGGGTTAAACCACTACTAATAATTACTCCATCACCTGATAAACCTCCAATTACAACATCTCTTTGCTCAGCAACACCTTTATTAGCTAACCAAACAAATCTATCTCCATTATTTTTTACTTGTACAGAATTATTAGGTAAGACTATATTAGCAGTTTCTCCTTCTTTAAGTATTGAAACATTACAAACCATACCAGGAAGAAGCTCACTTTTTGGATTATTTATTTTAATACGAGCTTCATAAGTGTGAGAGAGCATATCTCCAGAAATTCCTTTTTCAGTAATCTTAGCATTAAAAACCTTGTTTCCAAGAGCTGATACATTAATTGATACTTCATCCCCAATCTTAACCTTTGATACTTCATTTTCAGGAATAGAAATCTTAATATTTACATTATCAGTCTTAACCAAAGTAAATACGCTCATTCCCATAATTACATTAGAACCAACTTCAGCATTCTTCTTAGAAATAATTCCTGAGTAAGGAGCTCTAAGTTCAGCATTTTGAAGACTCTTTTTAGCAATTTGTTCAGAGCTTATAGCTTGTTGAAGTGTACTTTGAATTTCAACCCATTTAATTTCTGGTAAACTTCCATTATCGTGCAATAGCTTTAATCTATCATAACCATCCTTAGCTCTATTTAAAGTAGAAAGAGCAATATCATAAGTTGATTTTAGATTAGCTTTATTTAAAGTGGCTAATAATTGACCTTTTCCCACTCTTTGTCCTTCTCCAACGTAAATGCTTTCAATATTTCCAATAGATTGAAAACTAAGTGAAGTTGATAGTTCTTCTTGAACTAAGCCAACATAAGAATTTCCGCAAATTTTGTTTGAAGCAGAAACAGAAACTGTTTTAACTAAAATAACTCTTTCCTCTTCTTTTGAAGCATCACCTGAACAGCTCCAGAAAAAACTGCTAACTAACAATAGAGCAGTAATTTGTAATAAATTTGTTCTTTTCATTTTGTTCATGTCTAAAAATTTTTGCAAAAGTGAATATAAAAAAGCTACTAATGGCGTTCTAATTATCATAATAAATGTTCTAAAAGTCGAAAAAGAGAGAATTATTATAATTGTTATAATTATTATTTATACTTTTGGCAAAAATACGGTAAAAGACATAAAATAACAAGTAAAAAATAGAAAAAATAGAAAATGAATAATCAAGGTGTAAATAGTTTCTCAATTTCTCAATTAAGAGATAAATTAAAACTTACTGAGGTAGTTTGTATTAATAATGATATAATTATATTAGATGAGTCATTAAACAATTTAGAATTATTCAAATACCCTTGCCGAATTGATGTATTGCTCGCAGCATTATGTACCAAAGGGACAATGAAAATAAAAATTAATCTTAAAGAATATGAGATTTCGGAAGGTATGCTTGCCATTTATACACCAAGTAATATTATACAAATAGATTATAGTAATAACTTTAAGGCAAAAGTGGTGGCTATTTCTTCATCCTTTATAAAGAACATACATATAGATATAAAAAATATAGTGCCATTTTATATGCAAATTCAAAATCAGTCTTGCCAAAAATTAGAAAAAGAGGATCTTTTTATATTCAATAAATTCTTTAGCCTAATTAAATATGTAATCCAATCACCTAATACAACCCATAAATTAGAAGTAATACAAGGAATGATTTCTGCCACTTGCTTTGCACTAATGGATAGTCTTGGTGAAAAAGGTCAACAAAATGTAATTAGTATAAGTCAAAATAATAGACAAAAGATAATATTTGAACAGTTTATGACGCTTCTAAACGATCATCATCAAACAGAACGTAGTGTTGGCTTCTATGCCGATAAGCTTTGT